>CAJPSI010000066.1 GCA_905373275.1 Candidatus Saccharibacteria bacterium UBA1103 | reverse complement strand
GATATCGACTCCTTTCGATCGCTATGGATTGACACAAGCACCAATCCAGATAGACTGCGAGATAGCGATCTTTATGAGTGTTTCAAGGACGGTATTCCTGACCAAAGCTATTACGACCAACTAGCCGGGGCGCCCATACTATGCGACGGCGACAGGGCCGTCGAAGCTGTCAAATGCCTAAAGAATATGCCTCTAACGTCGGAAATCCTAGATATTCTGGGTCCTAATCAAAAGAAAGTACTGGATATATACCGAGAGTGGGAGCAGAAAGGTGCTCTAGGTACCTTCTTTAAGTCTGTCAATGCATCTGATATAACCACCGTCGATGAGCTTGTCGAGCTGAGTCGGCGGGCTAGCAGCTTCCTGGATAAATACCCTTTAGCTAACCTGGTGAATAGAGAGTCGGTAATTGATGCTCACATCCAGGGTAAGGATACTATCCTGGGCGAGGAATATTTCGGTGATCTAGTCTTATACGACTGTCGTGCCGATAAATTGTTAAGTGCGATGGATGAAGAGTCGATCAAACAAGTGCGTCAGCACCTGGACACACTGAGTCGCTTCGATCTATTTGACGGCGATCGACCTAGAATGGTCAATTACGCCGTACTGGCTGAGGAACACCAAGAAGCCAGGCAGCTTTTTAATGAACTAGCCGGTGTTAGCCGGCTCGATGAAGATACAAGGAGGTACCTCAACCTCGTCTTACAGACGGGAAATCCTTATGGCATCAAGACGGTCGAGGAACTGGAAAACTACCTAGTCGTCGTCGCTGAGCGAGCCGACGGCGATCTGGTGAGTAACGATGTCAGAGATGCCTACAAGGCTATCTCATTCATCATGCTATCTGACTTTGATGGCTGTAATAATGCTAATTACTTTGATCTGGAGACGCTCCGTCGTCGTCAAGTCTTGACTCCCGATGATGAAGCAGTCATAGATCTGTTTCGCAAGGTTGATCCCCGCAACTTCGGGCTTGAGTATGATGTAGAACGACGAGAGTATGTGCCCGCCGGTTACGACGACTGGGGCGCCGTTGAGTTTGAGTACGATGAGAGGCGGGAAGAGTACGTATCTTCCGATAGCGCCGCCACTAATGGCGTGGCTACCGAGAAGCTGCTTCAGGCTATCGCCAGTTCACCTCTCTGTGTGCCGGTAGAAGATGAGAGCGGTGTGGCCAAGATCATTAAGCTTGAAGGAGCGGGGTCTGATCTTGAAAATAAGCTCCGTCGCTACATCACCGATGACTGGAATAAGTCGTTGATTGACCTGGAGGCGACAGGCGAGGGAATAGAGCATCTCACTATAGAGGAGGACAATCCTAAAGGCGCCATTGAAGTGGTCAAGCTGACCGGTGCTCCATTTAAGATGCTTAGTCACACCATCTACGGACACTATCTTCGCCCTGATGTCTTCCATGCTCTGATCAACGATCCCGGCATCTGGAACACCGCTCAAGGCTCTGCCACTATCTCAACCAGCTGCATCGACGAGAGACATTGCCACAATTATCTGCAGGTTGGTAGCAATGAGAGTTCTCAGGTGCTACTGGGCTTCAATCATATTCAGCCCGGTGGCATCGTGGCTATGGCACCGAATGATGGCTATCTACGAGGCAGTTTGGAACTAAAGATGTTCAACATACAATTCACCACCTGTGACGAATTGATGCGTAAGTTTGATCGGCTGACACACAACAGACATTTGAACTATAACGAAGTCGGTCTCTCTCGCATGTCGAGTGAACCTGGGGCTAAGAACGGTCGCCTGCAACCATCACATATCATCGTTCACGGCTCCAGCATTGATGACATCAATGAGAATAGCAAGAAGTTCGCCCGCTACTTCGGCGTACCGATCACCTTGATTGATGATGAGGCCTACCGTAAGAAGTATAACGTGGAACCGGGCTAAACACGGAACTGACGGTTGCTTATTTCCGAACACCATGGCAGCTAAACATACAGGAACGTCCACCGACCAAGCCGACGGTCATGCTTTCAGCTTGACCGGGGAATAATCATGCTATTATAATCAGTGACCAAGTATACGCAAAGAAGAAAATGGAATCAGCTCAGCAAGAATCAAACTCATATGACCTCTCTAACGACAAGCAAGACGATGATTGGGCACCCGCCAACACTTCGGCGGAAATCGACTTGTCCGATCTGTCATCTATCTGGTTGAAGCTGGGTGGGCTAGCTACTGCGTTCACCGATAGACCTAAAGAGGAGAACCAAACTGAGCAAGTCGAGCTGTCCGACGACCAAGGCGGCAGCATTAGCTCTTTAGACGACCTAATCGCAGCTACTCTCACGCCTGAGCAACAACAAGAGACAAGAGAAGTCGCTACTGAGCTCATCGAAGCCATCATTGAGGACGAAGAGCTAGCAAGCAAAGAGCTGGCAGATAAGCTAATGGCGATGGAGCAAACAACCAGAGACTACACCATTAAACAGGCTCTGGATCTATCCCAGAACGAATACGCTCGAGAGCCCGACGAATTAGATGCTGAAGTAGGATACTTTGGGGATATGACTATCAATCGGGTCACCGACTTTATGGCAGACCACCGGTTATTTCTAGAAAACTACGACGGATTAGCCGAGACTAC
>CAJPSI010000065.1 GCA_905373275.1 Candidatus Saccharibacteria bacterium UBA1103 | reverse complement strand
TCTGATGAGATAGTTCAGAAGGCTCAAGAAATCAAACGACGTCGGGAGCGTCAAGATGCCTTGCGCCGGCAGGAGTCATAGGTTATAATTAAGCATAAGTTTTATAGTTAATAAGGGTTGGGAAAGTGACAAAAATATTACTAGTCGAAGATGACAAAAGTTTACGAGAAATCTACAGCGTAAGATTGCTGGCCGAGGGCTACACACTGATATCGTCCGGTGACGGCGAAGAGGCACTGGCAGTAGCTATTGGCGAGAAACCTGACTTGATCGTCAGCGACGTCATGATGCCCAAGATCAGCGGTTTCGAGATGCTTGATCTGCTACGAAGCAATGACAGCACCAAGAATATCCCCATCATCATGCTCACTGCTCTCAGCTCAGAGAAGCAGCGTGAGCGAGGCAACCGGCTGGGAGCGGATCGCTATCTAATCAAGTCGCAAGTTGGCATAGAGGACATCGTCCGGACTGTCCACGAAGTCTTAAATGACGGTAATCCACGGAGTATTTCTCAGCTGGAAGATTCCCTGGGTCTTAATGGCGCCGGTGACACTGAGGCAAAGCCCGAGCCGACCCAAGTCGAGCCCACGGACAGTCAGACCGGCGCGACAGAAGCACCGGAGAGTGCCGGTACTGATCAAGCCACCTCTCCCGCAGCCTCAGATCAGCCCGATCCAGCTGAGTCAAGCGCAACAGATGATACAGACGGCTCGCCTTCAGACCAAACGGATCAAACCGCCACCACATCAGCCGAGACGACCGAGCCCAACGCCAGCAACAGACTCAACAACCCCGGTGTATCTAACAACCCCTTTGCCCCGAGTAACCACCAATCAGCCTTTAATCCATTGCAGGCGACCAATCCCGACCAAGTTGTTGGACAAGCTAGCGAATTACCGGATCGGCCGCTCAAAGTCCCTTCGGTAGATCGAGTGGATGATAAATCTCTGACAACAGATGATAGCTCGACCCCTCAGTCTGAGTCGCCGGCTAAGCCATTCTCATCGACAGCCATCACCATCTCTCCCTCCGGTGAGCTAACTCATGGCGTAGCACCGCAGCCGACCACCGCCACCTTTCAGCCGTCACTCTCTGCTCCTCTCGTCAGTCCTTCCACCAAGCCTGTCTCGGGTAATCCCGGCATAGCCAAGCCAACTACGCCGGCTACCGACCAAATCACCCTACCGCCCAAACCCCCGGTGCCACCAATACCTGATCAGTCGACTAAACCGCCTACTATTCAGAGGGCCAGCTTCATCCAGCAACCGAACGTAGCCGGTCAGAGCGATGCGTCCGACCAATCAGTGCCTAGCTTCGCTTCCGGTACCAGCTTGGCGAATTCCGCCGGCGGCGAGCGGTCAATCACCCCATTGCCGGGACACATCTCTACCGGACCGAAGTTGGATGTAGACTCTATCTTAGCCGGTCTAGATAACGGTACCGCCACCCCCAATATCTTCCCCGGCAACCAGCCAAATCAGTCTAAGTAATGACCCCTTCTCGGCTCAATAAATTTATCGCTAGAGCGACCGGTCTATCACGCCGCCAGGCTGATCAGATCATTAGCGAGCATCGAGTCAAGGTAAATGGTCAAGTGGCTCAGATCGGCCGGCCTGTCTGTGCCGGCGACACCGTACAGCTTGACGGCACTGAGTTAAGACTACCCGTCAAACGGACCCTGTTACTTCTCAACAAGCCTATTGGCTACGTTTGTTCACGTCGAGCCCAGGCAGAGAATGTTCAGACTATCTATCAGCTCTTACCACCGGAGTACCAAGCTCTTAAAACGGTCGGTCGGCTTGATAAAGATTCCAGTGGCCTCATCTTACTAACGGATGATGGCGACTTAACCCAGCTATTAACCCACCCCAGACACGCTAAACAGAAACAGTACCAGGTTCAGTTAGACCGACCTCTATCATTAGTGCACCGGCAGATGATTAACGACTTCGGCCTTGAGCTTGCGGACGGTCTATCCCGTCTAACACTTAGTCAGCTAAGTTCCGACCGAACCTGCTGGCAGATCACCATGAGTGAGGGGCGCAATCGCCAGATCCGACGAACTTTTAGCGCCCTGGGTTATCAGACGGTTCGCTTGCATCGCACTAAGTTCGGTGATTACGATCTACCCGACAATCTTCCCGCCGGCAAATGGCGCCAAATAGAATAAGCCCACCTGTAACCCAGATGGACTTAAAACGAGAGCGGTCAGTCTTACTCGTCAGGCAGTAGCTTCTGTAGTATCAACTGCCTTAGTGGAAGTCGGCAGAGGCACGGCAGTCCTGGTGAAAGTGCCGCCATTTTGCTTGAGCTGAGCCTGCACCGATGCTGACATGCCGGCTAGCTGAACATCAGACTTGCAATTTAGCTCGCCCCGAGCTATCACCTTTACGGCGTGGAACGGCGTAGCTATAAGCCCTTCCTCGTATAGCGCTTCGTTATTTATCACCTTGGCTTTGATATTATTTAGCTGATCGGCGTAAACGACTTGAGCCGGTACTCGACGACTCTTAAAGCCTCGCTTCTTCGGCAACTGACGAATATGCCCCGTCTCGCCGGTGGTAGTCAGGGGAGCTTTATTCTTACCGGAACGGGCGTTCTGCCCCTTAGTACCCCGTCCGGCTGTTTTACCATAGCCCGAACCAATACCTCGACCGACCCTTTTACGATCCTTGTTGACCGGTGATTCCAATTCATGATACTTAACCATTACTTTACCTCCTCGCTAGCTACCGATTGCTTAGCACCAACCCATTCGGCACGAGGCTTGAGCTGAGATAGCG
>CAJPSI010000064.1 GCA_905373275.1 Candidatus Saccharibacteria bacterium UBA1103 | reverse complement strand
TTGTCGGCGACGAAGTTGTCGTGGGGCTTACTGCGAATGCCTTTGTGATTCTCACCATAGTCCCAGACCGGGTAGTGAGCACAGAAGTCTTCAAAGCTGGAGCAGTTGTCGGCTACAGCCAGGAAGTCTCTAGCAGCTTGTTTAAATGAACCACCATGCTGCAGAACCCAGTTCTCGATACCGACACCGCCTAGTCCACCTATTCCCTTTGCCTCGGGACTGCGTCTTGGTTTATAGGCACCGGCAGCCTTGAGGAACTGCTTAGCATAGATAATGTTAGCCAGGACTTGTTGGTATTTAGTCTCTGACTGTTGCTTGATGTTACTTAGTCGGTCAGCTAATGCAGCATCGGTCGGGTATTGGACTTTGTTGGTCTTCTGAGCAAAGGTAATGTCAATGTCAACCGGTTCAGCTAACCCATTGATGGATACTTGCTTGAGGCGGAGGTTGCCATTGACTATCCGACTTTTATTGTCTGCCTGACCCGCCTCGCCTTCACCTTCTCCATCTTCATTATGATCTAAGTTGTCTATTTGATTGCTCGTGCCGTTGACTTCATCCGCCTTGCCAAAGGCGGCGAGGAGGGCGTCAGTGATCTGCCGTTTCTTAGTTGAGTCATTAAGGATGCTTCTATCCAGCCTAGCCAGGTAGTCAAAGTCACCGGAGCCGGGAGCGTTAGTTTGTCTACCGGTAGAGCCGGTATCGATCATCTCGACTATGTTCTCTGTCAGATCACCATCCAGGTAGTCTTTGTAGCTGAGGTTTAGCTCAGGGATATTAGTAATAGCTTGCTTGATTGCCTGGTTGATCACTTCATGCTTACGGTCGGTCTCGGCCATGCCGGCCGGAAGCTCGCTGATGATGGTGCTAGTACTGGAAATAACAGACTTACCGACATTGGTAGAAGGGAGCTCCAGCTCGTCCTCCGGGGCAAACTGATAGTCACCGGTGCGGTAGTAGCTGAGGCCGGACATCTGCTGGCGCATCTTGTCATAGTCATCCGGAGTGAAGATAAGCTCTTCGCTATCTCTGTCAATTATCGGAATATAGAAGCCATTGAGAGCAATTTCCAGCTTGGTGACTTCGGAGACCGGCGTGGAGTCGCTGCGAGCGTCGCTAGGGTCATCAAAGAGATCCTTGATCTTAGTGTCATCGGCGATAAAGAAACTAACTAGACTCATGCTAAAGCCGACGCGAATACCATAATGGTCGGGGTGATCAAAACCGATATAATACGCTTCCGGCTTCCCCTCTTTCCTTGCCTGAACGACATCGGCTTCCCTGGCGTTGTCTTGTCCGGATCTAGTGACCACAAAGCTACTCTTACCGTTGGCGTTCTCTCTTTTCAGAACCGACCACAGTCCACCACCAAAAGTATAGGCAAAGACGTGTTTGAGGGTGTCGCTCACCGTACCGTCTCGGATCGCTTTAGCCAGCACTATGCTTAAGTCAGTGTCCAGAGGTGTAGTATCAGTCCAAGAGGCATCACCCAAAAACTCCTTGAAGTGGCTCCATTCTGCATAATGTTATCCAGGTTGCTGATACCATAACTACTCCATCCGCCCATACCTTTGACCAAGTCACCGGGCTGGAGCTTAGGCTCCTTCGTAGTAGCAAGGTATTCAGCTGTTTTGCGGTTTCTGGCATCTGCCTCCTTAACTGCATCATCCATGTATCGTTCAGCACCAGCTAAGTCCTCGATACCGACGAAGTGAGCGAAGTAGCGGACGGCTCGGTCAGCCAGGGTGTATCGGCTGTTGGGTTTGATCAGGCTAGTTAGGTTGGTGAAGTCGGTTTGAAGGGAGTTGGGGCGGTCCAGTTGGTTTTCGGTGTTCGACCGATCTGTTTGCTGATGAATCAGCTGGTAGGGATGTTCTTTGCCGGGTAAGGTGCTGTTATAGATAGTGGCTAGATGCCAAGCGAAGGTACTGAGAGTGTCGTAATTAGCTTTAGTGTCCTTATCCATTAGGTTAGTCGGCTGGTTAAAGGTATCCCAATCCAGCTCGCCCGAGCCTAACCGATCGAGTAAAGCCTGACCGTTTTTCAGAGTATCCAAGTATTCTCGGATGGAGCGATTGTTTGAGCTGAACGAAGCCCTAAGCAAGTCCGAGAGTATGATGACGTCTCGACTATTCAGCATCTGATCCAGCTTGCCACTCTTCAGATCGCCGGTAGCTTGCTGGAGGACGGGGCTGATCCGGCTATCGCTACCGAAATGCCCTGCATACTCAAAATTAGTCTCTAAGTCGAGCGACGGATGCATCGCCCGAAAGACCAGATAAACCTTCCCCACATACGGTAGATGATTGTGTAAAAATATTTGTTCGATTTGTGCCAGCTTCTCAGGAGCCTTAGCAAGATCGCCATCCAGTAAAACACCGGCAAACTCCGCTGCATGTTCCGCCACTTCGCTGGCGTTAGACCGGCTAAGCTTAGTTAAAAGACCGGGCAATTGAGCTAAGGCTTCAGGGGTAATCTCATCGTAATGATGATCAAGATAATCTTTCAAGACCCCGGTCAGCTCGCAATTTTTCAGGTCACTGACAGTGTCATATGCTCTGAGTGTCACTAGCTGTTTATCGTCCAGCCCGAGATCATCTAGGCTGTCCCGATTCTGTCCTATGATCAGATTATAGTCACCCCGCTTAAAAGCGTACTGCCATAGCGCCGGCGTCGCTCCTTTGTCATCAAAGTACTCATTCACCTCTTCGCCGCTCAGCCTGCCTAGAGATGCCGGAAAACCGGCCGACTGAGACAACTCGACAAAATGCTTCTGATAATCAGGTAGGCGCTGCATTAACT
>CAJPSI010000063.1 GCA_905373275.1 Candidatus Saccharibacteria bacterium UBA1103 | reverse complement strand
GCATAGATGGCGGGCAGTATCAGGTAGATGTGATCGGCGGGGTCGCCACTGGCCGGCTATGAGGTTGTTTTTACTGCACCGGAGCTAAGCCAGCCGATTAGAGCTGTTTTGCATGTGGTGGGTAATCATATGCTTAAGTCGGCTTGCGCTGCCGTGACAGTTGGCTTGCGGATGGGTGTACCGGTGAGTGAGCTGGTAGCTAATATAGAGAAATTCCGTCCTGTACCGGGACGGATGAATCCTCTACCCGGTCGACGTAATTCAACCCTGATAGATGATACCTACAATTCGTCACCCATTGCGGCGATTGCAGCCTTGCAGACTCTTTATCAGATAGAAGCGCCACAGCGAGTGGCTATTCTGGGTACGATGAACGAGCTGGGCAACTACGCTTTATCAGCTCATCAGCAAGTCGGTTCTTTTTGTGATCCGTCAATGCTTGATTGGGTTATTACCATTGGCGATATGGCCAACCAGCAGTTAGCATTAGCGGCCAGGAAGAATGGCTGTCAGACCAGAACTTTTGCTGACCCTGTTTCAGCCGGCACCTTTGCCAGCCAAGTACTGAAGGAAGGGGCGGTAGTGCTAATCAAAGGCTCGCAAGACCGGGTCTATGCCGAGGAGGCGACTAAGGTGCTGCTGAGAGATGGTAACGATGCGGCGAAGCTGGTGCGCCAAGATGAAGAATGGCAGAAACGTAAACAGGATTGGTTTACCGGGCTAGGTAAACATGACGAGGAAGAGCTGGAGGAGGAGTGAATGAAGCGGTATGATCCTATAAAAGTCGAGGCGAAATGGCAGCGAATCTGGCAGGAGGAGCAGACTTATCGGGCAGTTGACGGAGACGCTAGCCGACCAAAGATGTATGTGGCCGAGATGTTCCCCTATCCTTCGGGTCTTGGTCTACATGTAGGGCACGTCCGCAACTTTACGATCGTTGATGTGCTGGCTCGTTTCTATCGCCAGCAGGGATACAATGTGTTGCGACCAATTGGCTGGGATAACTTTGGGCTACCTGCTGAAAATTACGCCATCAAGACCGGCGCCTCGCCCAAGGTAACGACGACACAAAATATCGCTAACTTTAAGAAGCAGTATCAGCGCTTAGGCATGGCGGTAGACTGGAGCAGAGAGATTAACACATCTGCTCCGGAGTATTATCGTTGGACACAGTGGTGCTTCGAGCAACTATACAAGCATGGGCTGGCTTACCGCAAAGAGAGCTATCAGTGGTGGTGTCCGGTCGACAAGACAGTTCTAGCCAACGAGCAGGTTGAGGGTGGAAAGTGCTGGCGCTGTGGCAGTGAAGTTGAAAAGAAGAAGATGAAGCAGTGGTTCTTTAAGATCACTGATTACGCTGATGAGTTACTGGACGAGCTTGACCGGATCGACTGGCCGGCTAAAGTCAAGACGATGCAACGCAATTGGATCGGACGGAGCCAGGGCGCCGAGGTGGAGTTTGCGGTTGACGGGTCCGACCATTTGATTAAGGTCTTCACTACCCGTCCTGATACGCTATTTGGTGCCACCTTCCTAGTGTTGGCACCCGAACACAAGCTAGTTAGGGAGATAACGACCGACGAGCAAAAGGACTCGGTGTCGGCTTATTGCGAGCAGGCAATGCGCCGATCTGAGATTGAGCGCCAGGGTGATAAGGAGAAGACAGGTGTCTTCACGGGAGCCCATGCTATTAACCCTGCTACCGGAGCGAAGATGCCTATCTGGATCGCCGACTATGTGCTGGGTAATTACGGTGAAGGGGCGGTCATGGCTGTGCCGGCTCATGACGAGCGAGATTATGAGTTCGCCGGGAAGTACAAGCTGCCGGTTGTCAAGGTGATTGATCCGACTGAAGATATCGACGATGACGACCTGATCGACTTTTATGATGGTGAAGGTACTTTGATCAATAGCGGTGATTTCAATGGTGTCTCAACTAGTGATGCCAGGGAGCAAATTGTCGCTTGGCTGGAGGAGCGGGGTATCGGGCGTAGTAAGGTGACGTACAAAATGCGTGACTGGTTGATCTCTCGCCAGCGCTATTGGGGGGCGCCAATACCGATAATCCACTGTCCGCATTGTGGTGAAGTGCCGGTGCCGGAGGAAGATCTGCCGGTTAAATTGCCTGATATTGATGACTATCAGCCGTCGGGCGACGGTCAGTCACCTCTAGCCAAGGTCAAGTCATGGGTTAATGTAGCTTGCCCCAAGTGTGGTCGTCCGGCCAAACGGGAGACTGACACGATGGATAGCTACGCCTGTTCGTCGTGGTATTTATTCCGCTATACCAGCGCCGGGGATAATCAGCGGGCGTGGGACAAAGACAAGGCTGACTATTGGTGTCCGCTTGATTATTATGTGGGGGGCGACCATGCGGTGGCGCATCTGCTGTACTTTCGGTTTTGGACGAAGTTCTTTGCCGACCATGGCTACCTAGGCTTTAGTGAGCCGGTCAAGAGGCTCTTATACAATGGCTACATCAATGCTCCGGACGGGCTTAAGATGAGTAAGAGCAAGGGGAATGTGATAGACCCGCTTGACGTGATTGATAGCGGCTACGGGGCGGATACATTGAGAACCTATGAGATGTTTATTGCTCCATCAAGGTGGAGACAGCAGTATTAAACTGCGCCCCGTAGATATCCTCAGTTACTTTCTTGATTGCGGCATGTTCGGTACGCAGCAACTCCAGCTGAGTCGTCTTATCAAGCTCGACCAGCTTGTCGGCAGATTTTGCCTCCAGATATTCCTGTACCAAACTCCAGCACCGATTAAGAAAGCGATAGACTCCACCAATCCCGCCGGTATTCCAAATGGCATCCAGCTCGTATGGACCAATAAACATCTCA
>CAJPSI010000062.1 GCA_905373275.1 Candidatus Saccharibacteria bacterium UBA1103 | reverse complement strand
CAGTGTGGTTGACGAAGGCTGTTGATATAGCAGTAAGCTAGTAATTGCCAGTGGTAATCGCTACCGTCGCCAGGCCTGAGGAGACCACCTGTACTGCTCATACGTCAAAGAGTTATGCGTGGAGGGAAATTACAGATTTTGCTTTGATGTCATAGAGCGCATAGCTATCCGCTCTGTTCAGCTAGGCTAGCCAAATATAAGGCGTTAGTCAGCACTGTCTCATTCTCTATCTTGAGCCTGGTTAAAATTGACGCCGGATTAGCGCTGAGTAGACGGAGCAACTTGATCGTCTCGGTATCATACCGTCCACCACTACCTAAATAGACAAATGCCTGCTCGGCTATGTCATAATCATAGCTCACATCTTCGACCAGCTTCATCCCGTTTGAATCTGTCAGTAGATTGAGTTCACTTCCCTTTAGACGGGCTAAATGCAGACTAAACCAAGCCTTGATTAGCCCTAGGTCAATCAGGCGGCTGTTTAGACTAGCCAACACCCCTGCTAGCACCTGATACAGCTCGGGCGTGTCAACCGCACTGCTCAGTCGGCTGATCTGTTTGATCGCCTCATAGCCGAATTGTAATCGATCATAGTCTAGCATTAGTTGGTCGTAAAAAACGACAATTCTAGATGAAGTTAGCGTCCACATGCCGTTAGTGGCACTAGAGCTTTTAACCAAGCCCAGCTCGCAAATGGCGAATAGTTCGATCCCGCCGGCTAGCTTGGACTTGGCTCGCCGCACCGCCTTCGCCATCACCGCCAGCTGACCATGCTCCGGCGTCAGAATAGCCAAGATGCGATCCGCCTCGCCGTAGTTAGTCCGACGCAAAATGATCGCCCTAGTCGTCAAGCTAACCGCCACGGACGATACCTCGGGCTAGCTCCGCCAAATCGGTGAAGTCATACGTCGCCTTATCATAGAGAGCTACTACTCCGTAATCCGCCATATCCGCCTGATTCAGTCGCTGCGCCGAGGAAGACAAGATAACTTTAGGTAAAGCTATGGTGTCTGAATAACTAATTAGTTCATTTAATAAAGTCAAGAAATTGTAGCTACCAAGGTGAAGATCGGCAATTAGAAGCTTGGGGCGAAGCTCATCAACCAAGCGCATAGCCTGCACCGGGCTGACCGTCGTGGCGCTAGTCAGCTCGGCGTCAAATGACCGGAGTGAATCCGCCAAGCTCTGAGCATATAGCTGATCATCCTCTAAGATCAGTACCGCCACATCGCTCTGCTCCATCACCTCACAGCCCTCCCACCAGCGACAACTGTCGGCTAGACTCAAGAGAAGCTCGCAAGATGGTACCACCCCGTCGGCGACGACTGACGGCCAGCTCACCATTCATTGCCTGCATCAGCCGGTCGGCTAATAGTAGATTTAGCGAACCCATTAACGGGCGATTGATGGTCGGATTATTACTAGCTGGATCCCTGGCAAGTCGGAGAGATTGAGCCAGGTTAAAGCCGGGACCGTCGTCTCGCACCTCCAGCGACACTTTGCCCTTTCGGCATCCGGACACCCTTAGCCGGACAATGCGCCCTCTGTTCTGAACGTCGCCGCTATCACTATAGCGAACGGCATCAGTCAAGAAGCCCAGCAGCATCAGCCTGAGTGCCTGATAATTCCCTACTGCCACCGGTGTGCGACGAGGCAGCTCGCAGTCTACCCGACAATCAAAATGCCGACCGAATAGTTGTGCCTCACGAACCACCTCGCAGCACAGACCGTTCAGCTGAACCGGCTCAAGCGATAGTTGTTCCGCTTCGCTTAGCGCCAAGCGCAACTGCTCTGATATCTTGAGCGTGTGACCAACCGTCAGGCGCAACCGCTCCAGTACTTGTCCAGTGGAGTCACCCGAAGCATCCGACAGTTGTCCGTCCAGCTGAAAAGACAGCTGACGCAACAGCACTAGCGGTGCCGTCAGATCACGAGCCGCCGCCCCCAGCGCCACACTACCAAAGTCCGCTCCCTCCACACTCATTAAGACTAGTATAGCACCTAGCTCAGACAGCCCGGTGGGGCGTGGCGAGGAAATGCGACTCTACGGCTCGTACTTAAGCGTAGCCAGCACGGTCTTATTAAAGTCATTGACGAAGTCGTGGCTATCGACAAACATCTGCAGAGTCTTGTCACGCAGTTTCAAGATCACCACCGACCCGTTAATGGTTTCGGTCAGCTGACCGTCAACCCGCACCCCCTTGTAGCCGGCGAAGTCTTTGGTCTTACCGATGATGACAGTCGAGACCTTGACTTTGCCGTCCTCGACTAAGTGCTGGTAGCTACGCACCGTCTCGGCGTATGACCGATTGGTCACGCTGATCCTGAGGGCATATGGCGTCACCCCCTCCTTGACAATCGGGACGATCAGTGGGCTGAAGTAGACGTTTAGCCGAGTAGTGTCGCTGGTAGCGATGTAGCCCGACCAGGTCTTAGGGTAATTAAAGCGAATCGACCCCATGTCAGATGGGCCCTGGTAGATCCGATAGGGCTTCTTCTCTTGCTCTAAGAAGCGTTTGTCATCCTCGCTCTTCTGCTGTGACTTGCCCTCGGTCACCGCCGCATCTACTCTCGCCTGGACGTTAGTCTTCCACTCGGTCATTTGCATGTACGCCCAGATGAAACCACCGGCTGCCACGACCAGAAAGATCGCCAGCAGGATAGTCGAGATTAGTAGCGGGTTAACCGCCCCCCGCTCGTCGTTTAGTAGTCTCCCACTCGTTCTTTTCATACCTTTTAGTCTACCACAAGCGCTATTAGCCACCAAGAGCAACGCACCGGTTCATTTCTTACTGCTCAGCTAATCACCGATTACTCGTTATTAATAGTGCTATGTGTCTGTAATTTCCCTCCATGTATAGCCCAGGTCTGTACGAGTAGTACAGGTGGTCTCCTCAGGCCCCAGCACCCCAGCAGGATGCATAGAG
>CAJPSI010000061.1 GCA_905373275.1 Candidatus Saccharibacteria bacterium UBA1103 | reverse complement strand
GCATTAACTGAGGTTGGTTCGCTACGATCTCCGTATCACCCGTAACCATCCGGCCTAGCAGTGCCGAGCTGGGCTCGCCTTGTGCAAATAATTGGTTGATCAGCTCCCGGCGATTTTCCGGCGATGTATACTTTGCCGGATCAAAACCGGTGTCAGCAGTAAAGCTGATAAAGGCCAGCTCCGGTGGTGTATAGTGATTTCGCCAACCCGGGTCAACCGGAGCAATAAAGTCACCCGGGGTTACCTTGCTTGAGTTGAATACCAAGCTATAGAAATCGTCAGTTGGCTGACCATACTGATCAAACAGCTCGGCTTGATCGCCCGGCTGCCTGGCGCTAATGTACTTTCGGTAAGCCAGCAACGCCCGAGCATGATCACCGTCATCATTATTTAACCTGGCGATTACATCAGCCATCACCCTACCTTGAGCATCAAGCTTGTCACGATTGACTGTCACAAAGTTTGCGTCATCAAGAAACTGTTGGTCGTCATACCCATCAGCTCGACCATCGTACTCAAGATTGTAGAGTGGTAGCCCCGGCGTCCTCTGATAAAAGCCGGAGCGCAAACCATCCTCGCCAATCAGCTCAGATAAGTCCGGCGCTGGGCGACTGTCAGTGGCCAGTACCCTGGTGGCGTGGATACGCTCGAGACTCATCGCCAGGGCGTCAGTCCCACCCAGCCGTCTTGACTGCTCTAACCAATAGTTGGCAGCAGTATTCTCCGGACTGGGTCTCAGACTAGGCAGAATCATACAGGTTGGCATTTGTTCTGATGCATCGCCCCGCTCTGCCCAGGCTAGCAACTTATCGTAACGTCGATCATAAAGTCGATCAATAGTTGATTGATCCAGCAAGCCTAACTTTTGAGCATTCTGTTGAACACAATAATTAAGCTTACCGAGACGTCTGTGGTTTAGTCGATCTAGAGACTCATCAGTTCGGAATGGCCGGTAGCCCAGACGTTTCAGTACACCGATATACTTAGACATACCGGGGATAGTCTCCCGGTAAGCCAGCTCCGACACCTTGTTGCGATACCTGCCGACTACCTCTTTCGGCACGGAGGTTGAAACGATAAATTCGGTGCTCTCAATCAATCTTTCACCATAACGCTGAATATCTAGATTATCCGTCAGCTGTTCTCGCTTAGTCTCATCGGCGACTATCTGACCTAGCGTGTCAACGAAGTATGGGCTGTCAATCGCTTGAGGCACCATCAGAGGATATGTCTGATCCAGAGTGCTGCAGATCTCGCCTCTAACAATGCGGCCAAAACGTTCCGAGGTTAGCTGTTGGATATGGGGATTAGTCTCAATCTGCTCCGGTGCTATACCGGATTTCTCCAGCAGATGATCATCGAAAGCTTCTTTCTCATCAATTGAGCTTAGGAATAACTCCGCTAATTTCGGCTGAGTAGGCTCTACTGTATCATCAGCTTCCTCTTTGATAGCCTGACCGTCGATAGGATTCTCGCCGGTACGGCCGAGAGATGTCGGAGTCAAAGGCGGCTTCTCAGCCACAGACTTTGTCTCGCCGTTAGTCAGCCACGGACTGACGAATTGTTCGGAGTCGGAGACCACCCCACTATCATTATTTGTTTTTTCTTTAGCAAAAGATCTCATGGTGCTATTATCATTATATCAAGCATTACCATTAAAATCCCACCCTTCAGGGGGGTGGGATTTGTAAGCTGCTATGCGCCAAAGAACGAGTACTTATTTATCCTGCTTGTGTTGGTGTGATAGCACCACGCAGATGATTGAGCCGCAGATGATAAATAGAGTCAGGCTGACTACCGCCGTGGTGATAGCCTTACCGGCTGAGGGGACACCCGGCACAGGTGGTTTGCCCGGCTGGTTAGGTGTGCACTCACGCTTGACAGTTACTCGACTAGTCGACATCTTGTTGCCATCATCAGTGAAAGCAACGACTACGTTCTCCAGCAGGTTGTCGCCGCACTGTAGCTGGTCTTCAGCCGGTGCCGTCGCCTGATAGGTGACGATAGCATTAGAATCCTTCGCATAGTCACCGATCATTAAGCCCTTAGTCGTCCAGCTGTCATTAGTCTGCTTAACTCCCTTAGGATTATTAGCGTTATAGAGCATGGTTGAGCCGTTGACGTAGTTGACGCCGACCGTGCCTTGTAGGTTGCTTACTGTACCGCTGGCCGAGTCATTAACCAAGCTGGTCTGCTTAGCTAGAGTGTCTCTTAGGACGACCTTCTGCTGAGTCGTCTGACCGACATTCTTATACTCCAAGCGATATTCCAGAGTCTGCCCCGGCTTAGCTACCACGCTGGTATGCCAAGTCTTGTCACCCTTGATCCGAACCTGCTTGGTCAGGCTGAACTTGGGTTGTTCCTCGGTTACTTTGATCAGGAAGGTAACATAGCCGGAATACTGGAAGCATCCCTGGAGTTTACCATCCATCGCTTGGTAGCCCAACTGAGCACCGTCCTTAGAGAATATACTATCAGGCAGAGTAAAACCGTTGGTATTAAAGTTCCTAACGTTATTATAGTAGCGACCTGAGCCGGCAATATAAGCCACTTTAAAGGACTTACCATCCGCCCTTAGGTATGCCTCATCCCAGACGGCACAGGTATTGCCCTTATTACCATTATTATCGGCATTACAGTTGTCCGAGGCGACAATACCCTGAATCATCGCCGAGTCAGTGCTGCTGGCAGTCGGCATCGAGATCATCGCCCGAGTATTATTCGAGATCAGCTTTAGCCTATCAGCCGAGCTGTTATGCACCAGCATTCTAACCATATAGACGTGGTTGTTAACTGCTGTCGCTACCTCGGTATACTTGGGAGCAGCTGCCGTCTCGCCGGTGTTCTGCTTATCACTGGCGACATCGGTAACATCCTTGATCAGGGTGAAGCCCCGCTCATCGCCCCAAATCGGGTCATCAATGATCGAATTAAAGGTAATGTAATGCGCCGGATGCTTCATGGTGAAGGTGCTACGCACCGGACCCCAGGCACCGGCTGTACCCGAGCCAAGCAGCACAACGAGTGCCGTGGCTAGTCCGGTGGCGAATAGTTTAGCTTTGAGCGAGCCCAGCTTCGCCTTAAGCGTCGCTTGAGGGCCGTCGCCCCTCGGCGATGCTTTTAGTTTATCTTGAAAGTGTTTCATTATACC
>CAJPSI010000060.1 GCA_905373275.1 Candidatus Saccharibacteria bacterium UBA1103 | reverse complement strand
CTTCCGGAAGTTTGGTAAAAGTACCGGAAGTTTCGGCTGTTACCCCACCTCAGCACCCCGCAAAAGCTCAATTGAGGCGTCGCAACGCCGCCTTGACCGAGACGAGCGCCACCAAGAGAACCCCGAGTGATACGAGAGTAACTAGGCTATATGCCCGCCCGGCGATGTTGATATATAGTCCGGCGCTAGGCGCTCGAAGCGACACTTCGCCTGAGCGAGGATGAGGCATGGTCTCATTATGATCAGGCAAGATTGATGGCACCGAGGCTAGATAATGCAGACGAAAATACATCTCGCTATGGTGCTGGTCATTCTCATCACTACCGGCCCAGACGGTCAGACTGTGTATGCCGAGCGGCACATCGCCCAGATCAATCTCGACCGCAGTTGGTCGCCCCGCCACCAGGTCACCACGCCAGAGCACTTTACCGCCAAACACGATCTTCACCCTGGCATTTTTATCAGCTCTGAGATGGACGGTGTTCTTGGTAGTATATGTCCCGGCAGTAATATTACCCAGCTGATGGTCACCCTGATAAACCAGCCCGTTGATCTGAGTGATCCGAACCGTAATCTTATCAACTTTGACCGAAATAACCGAGTCAGCCACGTTGCTATCCGCCAGCGCCACTTGATTACCACCCATAGCCAAGACACCGGCCACAACCAAGACCAGCGCCCACACCACAGCACCTAATTTAGCGGTAATCCCAAGTCGGATCTTCATGCCTTGCATCCTATTTCCTACCCTTATTTACTCTCGGGCTAGCTTTGACCTTAGGCTTAGCCTTCGCCTTGCGATTGGCTCGGTTCTCCCGCATGATCCGATAGTTGATGACAGCATAGGCCGTTAACGATAGGAGGGCGATAATCAGCAGAATGATAATCCATGCCGGCACAGTACAAACGGTTTTACGCACCGTATGAGTACGACCGTTCATGGTGATGCTCATCTCAACTCGGTAAAAGCCGACCCCTACCTGATCCCAGCTGAGGTTAAAATCACGCACCGTCTCCGGGTAGACACTCTCACTCTGGGGCTTAGAGGCATAGATCTGACGACCATTGATGGCACTGTTGACCTTTAGGGAATAAGACACATCAACCCCGACGTTACCCTCGTTCTTAACGGAGAAGGATGCCCTCATTGGCGCAACCGGCTGGTAGTAAGCGATCCGCTCCTGCTGGATGCTTGATTTTTCTATAGTCACCCCATCAACCATCCGAGCACTCAGCACCAGTCCGACTCGGCTGGTGGCGGTAATACCTGAGCCCTTAGCCTCCTGAGCTCTAGTCTGAGCGAAGATGGTAGCGTACTGCATACCGGAGGGCGGATTAACCGGAGTGGTGATCAGATAGTTAACGATCGCACTCTCACCCGGCTTTAAGTCAAGATTCTGTCGGTCCAGCTTGATCCAGCCCCGCATCAAGCTATACTTACTCGGGTTATCGTAATTAGGAGCACCATACTCGTTATTGACGATGCTATATGAACCGACCGACATATCTACACCCATGTTTTCGGTGGTAGTATTCTGGACACTCATCTGTCCACTATATAATTGACCGTTCTTCAGTTCGATTCGTTGATTGGCCGGCGAGATTAATAGACCTCGAAAGCCCTCCGTAGCCGAAGCTTGATTCCCCGAGCCGAATACCGACAGTGCTACCATCAGGACAGCCATTAAGACTACCCTAGCGAGCCGTCCTCCTCTAGCTATTTTCCGAGTCATTATCCCCCTCATTCCAATTATGTTTAGCCTATTATAGCCCGAAGTTTACCGATTCAGCAAGTTGCCCGCTCCTCTCCGGAGCAGGCAACCAATCAACCGGCAAGCCTAGTTCGTCAGAGTATAGGCAATCTGGTCGGTGTAGGTACCGGCCGCCTGGGTTGGGCTGGTCGAAACACCATAAGTGACAGCATAGCTTTTGGTCGTTGCCCCACCGTCATTGCCGATGGAGATAGCAGTACCGGCATTATTTGGCATAGCCTGGTAGCCACCGGCACCTACTTTGATTCCCCAGGCGGAAGTACCCTTAACTACGCTAGTGCCGGTAGGAATCGTTTTACCGACACCCGCCGATAGATCAGTATTAGCATCTTTATCCTTAACTGTCAGCGTGGCGGTTGAGCCGGTATTATTAGTAGTAGCGATGTTGCTCACTTGGGTCTTAATATCGTTAGCATTCATGTTGATATTAACGTTGAGGGCGCCGGGAGTAGCATTGCCAATACCCAGCGTACCTGCCACATTGACCGTGATGGTAGCATCTTGGGTCTCGCTGATAGCACTAACGACCGGCGTACACATAGCCAAGCCGACTACACCCAGCGACAAAGCACTAACTGCCAGCAGTGCAGACTTTTTCATCTCTTGCTCCTTTTTGTATTTAATATTTGTTTTTGTATTGCTCACCCCAATACTACTCCCAGTATAAGCTATAGCCTGCCATAATACTAGCCTCGCTCGTAGTGAGTATCACATCAAATACAAAAGACCACCCCGTTAGGAGTGGTCTCATGATAATTCGGCACCGTGCTACTTTCCCGCTAGGCAGTATCCTCGCCGATGCTGGGCTTAACTGCTGTGTTCGAAATGGTAACAGGTGTTTCCCCAGCTCCATGGGCACCGACCATAATACTGCTAAGTAGCAATACTAGTGTCGATGTCCATCAAACCGAATTAGATTACGATAACAATCAGCCCAACCGTAAGATGGGATGACGTGAGTTAAAAACTCAAGCTACCGTTTCAGTCTACCTGATCCGGAACTTCAGCCTCGAGAGACTAAAGCACTAGATCAAAACATAAAAAGGCAGTGGGACTATTAGTACACTTCAGCTCCACACATTACTGTGCTTCCACCTTGTGCCTATCAAACTAATCGTCTATTAGTGTCCTCATAGGGAAACCTAATCTTGAGGTCAGTTTCGCGCTTAATATGCTTTCAGCGCTTATCTGCTCCGCACATAGCTACTCGGCAATGCGACAGGTGGTCACAACCGATACACCAGAGGTGCGTTCACCCCGGTCCTCTCGTACTAGGGGCAAATCCTCGCAAGTTTCCTGACGTCCACACCGGATATAAACCGAACTGTCTCGCGACGTTCTGAACCCAGCTCGCGTACCACTTTAACCGGCGAACAGCCGGACCCTTGGGACCTGCTCCAGCCCCAGGATGTGATGAGCCGACATCGAGGTGCCAAACAGCGCCGTCTATGTGAACTATTGGGCGCTATCAGCCTGTTATCCCCGGGGTAACTTTTGTCCGTTTGCGCTGGCAATCCCACATTCATGAACCAATGGTTCGTCCAGCGGATCACTTACTCCTGCTTTCGCATCTGATCGGAATGTACTCCTCACAGTCAAGCTGGCTTATGCGTATACACTACCACTACGATTTCCATCCGTAGCTAGCCAACCTTTGAACGCCTCCGCTACTCTTTAGGAGGCAACCGCCCCAGTTAAACTACC
>CAJPSI010000059.1 GCA_905373275.1 Candidatus Saccharibacteria bacterium UBA1103 | reverse complement strand
CACTGGTACCCGCCACTATCGTAGGCACACCTGCTCGACTGAGCTGGCTATAGCTCCCCAGCATAGCCAGAGCGGTAATTACACCGGTGGGAATAGCGAAGCTCAACACTCGACGTAAGAAGCCCGGGCGATATAGCTGATTATTCGGTGCTAACGCCAGGAAGAAAGCCGGCACGCCAATACTAAGAGTGCTGATCACCGTCATTTGAGCCGGCAGGAAGGGATAGGCTAGCCCCAACGCCGTCACTGCCAGTGCCAACACTGCGCTATAGACGTTTTTAATGATAAATAAGCCTGATGCCCGTTCAATATTTGCCACTACTCGCCGCCCCTCCGCTAAAACACTAGGCAGATGACTGAACTTATTGTCCATTAGCACCACCTCAGCCACCGCCCGAGTAGCCGGTGATCCGCTATTCATGGCGATACCTAAGTCAGCCTTTTTTAGGGCTAAGGCATCGTTAACACCATCGCCGGTCATCGCTACTACCCCACCCGCTTGTTGCAAAGCCGCAACGATCCGGCGCTTTTGCTGGGGCTGAACCCGACCGAAGATATTATGCTTTTTAACAGTCTCGAGAAACTTAGTTGCGGCTTCATCGCAGTCAGGTAGGTCACGGGCATCATAAGACCGAGGAGATAAGCCAACCCGTCGAGCAATCGTCGCCACCGTCCGGGCTGAGTCGCCCGAGATGATCTTGATCTCCACCCCTTGCTTCTTGAAGTAACTAAGTGTCGACGCAGCATCAGGGCGAATACCTTCTGCCAGTGAAATGAGTCCTAGCGGCTTTACCTTGCCGAGCTCATCACCGGTCGGCAATTGACTCAGCGCCACTATAGCTACCACTCGGAAGCCTTGCCTAGCCAGATCGTCAGCTCGCTTAGCTGCTTTTTGACACAGCTCACCATCGCCCGCTAAGACAATCTCCGGCGCTCCCATGGCGTAACTTTCTCCATTCGCCAGCCTGACGGCACTCCATTTGCGCTGACTATTAAAGGCAATGTGCTGAGTAACATCTAGTGCCGATTCGTTAGCCAGGTAGGTCGCTACAGCATCACCGGTCGGCGATTCGCCGGACCTAGCCAAGCTAGCGGCCAATTGGCGCAATCGGAGCTTCCCCTTGACCAGCTCGACTATCTCAACAACTGCCATATTGCCATCGGTAATAGTGCCGGTCTTGTCTAAGAGTAATGTATCTACCCTGGCTAAGGTCTCGACCGCCGGCAGTTGCTGCACCAAGACCTGCTGCCTAGCCAGCCTGACCACAGCCAGCAAGAATGCCATGCTCGTCAGCAGCACCAGTCCCTCAGGAATCATGCCGACGATAGCCGCCACGGTATGCACCACCACCTCCGACCAATTGCCCTGCCCAATTCTGAACTGGCCAATGATTAGGATCGGCACTACCAAGAGCATCAGCCGGGCTATCCACTCCATGATCCGATTCGTTGCTTCGACCAACTCAGACGAAGCCCGGTGAAACCGCTTCGCCTCCCTAGATAACTTGGCAGCATATGAATCACGACCCACTTTAGTCGCCCGCATCAGACCATCGCCGGCCACCACTAGTGAACCTGATAACACCTGGCTGCTAACCGGCTTAGCGATCGAGTCAGCCTCACCGGTTAGCAGGCTTTCATCAACTTCTAATCCAGCTGATTGGATCACTTCTCCATCAACAACTATCTGATCGCCTCGTTTGACCATAATCAGGTCGTCTTGAACGATCTCACCGGCATCAAGTTCCTCTATCTGACCGTCTCGCACTACTTTCACCCTAGGCTTGGTGACGATCACCAGCTTGTCTAATACCGCCTTCGCTTTTAGCTCCTGGATGATACCGACGACGGCATTAAGCAGCATAGCGATGAAGAAAAGCGAATTAATCGGATTCCTATTCACCACCAGTACCACTACCGCTAGCGCAGTAATAAGGGCGTTGAACGGAGTCAGGATATTTCCCCTTAGGATATCGGCCAGGCTGCGGGAAGCATCGGAGTCGGCTCGGTTGACCAGACCAGCTTGCTGACGAGACACCACCTCGCCGGCAGTGAGCCCGGCGTATTGCTTACGATGCATTGAAAGTCTTGTTAAATAGTGTTTGACCGTTCTCGTCGTCGATATTGATGGTCAATTTATTGATCGTCGTAAAATTAGTCGCTGTCAGGGTATATCTCGTCTTGTCATTATTGATAGTGAAGTTAAATCGGAGCAGACCGACCTGATCGCCCCCTCTCGGTCCATTGACCTCGTTCTTGATGCTGCCTAAATCAAGCGACACTTTATTCAGTCTGATATTTAGCTTCATTGTCACTGCCCGGATAGCTGACTTAAAAAGACTGACGTCATCTCTACCATGTTCTCTGCCATACGTCTCGAAGCCATACCACAGCACGTCATCCTTAAAGATGTATCTGACTATCTTATCCGGCACGCCCGCCCTGTAGAAGTCATCTAGCGGCACATCGGTGCCGGGGCCGATCACCATCCGGTCGCCCTTCATCACCGCCGGCGCCGATTCGCACGCCCCCTTAGTAACCGGATCAATCCAATAGAGCTTCCACTCACCATCGGTTACCAAGGGCTTCGACACAGTAAAGTCTTCAGTACCACTGACAGCCACTACAGCTTTTCGCACCGCCGGATCGCCGCTACGCCACGGCTTAGCGATATTAACGATAGCCACTATCATGACGATCACTACGAAACCCACTCCGACTCCCAGTGCGATCAAACGGCGTTTCCTCGAATCATCAAACATATCTCTACGTTGCTCCCGTTCCTACATACCTAAAGAACTCAGGTTTTACCCCGTGTCGATCTTTCCGGTCGACTATTGATGGACCGTGATTCTTGCCACAACCGGGGTTGCGAGATCCGGCAAAGTGATATGTTCCATCACTATTAGTGCCTAGATAAATCTCGACATGTCCTTTCCACCAAGCAATATCACCCGGCTGTGGGTCAGTCACTTTTTGGTAGGCCTTTATGCCGGGCATTGCCTCTGTAGTAAACGTTTTAAGGTAACCGGTTGCTTTATAGACTACGGACGCCACAAAACCGGAGCAGTCAACCCCATTTTCCATACCACGAAAGTGTGCATTTATTAGCTTCTCAACGTGTTCTTTATTTTCCACATGGCCACCGCCCCAAGCATAGCAAGTACCGCCATCTTCGTTCTCCCAAGCTGCCATCGCTTTAGCTACGTCGGCGATAGATCCATTTAGCCCCGTCGATGCCTCGCCGCACTCATCCTTATTCCTGTCCGGATCGCCGTCTCGGATGAACTCGTATATTTTCTTATTCAGCTCGCTCTTATAGTTGATCCCGTCATCCTCAAAGTCGGTCTCTTTGATATCTTTCTTAAACTTAGTGTAGACATCGATATACTCCAGCTTCTTGCTGCCGGACAGACCGCTCTTCAGTTCGTTATTAAACTTCTCGATATCGGCGTTCTTGATCTGCGTCTTACTCTCTAGTACCGGATTGACTGAGACGACGAGGACTTTTCTGGCTTTCGCCCAGGCACCATTATCTGCTACCAGCTCCTTTAGCTTATCAGTGTAACGTTTAGCGCCACCGGCCATATCATTGACGCCGAGAGCAAAGACT
>CAJPSI010000058.1 GCA_905373275.1 Candidatus Saccharibacteria bacterium UBA1103 | reverse complement strand
ATCACCTGTCTGCCCGTCGGACTGATCGGCTTCACTATGTCAAGGTTTGTCGAGCACTCGGCCTTCTTTGCCAGTAGCCTGGTCATCGCCGTCTCGTTAATCATCTTCGGTATTATCATGGTCGTGCTAGAGAGACTGCCTCGATTATCAGACGTCGCCGATGGACGGGACTTATCGCCGAGTCGAGCCCTCGTCATCGGGATGGCCCAGTGTCTGGCTTTGGTGCCGGGAGTGTCTCGCTCTGGTTCCACTATCATTGCTTCCCGCCTCTGCGGACTCAAGCCCAAGCAGGCGACCGAGTATTCCTTCCTCGCCAGTATCCCCATCATGCTGGCTCTACTGGCTAAGCTAGTCGTCAAGAATACCGGCTTCATCGTTCATCATTGGCAGCCACTTTTACTCGGCAATATCTTCGCTTTCATCGTCGGTATCATCGCCGTCAGGCTTTTCTTGACTTATCTGGAGAAGCACGACCTCAGAGCTTTCGGCGCTTACCGGATCAGCATCGCTATTATTATCATCTATCTACTATCGACGGGGGCACTACCGCACTAAATAAGGTATAATGAAGATATATGCATAGCAGAGTAAGCGTTGGTGGGGTTCGACTCTGGCAAAAGAGGTTGATCTTTTCGATCATCCTGTGTCTACCGGCAACCGGTTTCTTGGCCCTAGACTGGCTAATACCTAATTCAGCTATTAACCGCACCCTCCAGCCATGGGCGCCTCTGGCGACCTGCCTGATGTCCACCCTGGCGATTATCTATCTGGGGCTGGTCTTCTGGCGCAGCACCATCCGGGGCCTAAAGCATCAGCTATTTAATGTAGACAGCCTCATTACCATCGGTACTTCGGTCGCTTATGCTTATAGCTGTATTAGCTTTGTCCTACTTGCTCTCCAGAATAACTCGCTCGTCGTCCCTGCTAGTCGGCGAGTGCCACTTTACTTCAGCACGGTCACTTTTCTATTCGTCTTCGTCGTTCTCGGTAAATGGCTGGAGATGCGGGCGATTAACCGAGCGCAACAATCGGTCAAGCAGCTAATCCGGCTCAAGCCTAGCCTAGCTCACGTAGTCAGCGGCGGTAACGTCATCAATATCCCTGTCGACCGAATCGAGGTAGGCGATAGAGTGATCATTCGTCCTCACGAACGCATCCCTATCGATGGCTACGTCGTTGATGGCGTTTCTTCGGTTAATGAAGCGATTATTACCGGCGAGAGCGCACCCGTCAGCAAGCAGCTAGACAGTCGGGTGATCGGTGGCACCACCAATGGCTCAGGTGAGCTGGTCATCGTGGCTGACCACTTATATGAAGAGACACTGCTAGCCCAGATCATCCAGCTAATCCGGAGTACTCGTTCTGATCGAACGATCAACGAAGACATCGCTGATCGTATGTCCAATGTCTTCGTCCCGCTAGTCATTCTCTTTGCCCTGATCTGTTTCGCCGTCAGATATTTCTTCCTTGGTTCCGACTTATCGTCAGCCATGACTATGTTTATCTCCATTATCATGGTGGCTTGCCCCTACGCTTTTGGTCTGGCTAGCCCCAGTGTGACTACCGCCAGCGTCGACCTGGGCACTCGGAACGGTATCTTGATCAAAGGTAGCAGGAGCTTGGAGTCGCTGAGTCAAGTTGACACTATCGTCTTTGATAAGACCGGCACTCTGACCAAAGGTCAGCTAGCCGTGACTGATGTCATCACGATCTCTGCCACTGCCAAGGAGACTATGTCCATCGCCAGTAGCCTAGCCAAACACAGCCTCCACCCCTTAGCTCAGGCTATCGCCCAACGATCCAGCAAGCGCCAGATTGAAACTAGGGCAGTCAAACGGCTGGAAGTAATGACTAATCAAGGTATCAGCGGGCTAATCGGAGGTAAGAAGTACTACCTAGGTAGTGAAGAGTATGCTCGCAAGCTGCATAAGTCAGGTCTACCCGACACTTCAAAGCTACGCCGAATGGGCAAGGTGATTTGCTATGTCTTCACCAGGCAGCAGATCTTGGGTGTGATCGGCATCTCCGACCAGCCGAAAGAGGGGGCTGTCGGGCTGATCAAGCAGCTCCATCAGCTAGGTATCAAGACTTACCTACTCTCCGGCGACAGCGAGATAGCCACCAAGGCAATCGCTCGCCGACTCGGGATCAAGCAGATCATTGCCAACACCAAGCCGGACGACAAGGCTAAAGAAGTGATCAGCTTGCGCCAGAAAGGTCACGTCGTAGCCATGGTCGGTGACGGCATCAATGATGCACCGGCCTTGGCTAGTGCCAGCGTCGGTATCGCCATCGGCACCGGTACCGAGGCAGCCATTGAGACGGGAGATATCGTCATTGTCAATGGCAGCCCTCAGCTAATTTATAGCGCCCTCCGGTTAGCCAAACTGACCACTCACAAGATCAGACAAAATATCTTTTTTTCACTCTTCTACAATGTCGTCAGCTTGCCGATTGCCGCCGGCACACTAGCCGGTATAGGGGTTGAACTAAGCCCCGAGCTAGCCAGCTTGATCATGGCGATGTCGATCACTACCATTACCGTCAATTCCCTGACTCTGCGTATTTCCGACCTTAACGACGAGCGTGACCTGACCAGCAGCGTCGCCCCGATCATTCTCTTCATGCTCTTCACCGTCATTTACGTCATCTTCTTGATGGCGGGTACCAGATAGCTAGAAGTTGCAGCCAGGAGGTTGCCAGGGCGTATATCGCTCTTAAGTGCCTAATCGACCCGGGTAATCACTGCCTCATATGGGGCAAGCGGCTTGGCTAGGTCGCCTCGCCCAATATAGCTACTGCAGACTAGCTCTCCCTTAGCTATCTCAGCCGCCGGAGCGACATATCTAGAAGACAAATTGCCGGTAACCTGCAATTGATAGCCATCAAGTGCCCGTCGATAGCAAAGGATGCTGCCACGATCACCAATGAACTTGATGGCGCCGTCCTGTAAGATCAAGCTGCTCTTGCGCAGAGCGATCAGCTGACGATAATAGCTCAGCACCGAAGCCGGATCGTTGTCTTGTGCTTCAACATTAACTACCTGGAAAATCCGGTCAAGCGTCAGCTGTGGTGCCACTTCGCTAAAGCCGGCATACTCGTCATCACTCCAATACATCGGGGTACCGGCATTCAGCTCCGCCCGGCCGAACCGTTGCCTCGGGCTGGGCGTGCCGATCTCTTGACCCTGATAGATACAAGGTACGCCCGGCATAGTTAGCATGATTGTCGCCAGCATCTTGGCAACTTCCTCCCGATACCGGTCACCGGCACAGAGCGTCACCGAGCGAAGAGTAGTCTCACTCTCCAGCTCAATCATAGTCGTATCATGCCTAGCCTTAGCCACCAGGTCACGCTTGAGCTTCTTTAAGTTCAAACCGCCGCCGGGTCGATAGTCGCTTAGAAGAGGGTCTTGATATGGTACGAATCCCGCCACACCCTTCTTTAGCCAATAGTCGCAAACCTCCGCCTCAGCCAAACTGGCAGGGATAGATAAGATGATCTTTAGCCGTCGCTCCCGAGCTCGGCTAATTAAGTCGATTAACTGCAACATCGTGCCGAGACGAGTGCTGAGTGACATCAAGTCATCCGGCTTCGCCTGATCCCCTTGATGAGTCAGCTCATATAGTGACAAGACGATAACGTCCACTCCCAGCTCAGCGATATAGTCAAGCCTACCGGCGAGACCGACCAGATCGCCCAGACCATCGCCATCTGAGTCTTGGTAGCTCCGGATTAACACTCGGTAAGCCACGGAGTGCTCAAGTAGCCTTGCATTCCGACCACCATCGATATATTCGTTATACTTTGCCCGCCCCTGCATAGCAACATTATACCATTAGCGTAAGCATTTCATTGTAATATATACAAACCTCTTGCACTCAGCCGGTTAAACGTGCTAGTATATACGTAAGCAAAAGTTCAAACAAAAACTTAACAAACGTTATGCTTTCGAGCGAATTTTTGCTTTTGTCTCCACCACACACCTCTTGGGTCGGCCACTGCCGACCCTTTTTGTTTTATCGGAGCGACCACACCGACTACCGTTTGAAATTGTTCGTTATTATTGTCGTTACGAATCAGACGAGAGATCAACCTGATGTTCCCGACGCCATTTCTCAATCAGGGCATGGTTGCCCGAGAGGAGCACCTCCGGCACTCGTCTCCCTTTATAC
>CAJPSI010000057.1 GCA_905373275.1 Candidatus Saccharibacteria bacterium UBA1103 | reverse complement strand
CGTCTATAATGCACTTAGCGCTAAGTACGACGGGTCAATTGATCGGTCTAAGCTGCTGGTTGGTGCTGCTAAGGGGCTGGTTGATGCCGTGGGCGATAAGTACACCAGCTACATGACTGCCAAAGAATACGCTGATCTAGAGACTGATCTATCGGGTGAGCTAAATGGGATTGGTGTAGAGATCGGACTGGGCAATGACGGCTTAGTCAGCGTCATCTCCACCCTAGACGATAGCCCGGCGCGAAAGGCCGGTTTACTGCCGGGCGATATCATCGAGAAGGTTGATGGTGACGACATGACCGGTCAATCAACCAGCGTAGTAGCAAACCGGATCAGGGGTAAGGTCGGCACGACAGTTAAGATCGTAGTGGTGCGTGATCGGGCTGAGAAGAGCTTTCAGATCACTCGCACCAAGATCGAGAACCCCAGTGTCAAGTGGTCGATTAAAGATGGCATCGGCTACATCCGAGTGTCTACTTTCGGCGACGATACCGGCGCTCTTGCGGAGAAGGCCGCCAAAGAACTGGTGGACAAGAAAGTTAAAGGAGTTGTCTTAGATCTGCGGAGCAATACCGGTGGCTATGTCAACGCTGCTCAGGAATTAGCCAGTCTATGGCTCAAGCAGGGCGAACTGATTACGACGGAGCGAGCCGGTAGTAAAATCCTGGGTAAGGTTACCTCCAGCGGGGGAGATGTCTTAAACAAGGTGCCGACAGTGGTCCTGATCGATGGGGCGACAGCCAGTGCCAGCGAGATTACCGCCGGCGCTCTCCGGGATAAAGTCGGTGCCAAGCTGGTTGGTACCAAGTCTTATGGTAAAGGATTGGTGCAGGAAATCGTTGACTTGAAGAATGGTGACAAGCTCAAAGTTACTATCGCTAAGTGGTATACGCCTAACGGCGACAACATCAATCAAGCCGGGCTGAAGCCGGATATTGAGGTCAAGATGACCGCTCAGCAGTATAATGCCGGCAATGACACTCAGCTAAAGAAAGCCCTGGAACTGCTAGCAGGTAAGTAGGGCTCTGCTGGTACTGAGAGGTGAATAGATGCTTGAGCTGATGTATAATAGCCTTAATAAGCATAAACGGTATATGAGTGATGAGTGGAATAGTTGATACGCCAGCTAATGATCTTCGAGTAAAGCCAAGGAGGGTGAGAGTGGCTTTGCCAAAGGTGCAACAACTAGCACTGCTGAGTGGTTTGGAGCAGCCTCGACCAGACGAGATATCTAAGGTCAGGACTACTGGTGTTGCTACGGTGATAGAACTTTTTGCCGGAGCTGGTGGTCTGGCTCTCGGTTTAGAACAGGCTGGAATAGCGGGTACTATGTATGTCGAGAGAGATAAAAGTGCCTGCCAAACCTTGCGACACAATCGTCCACTATGGAAGGTGGTGGAGGGCGATATCCACGATGTTGATTTCAATTGCTATAGAGGTGAGGTTGACTTGGTTAGTGGCGGGGCGCCCTGTCAAGCATTTTCATATGCCGGCAAAAGGCTTGGTTTTGGCGATACTAGAGGAACGCTTTTTGCTGAATTTGTTCGTTGTGTTGATGAAGTTCGCCCGAAGATGTTTTTGTTTGAGAACGTGCGTGGGTTGCTTAGTCACGACCAGGGGAGGACCTTTCGAGTAATCTGTCATGAGTTAACAAAAATAAATTATGAAGTGCAGTACCGGGTAATGGATGCTAGCTATTATGGCGTGGGGCAGAAGCGAGAAAGACTTATCATCGTTGGTGTCCGTAATGATCTAGCATCAAAGATGAAATTCACATACCCCGAGCCGGAGCTTAAACAGACGACATTGCGCAGCGTGCTGAAAAGTGTGCCGACAAGCCAATATCAGCCTTATAGCGAAAAGAAGCGCAGGGTAATGGAGCTAGTGCCACCTGGTGGATGTTGGGTTGACTTACCGGAGATAGTAGCCAAGAAGTATATGGGTAAGAGCTATTATTCTGGGGGCGGTCGTCGGGGTATGGCACGACGAATTGCTTGGGATGAACCGTGCTTAACTCTGACTACTTCGCCATCACAAAAGCAGACAGAGCGATGTCATCCCGATGAGACAAGACCGTTTACGGTGAGAGAGTATGCTCGTATTCAGAGCTTCCCCGATGACTGGCAGTTCATAGGCACGCTGAGTGAACAATACAAACAGATTGGTAACGCCGTGCCGGTAGAATTGGCTAGACGAATTGGCGTGAAAATAGTTGAGGCCTTGTCGCAAATAGAGACTAACTAAGAGGTGGTGATGGACTGGAATATAGACTTTATCTCTAGGTTAGACTTCAAAAAGCACGTCGAAAAGACTATTGTCCACTACGGTGAGAAGTTAGGGGCGTATGACTTGAAGAAATTTAACGGTAATTTCGTTGATCCCATTAAGATGATTTTTGACAAAGCTGTCTATCGGCAAAGTTGGCGAGAAGTGATATCCAATGAGATATTTCGACAGCGAGATAAATCTAACACTAATGAGATTGGTTATTTTCATCAGGGTTTATTTGAGTATATAGCTAACTGCCACGTCCCACCTAATGGCCAAGAAGGTGGCTGGGATGTTATTTACAGGACTGTGGATGGGTGCAAGTTAAATGGGGACGGCGTAGTGCATACTGTTTATGTAGAGATGAAGAATAAGCATAACACTATGAACTCCGCAGCTGCGGGGAGGACGTATATCAAGATGCAAAACCAGCTTTTACATGATGACGACTGTGCTTGTTTTCTGGTGGAGGCAATAGCTAGACACTCTCAAGATGAAGCATGGTCACCAAAAGTAGATCGGCAAAAGGTGGCGCATTCCAGGATTAGACGAGTGAGTCTGGACAGATTTTATGAAATTGTAACTGGACATGATGATGTGTTTTACCAGATATGTATGTCCCTGCCGACAATCGTGGAGGAAGTCTTGACCGATAATTATCAGAGGCTTGTCGCACAGGACACTGTATATCGGGAGATTAGTGCAATCGCCGATAAGTACGCCGATTTGCCGGGCGATATGCCTATGGTTATGGCGATGTACATGCTTGGCTTTGGTACTTATCATGGCTTCAGTAGAAAGAGATGATGCGCATCCTTGTTATTCTAGCTGATTACGGTTATACTTATTAGCATAATGGATGGTCAGAAAAAGAAAATACTATTAGTAGAAGATGATGATACACTGGCGGAGGTCTATCGTCAGCGCTTGGAGCTGGAGGGGTTTGATGTCCGGCGGAGTAATAATGGTGAGAGTGCCTTGAGTGACGCTGTCGAGTATCATCCTGACTTGATCTTGCTCGACGTGATGATCCCGAACTTAAGCGGCTTTGACGTACTGGATATCCTGCGTAATAGTCCGCAGAGTCGTAATGTCTACATCATTATGTTGACTGCCTTGTCTCAGCCGAAAGATGCCGAGCGAGCCAAGCAGCTGGGGGCGGATGACTTCCTGGTCAAGTCGCAGGTGGTGATCGGCGATGTGGTGGCTCGGATCAAGAACAAGCTCAATATTCCCGACTAGATGCTTGACCGCATCTCCGACTAGGATCTAGGATCATGACGAAGCACCCTCTTCCCGGTGAGGGTACTTTAACTTTAACCTTTATCTAGGTAGCGAGCGGGTTTCTACTCGACGGTAACCTGGGTGCGCCTGACTGTCTTGCCGGTAAAGGTGCGGACTCTACGCTTGACGAACTTGACTACGCCGGCTTTATCGGCATGAATGGTGAAGTTGCGGCTAGTATAAGTGCCGGGACCGGCGATCTTAGTAGCGCCGACTTGGCGAACTATCACTTCGCCGGCATTAACCTTCTGCCCGCCGAAACGCTTGACGCCCAGGCGGTGACCGGCGTTGTTGTGTATATTCTTGGCGGAACCGCCAGCTTTAACGTGGGACATACCTAATAATCTCCTTGATTTAAGTTACAAGCATATTACCTGATAATTAGGCTTTTTGCAAGACGAGAAGCTCCCGCCCGACGACCTGGTCGGGGCGGTGGTAGATTAGGTTAGCCCCGGTAGTGACACTGCGTAACTTGTGCCTAGATAGCTCGGCGAGACAAGGCAGGTGGTGAATATGATCTCTGATATACCAGGCGGGGACACCCAGGCAGATGCCGGCACCGCTTGGCAGCTGAGGAGATAGGTTGGCGATAAACTTACCGATGATCACGTTGCAGTCGTGAAGATTAGGCTTTAGCTCGCTAGGGCGGGGTGGGTCGGTGTAGGGCCTGCCCAGATAAGTCT
>CAJPSI010000056.1 GCA_905373275.1 Candidatus Saccharibacteria bacterium UBA1103 | reverse complement strand
GCCGAGCGGGGCTTCGCCTTTAGCCACTCCGGTCCACTTGACATGCGGATGGATCGGACCGGCGGGCTGACGGCGGCTCAGGTCGTGAATCATTACAGCGAGAGCGAGCTGGTACGGCTGCTGACTGACTATGGCGAGATCCACAGTCGTCTAGCAAAGGCGCTAGCCGGAGCGATTTGTCACCGGCGTCGACGGCAACCATTTCAGACGACGCTTGAGCTAGCTGAAGTGGTTCGTCGCCGGGTAGGGGAACTGGATGGTGGTAAGTACCACCGAGTTCATCCGGCAACGCAAGTCTTCCAGGCGATTCGGATTGAGGTGAATGATGAGCTGAATCAGCTACGCCGTACTCTGCCTCGACTAGCCGAGCTGCTAAATAGTGGCGGTCGCTTGGCGGTGATTACTTTTCACAGCTTAGAGGACAGGATAGTCAAGCAGTTTATGGATGATCAGTCAGATGGTCTGGATGCGCCGTATTCTTTACTGACCGGTAAGCCAATTCTCGGCTCAATTAATGATGCTTTTCAGCCACGTGCCCGTAGTGCCAAGCTACGAGCCGTATGTAAAAAATAAAAACCAAACAGAAAGGAGCGACCCATGCCAATCAAAGTTAGTGGCCGCAGTTACGCTCACAGCGTAAAGGTTCGAGTTGCTAAATAACTAGCTGATATCTAGTTGCTAGCAACCGGTAGTCACCGGAGTTCACGGTGACTACCACCTATTCCAGTGTGGGTCGGGATGTCTGGTTGCAGAGTCATGCCTGGGCAAGTCGGGTGGTCGTTGGTCGGCAAGCTTCTGCACCTAAGTAAAATAAATAAAAACAAAAAGGAAAGATAGATAAATGACATCATCACGACAACAATTCGTCTCGGTGCGTCCGAGTATGCGAGCTTATGCCGGTGTGGGTAACTGGGGGCGTAATCAAAATCTGGTTGAATATCGGAGTAATGTCAAGCTGGGGCCGACCGCTAATGTCGTGGTGATCGTTCTACTGATCGCTCTATTAGGGGTACTATATCTGACCCAGCTGAGTAAAACCGGTTCGTATAGCTACGAGCAAAACAAGATCAATCAGCGTAAGTCTGACCTGGTGGCAGAGCAGGATAATCTCAAGGTCGAGAATGCTCGCTTGCAGTCACTGGCGAATATTAAGAACAGCACGGTGGCGAAAGCGATGACGGCACCGGCTACGACCGACTACGCTAACTAACCGTGTATAATCTAGCTGGATGAGTGCAGAAGAGCGAACGGCTAAATACAGTCGCTATCAGGTAATGACAGCGATTTTCTTCTTGCTTATCGCCATTATCATACTCCAGCTTTTTCATATCCAGATCATTGATCATGCTAAATATCAGCGGATTGCCAATAACATGCAGACAGATAAGCAGACGATCAATGCTACCAGAGGGCAGATCTACGCTAGAGACGCCAATGGCAATATCGCCCCGCTGGTGATGAATCGGACTGTCTACACTTTATTTGCCGATCCATCAGAGGTTAAAGATGCCGAGAAGGTCCGCCAGCTTACCGTTCAGGTAGCCGGTAGCCAACTAGCTGAGGGTGGGCTGGATAAGCTGGATAACAAGAAGCTCCAATATGTGGTATTGGCTAAACGCTTGTCGCAAGAGCAGGCCGGTCGAATCAAGAAGGCTGACTTAGCCGGGGTGGGCTTGCAGGCTGACACGCAACGGGTTTACCCCGAGGGTGCTTTGGCGGCGCAGGTGCTCGGCTTCGTCAACCATGACGGCAAGGGGCAATATGGCGTAGAGCAGTTTTACGATAAGGAGCTGTCGGGGACGCCGGGGCTACTCCAATCGGTGACCGATGTACGCAAGATCCCGCTAACTATCGGAGCGAGGGATATTAGCATTCCGGCTAAGAACGGAACGGATATCGTCCTCAGTGTTGACCGTAATGTCCAGTCGCAAGCGGAGCAAGTGCTGGCGGATGGACTACGTAACGCCAAGGCGACCACCGGCAGTATGGTGGTGATGGATCCACAGACAGGGCGGGTGCTGGCGATGGCTAATCTACCTTCGTATGATCCGGCTAATTATGGCAACGCCGTCTCGGCTAATGTCTATCAGAATAATATCGTCTCTAACGCCTATGAGCCCGGCTCGGTGATGAAACTGTTTACGGTGGGGATGGGGCTGAATGAGGGGGTGATTGCGCCGACTTCGACCTTCTTTAACCGAGCATGTATCCAGGTGGATGATGCCAAGATCTGTAATGTAGCGAAGGAAGTTAGCGGGCGCTATATGACGCCGATGCAACTGCTGGAGCACTCGCTGAATACCGGGGCGGTCTGGGTGCTGGAGCAACTGGGTGGCGGGCAGATTAACCTGGCGGGGCGACAGAAGTTTTACCGCTACCTGGTCGATAATTACCGTCTCAATGCGCCGACCGGCATTCAGCTGGCGAACGAAGTCGATAGCGTAATCTTTAGGCCAAATACGCCTAATGGTGCTCGGGTACTCTACGCTAATATGTCCTTCGGGCAGGGCGAACAACTGACCATGATCCAGGTAGTATCGGCGTTCTCGGCGGTGATAAATGGTGGTAAATATTATCAGCCAACGGTGCGCTTGGGTAAATTGACCGGAGAAAGTGAGGTGAAAGAGGATACTCCTAAACTGCTGTCCGATAAGACATTGAGACCGGAGGTAAGTGGAACCATCCGGGACATGCTATACCAAGCCCGCTATCTGGGGGCGGGCGGTCGCTACAAGGACAATGGCTACTACGTGGGAGGTAAGTCGGGTACAGCTCAGAAAGTAGACCCGAAGACGGGGGCGTATTCAGATACCCTGACCACCGGCACCTACATCGGTTTTGGTGCTGATAAGACGAAAACGGCAAAATATGTCATAATGGTGAGGGTAGATGATGCCCGTAATGGTGGGTATTCCGGTTCAGCTGCCGCCCAACCAATCTTTGATAATATGAGTAATTTTATGATCCAGTACGAAGGAGTATCTAAATGAGTCAAGCGTTAAAGACACTAATGGATCCACTGAGCAAGATGCTGATGCTGGGCATCGGTTCGTTCATCTTGGCCATGGCGGTCACCCCGATCTATACATTCTTTGCCTATCGGCTTAAGTTTTGGAAACAGATGCGTCATCAGGCTTTGAGTGGTGGCGGGACGCCCGTCTATAACAAGATTCATGCCGAGAAGCACAAGCGCAACATCCCCACCATGGCGGGGATTATTTTCGTGGTGACGACGGCGATCGTCTCACTGATCTTTAACTTCTCTCGGGAGCAGACTTGGCTGCCGCTGACGGCACTAGTCGGCTGTGCTTTAGTGGGGCTGGTTGACGACTTCATCAATATTCGCTCGCACGGTAAGGGGATAGCCGGCATGCGGGCGCCGGTTAAATTCGCCATGATCACCCTGATTGGCTTGGGGCTGGGCTGGTTCTTTTACTCCAAGCTGGGTGTACATGCTATCCATGTGCCATTTGCCGGCGCTTGGGAGGTGGGAGTCTGGATCATCCCCATCTTCGCCTTTGCGGTGGTGGCGACCGGCAATGCGGTCAATATCACGGACGGACTGGACGGACTGGCGGGTGGGCTGGCTTCATCAGCGTTCTTTGCCTATGCCGTGATCGCTATCCTTGACCAGCAATTCGGGCTGGCGGGCTTCTGCTTCACTATGCTGGGGGCACTGGTCAGTTACTTATGGTTTAATATTTATCCGGCTCGCTTCTTCATGGGCGACGTGGGGGCGTTTGCTCTGGGCTGCTCGCTGGCGGTGGTGGCGATGCTGACTGATACGCTGTTTGTCTTGCCGTTGATCGGGCTGGTCTTCGTCATGGAGACGCTGTCGGTCATCATCCAGCTGACCTCGAAAAGGATTCGTCATAAGAAGATCTTTAAGTCGGCGCCGGTCCATCATCACTTAGAGGCGTCAGGCTGGCCGGAGACGAAGGTAACGATGCGCTTCTGGCTGATCGGAGCGGTCTGTGCGGTGGCGGGGCTGATCTTTGCTATCGTCGGGGGATGTATAAAGTAAACCGGGCTATGGAGCGGTGGCGCTATAACGCTAATCGGGTCTCGGCGGGTGGTAGCAGCTGGGCGGGGCGGGTTGACCCCGCTAAGAGTCGGCAAAATCAGATCACCGCTCGTCAGATCAAGGCGGATCTCTTCGACGATAACGGCGAGCTGAAGCTAGCTCGACGACACCGGGCGGATCACGGTATAGTGGCGCTGGCGGTGGCACTATCAATCTTCGGTGTGGTGATCATCTACTCCATTGCCTCGGGACTTTAC
>CAJPSI010000055.1 GCA_905373275.1 Candidatus Saccharibacteria bacterium UBA1103 | reverse complement strand
ATTATTTCCCTGACGATAAATCTCAAAATGCCCCACCATCGAGGTCATGTAGATCCAGTCGATCGGTTCATCGACCCGATCTAGGTCAAAGTGACTAGGCTTGACATGCGCCCCGCAGCCTCGATGGGTCAAGATTGACCGCTCGCCGCTGGGAGCTAGCAGTAGAGTCGAATAGTCGGTGTGATAGCGCTTGGAGTAGGAGACATACTTAGTATCGACTCCCTCCTCGGCAAAAGTCGCCAGACAAGCCGAACCCGGCGTATCACAGCCAATCAGTCCCATGAAGTATGACTTTTGTCCACCCCGAGCAAAAGTTACCGAGGCATTAGACGCTCCACCACCAGTCATGAAGTCTACTTGGTTAACGTAGATCTTGTCACCCAGGTGGATATTGTAGAAGCAGTCCTCAGGGTTAGTGCAGACCGGCGCCAGATCAGCTACGTTACGCAGATAAACATCGTATGACGACGAGCCAATACAGAGGAAGCTAAGCTTGTGGTCAGCTTTCATAGGTCTATTTTACCATAAGCTAGTTATCAAGCAGAGCTAAGATTTGCTCGACGATCCCTCCGGCATCCAGCTGATAATGTCGCCACAGATTCGTCACTGTACCCGACTGACCGAAACGGTCGTTCACGCCGATCCGATAAAACTTAGTTGGACGAATGTCCGATTCCAGTACCAGCTCCGCTATCGCTGAGCCTAAGCCGCCACTAACTTGATGCTCTTCCACTGTCACTACGACCTTGGTACGACCAATTGAGCCAAGAATAGTCGCCTGGTCAAGCGGCTTGATCGTCGGCACGTGAACCACTTCACTGGCGATTCCTTTCTGCGATAGTGTCTGCGCCGCCAGCAAGGCATTGCCCGTCATTGATCCGGTAGTAACGACCGACACCACCGGCTGATCATCTTGACGCAGTACATAAGCCCGCCCAATCTGATATTCATTCGCCGGGTCATTGTAGACCGGCAGATCAACTCTCGGTAGACGCATGTAGCTAGGGTGACTATCCTGAGCCATCAAGCGGGTGAATTGCGCTGCTTCGATGCTATCACCCGGTGCCAGGACTACCATACCGGGCAGTACCCGCATCAGGGCGATATCCTCCAGCATCTGGTGTGATGCTCCATCCGCCCCCACGTTCAGCCCGGCATGACTACCGATTAGCATAACCGGCTGATTATTCAGACAAATAGACGTGCGAATCTGCTCCCAGTTGCGCCCCGGACTAAAGCTGGCATAGCTGGCAGCGAAAGGTATCTTGCCCATGTGAGCCAGACCGCTAGCCACCGTCACTAAGTTTTGTTCAGCTACCCCCACCTCGATATAGCGATGCCCCATCTCTTGGACGAAATCACCTAGCCCGACCGAACCGGCTAAGTCAGCCGAAAGTGCCACTATCCGCTCATCCTGCCGAGCCAGCTCTAGCAAGCTCTGCCCGAAACTGTGTCGCAGAGACTGCCCGACCGGATTGCCTTGGGTGAAGTCATTGGCCAGCTGCATCATCTCACTCCCAGCTCCGCCAAGGCTCGCCCGGCCTCCGCCTCACTCAGCGGTCGACCATGCCAATGATAATCGTGCTCCATGAAGCTCACCCCTTTGCCCGGACAAGTGTGAGTAAGCAGCGCTAATGGCTTGCCACCCCGCCGAGACCCTCGAATATTGCCAAGCGCCGTCAGTAGCTCTGTGGCATCATTACCGTCGGCGATTTGACTCACCCGCCAGCCGGCAGCCCGCCAACGCTGAGCCAAGTCACCCAGTGGCATGATCTGATCTACCCTGCCCGACAGCTGAATATCATTGCAGTCAACTATAGCCACTAGATTCGCCAGATGATATTTACTAGCAAACATCACCGCCTCCCAGATATTGCCCTCATCCAGCTCGCCATCACTGACAATGCAGTAAACTCGGCGATCATTAGGTGAATCCAAGTATCGCAAACTATACGCCATACCGGCAGCCTGTGACAATCCCTCGCCCAGTGGACCGGACGTCGTCTCCAGCCAAGGCAGGCGAGTCCGCTCGGGATGACCTTGTAGCCTTGAGCCATATTGGCGCAGATGGCGTAGCTCCAGCGGGTCGATTAGCCCCGCCTCCGCCAAGGTGGCATAGAGAGCCGGGCAAGCATGGCCATTAGACATCACCAGCAGATCCCGCTGATCGTCATTAGGATCGGCCGGATTATAGCGAAGAACATTAAAGTATAGACAAGCCAGCACTTCTACCAGCCCCAGCGAGCTGGCGGGATGGCCCGAACCGGCTAGTGCCAGCATCTGGATGATTTGACGTCGAATACTAGTCGCATGATATTCGATCAGCTGTACTTCATCCACCGGCGGTTTTACCATAAGCATATTATAGCAAAGCTTCGACCGCCTGAGCATAAGTGGCTGTAGTATAATATCGTATATGAAATCACTTCGACGATTAATGATGATGGTAGCAGGTATACTGCTTCTCTGTAGCAGCCAGATGACCTGGATCAATGGTCAGCTACCGGCCGATACCGGCTTTGGACGCTTACTTTCCAGTGCTATCCACAATCTATCCGACGGATCTGTTACTCTGGACGTCGAGCTGCTCAATTCCATCCATATGGCGCCGATCATTTTCATCCTAGCCATTGTCCTGCTCGTCTCAGCTACCCTCGGCTCCAAGTTGGTCGGGCTAGTCGGCACTCTACTGGTTGTTCTCATCGTCTACTTGTGGCTAAGCTACAACTCTTTCGGCCCGGGCGATATCTTCGGCCGTTTCGGTCAGCTGGGTATGGGCACTCAGCTAGCCATGGGTAGCACCCTGCTGTCTCTGTTCGCCACCCTATGTCCTACCCTACGCTTGCCCGGTCGGCGCCTTGACAGCTAGAGTCTAATTGCCTTTATATCACATGTGATATAAGATACTAGTGCTATGCCTTACGACTACCGTGTTAAGATTGGCAAGCTGATCGCTGAACTACGGATCAACCGTGGTCTAACTCAGGCTCAGCTGGCTGATGAACTCGGCACTTCTCAATCAGCCATCAATCGAATCGAAAAGGGGGCGCAAAATATCAGCCTGGAGCTAATCGCTCGCATCTCAGGGGTACTCAATAGCGAGATTATCAGCCTCAGTAGCTCTAGCAAGCTTAGCCTGCGCATCCACGGTGGCAATCAGCTAAATGGTAGCATCTCAGTTAATACCAGCAAAAATGCCGGAGTCGGCTTGCTTTGCGCCTCGCTCCTTAATAAAGGCAAGACTGTTTTGCGTCGGGTGGCTAGGATTGAAGAAGTCAACCGCATCATCGAGGTACTCAACTCTATCGGCGTCAAGACCAAGTGGCTCAATCGCCAAAACGACCTGGAGATCTGCCCTCCGGCTCAGCTACAGTTAGACCGGATGGACACAGCCGCCGCCAAGCGGACTCGCTCCATCCTGATGTTTCTCGGACCGCTACTTCACCAGTGCAATGATTTTCGCCTGCCTTTCGCCGGGGGTTGCTCGCTAGGTGTGCGCACAGTCAAGCCTCACCTGGTCGGGCTGAGCGCCTTTGGCATGAACGTTGATGTACCCGCCAGTGCCACCTGCTATCACGCTACTGTCCGGCCTCGGCAACCCGACAAAGATATCGTCCTGATTGAGCGAGGCGACACTGCGACTGAGAACGTGATCATGGCGGCGGCACTTTGCCCCGCCACCACAGTGATCCGCAACGCCAGCCCTAACTATATGGTGCAGGATATTTGCTTCTTCCTGCAAAAACTCGGTGTCCGGATTGACGGTATCGGCACTACCGTCCTGACCATCAAAGGTGTCAAGCAGATCAATCAAAATGTCGAATATCAGGTCAGCGAAGACCCGATCGAAGCTATGAGCTTCATCACTGCCGGTATCATCACCGGGTCAAATATCACCGTCCGTCGCTGCCCGATCGAGTTCCTTGAGCTGGAGCTGGCCACGCTCGGGCAGATGGGGCTAGATTATCAGCAGTCACCCGTCTATCTATCGACCAATGGCAAAACCAGGCTGGTTGATGTCACCGTCCGGAAATCTCAGCTGGTCGCCCCCACCGACAAGATCACCGCTCTACCCTTCCCCGGTATCAATCTGGACAATCTGCCCTTCATGGCATTAGCAGCCACCGTTGCCCGAGGACGCACCCTGATCCACGACTGGGCATACGAGAATCGCTCAATCTATCTGACGGAGCTAAATCGCCTCAACGCTCAAGTCGAGCTGGTTGATCCGCACCGAGTCTATATCACCGGTCCGACGCATTGGCGAGCTGCCGATGTAGTCGCCCCACCGGCCCTGAGGCCCAGCGTGGTAATCCTGCTGGCTATGCTGGCTACACCAGGTACGTCGACGCTGCGTGATGTCTACAATATTAACCGAGGCTACCAAGATTTTTACGATCGGCTGAACTCCCTCGGAGCGCAGATTGAGACTTTCCGTGAGATTTGATATATAATACCTGTGCATGGCGTTTGTAGCTCAGCTGGTTAGAGCGCTGGATTGTGGCTCCGGAGGTCGCAGGTTCGAATCCTGTCAGACGCCCCATGTAAATGACACAATGGGCATTATTTTAAGA
>CAJPSI010000054.1 GCA_905373275.1 Candidatus Saccharibacteria bacterium UBA1103 | reverse complement strand
CCCACGACAACTTCGTCGCCGACAATATGAACCCCGAGGGCTACGAGCGGATGAAAGAGGCGCTGAGGGCGGTAGTGAACTAGGTTGTAGTCCCTCATTCTTCATCTGCGTCATCATTTCCCTCAGACCCGCCTGGCTGGCTCGTGGCACAGCTCGGGCTTCAAGCGTGCACAGTCTTCAGGAAATGACTAATAGAGTGAAGGACAAAAGACACCCTTTAATACGCTAAGGACTATATGCGTCAGAGTAGCTCACCTAAGCTTCCGATGGCTGTTGATACAGCAACAGGCTAGCAATTGCCCGTGGTAGGTTGTACGTCGCCAGGCCTGAGGAAGCTAGGTGAGTTACTCTGGTTAAGGCGTTGATGCACACGTAATTTCCCAAGTCTCATTTCTTAATCTAACTTCAATTAAAGTAAGTATTCCTAGGTACGAGTAGTACAGTGTGGTTGACGAAGGCTGTTGATATAGCAGTAAGCTATCCAGTGCACGTGGTAGTTTATACGGTGCCAAGCCTGAGGAGACCACCTGTACTACTCGTATGCTATAGGACTATGTATAGAGGGAAATTACAGACTTTACTTTGAGCTACGGACATTGCCTTTTTAGCTAACATCTGATAGGGTAAATGAGACATTAAATTAAAGAAGGATAGAAATGAAAGCAGTCATTACCTCGGGCAACAAGCAGTACTTGGTTGCCGAGAAAGAGACCCTCTTAGTTGACAAGCTACCAGAGGACCGGCAAGAGCTCACATTTGATGCACTGTTGACTATCGATGGTCAGAAGACGGCAGTCGGTACGCCGACCGTAAAGGGCGCTAAAGTAGTCGCTAAGGTAGTCGATCCACTGGTCAAGGGTGAGAAGACGAGAGCTATAAGGTTCAAGGCTAAGAAGCGGGTTCACAAAATCAGAGGCGGTCGACGTCAGATGAGCCGGATTGAGATTACTTCAATCAAGTAGTATCTTGCTGAAGTACCGGCGTACTATATAGAAGTTGGTTGTCTGCTAATACGGCTGATCGTGCTAGTCTCTATCTATGCTATAATTAGCTTAACCACGAGGGGTAATAGTGAATACGATTGCGATAACGAATCAGAAGGGTGGGGTCGGTAAAACTACTACGGCCGTTAACTTAGCTTATTATCTGGCTAAGAATCATGAAGCCAGGGTCCTGCTGGTTGATTTTGACCCGCAGGGTAATGCCAGCTCGGGGCTGGATGTAGATAAAGCTAGTCTGAGAACTACCGAGAACCCGGGCGGTCGTCCGACTATCCTGGAAGTCGTCTCCGGGCAAGCCGAGCTGGCCGAGGTGGTCATCGCTACTAAGTTTAAGAACTTGTCGATCGCTCCGTCCAATTCGCAGTTGGCTGACGCTGAGGTAGGGCTATCGACGGTAGAGGGGAGGTTTACTCGTCTGCGGGATGCGCTTAGGACGGTAGCTGATAGCTATGACATCATTATTATTGATTCGCCACCATCGCTGAGTCTGCTAACTCTGAACGCCTTAGCGGCGGCTGACTCGGTGCTACTACCGACTCAGCCGGAGTTCTTTGCCATTGAGGGGCTGACGCAGCTGCTAGAGACTATGGCTCTGGTACGCAAGTCAATCAATCCGACGCTGGGACTCTTGGGTGTACTGGTGACGATGATGGACAAGCGGACTGCCCTAAATCAGCAGGCATACCTGGAGGTGGCTAAGTACTTCCCGGGTAAGATCATTGAGCCGGCTATACCTCGTAATGTCAGGCTGGCTGAGGCGCCGTCACATGGTTTGCCGGTGGGGGCGTATGATCGCTTTAGTAAGGGGGCAAGGGCCTATAAGGCGGTAGCGAAAGAAGTGGCAAAGCGAATCGGCTGGGCCAGCTAGGGCTATGCTATAATTAACTCATGGTTAAACGAGGGTTAGGTAAGGGTTTCGAATCACTGATTCCGATAGATGTGCTGGACAGTGATTTTGATACTACAGCAGACGAGGATGAGAGAGTCTCTGATCTGCGCTTGTTGCCGATAGGCGATATCATCCCTGACCCCAATCAGCCGCGGCGGGATTTCGACCAGGCAGAGCTGACGGTGCTGGCTGACTCGATCAAAGAGCACGGCGTTTTACAGCCGATAGTAGTGGCGCCTCGGGGCAGTAAGTATGAGATCGTAGCCGGTGAGCGACGCTACCGGGCGGCGCAGATAGCCGGTCTAGCCAAGATGCCGGCTATCGTTCGCACCTTGTCGGCTCAACACCGTCTGGAGGTCTCTATCATCGAGAATGTCCAGCGGCTTGATCTAAATCCGCTGGAAGAGGCAACGGCTTATCTCAAGCTGCGAGCGCAGTTCAACCTGACGGATAAAGAGATAGGCAAGCGGGTCGGTAAGGCGTCCAGCACTGTCTCTAACGCTATCAGACTATTAAACATGCCGGATAATGCCAAGCAGGCACTGCTGGAGGGTAAGATATGCGAGGCGCACGGTCGGCAGATCTTGGCTATCGAGGACCCGGTCGTTCAACAGCAACTGCTGGACGAGATTATCAAGAATAAATGGAGCGTTCGGCGAGCGGAGCAGTTTGTGATCGGCTACAAGGCCGGTGGAGCGTCGGGCGTGGAGAGTGTGGCTCAGGCGAAGCGGGCTATCCGCACCGAGACGCCATTGACTAAGCGCCTGGCAAAGCGGCTGGGACTAAAGAGTAAATCAGTTGTTCAGAAGACAACTGCTCGTGGTGGGCAGATTATCATCAAATATCAAGACGATGCTGATATCGCTAAGATCAGCCAGATATTAGGGCTGTGATACTGTCGGGAGTTGGTGTAGAATAGCTGGTGTGAACTCCGAAGATCAACAGATGGATAATAGTAACAGCAACGGCGGCACGGTTAATCATCCGGCTAAGCCGGTGGATTTCGAGCGGATGCCATTACCACCGGCCAAACCGGCTGACAGTCGCCCGGGGTCTGACTTAAGTAGGTTTAATACACCGCTCAGACCGGCCGGCTACGAGCAGCCTCGACCTGTCGGTAAGAACGGTGCGCCGGCGTGGTTCCGTGATGTTACCAGCATAGTTATATTTATCGTGGTGGTAGCGATCGGCGTCTGGGTGATCAATAGCTTCGTCTTTCTCAGCTTTAACGTGGTTGGTCCGAGCATGGAGCCGACTCTGGAAGGTGAGGGAGTGAGTGACCGATTGATTGTCAATCGGATGCCCTTGACGGCGGCATCCCTGACGGGTAAGACCTATCTACCGGAGCGGGGTAATATCATCGTTTTTAAGAATCCGCTACGTGACAATAGCTCCGGCGGGCGAGACGAGTACATCGTCAAGAGAGTGATTGCCTTGCCTGGCGAGCGGGTGACGGTGCACGGCTGCACCTTGCTGGTCTATAATCACGACCACCCCGGAGGCTTTAATCCGTATGATACGTTTAAGAACTTAGCCTCTGATGATAAACAGATCAATACCTGTGTGGACGGCGAGGGGACAGACGTCACCGTACCTAAGGGGCGAGTCTTTGTGACCGGCGATCACCGAGTCGGTAACTACTCCATGGATAGCCGCAACGGCGACAACCGAGCCACGCTTGGCACAATACCGCTGGAGGATATCGTCGGTCCGGTCGCTATGCGGATCTGGCCGCTGAACTCAATCAAATTCTTCTAGTGAGTCTATGGTATAATTAGGCGGATATGATGGAGTTCATCAAGCTGGCTCGTCGTCGAGGGGTGGTAGCAGATCTGATCCACGTGATTTTTAACGTGATCTTTGCTGGTGTGGCTATTTACCTGACCATCGCCTTCGAATCGCTGTGGCCGGCGATAGTGCCGGTAATCTTATCAAAATGGCGGGTGCTGGCGGTACGACCACGCTATTGGAGAGCTAACTTCCTTAGCAGTCTGCCCGATCTGATCTTTGGCATAGGGCTAGTGACTATGTCTTGGGGTTGTGGTCGAATCGGTGTCAGTTATCTGGTGGCGGGCGAGGCTTTGCCGGTGCCGGCTTTGGCTGTGCAGATATCGTTGGGGGTAATCTATAGCTTGTGGCTTATCGTCATTAAGCCTCGGCATGGCGAGGCGATGATCGGCTTTCAAGCACTGGCTAGTCAGTTCGTCGGCGTGGTGGCTCTCTTCCTGGTGGCGCAAGGCATGCCATTAACTGTATTCCTTATCATCGCCTTTATTATCGCTTTCGCTTCGGCCCGTCAGGCACTCGGTATGTTTGAAGAGAAGAGTCAGGGGTTACTGGCCACCATCTGGGGGCTGCTGGTAATGGAGCTAGCCTTCGTGTCGTGGCATTGGAGCGTTTTTTACCTGGCGACTCCGCTAATTCGGATACCGCAGCTGGCTATTATCCTCAGTCTGATCTCGGTGACGGCTTTCCGGGTCTATCGAGCTTGGCAGGACGATCGACGGGTGACCTGGGATGAGTTGGGGGCGCCGGTGGTGCTGACCGTGGTGACTACGCTGGTGATGCTCTTCGCCTTCAGCGGGCTGTTCTAGAAGCCGTGTTCATTAAAGCCCATTCTCTTTCGTTGCTATTAGTCTCTCACTCTTCATCTGCATCATCATTTCCTTCAGACCCGCCTGGCTGGCTCGTGTGCTGCT
>CAJPSI010000053.1 GCA_905373275.1 Candidatus Saccharibacteria bacterium UBA1103 | reverse complement strand
CGTAGCTGCCAATTCTATCACGACCTCTACCGGAAAGATTTGGTGTAGGGATACTATTGCAACCGGAGCAGTTCAAGTGCTAGATAGGACGACAAGATGAGATGGCTACTTCTTTCGCTTGGCTAGATAATCTCTCAACAGGACAAAGGCATCTACATCTTCAATTGCCGTCAGGTACTTCCGCCACTCGTCATCGCTTAGTTCAGCCAGGCTGCGTCCCGGGAAACTGGGATGACCATAGATGTACAGTAGCTCTGTCCAACCGTGTAGATTATCACCTCGCGGCTTGTCGACTATGAAGCCCTCTTCGTCTGCCACGAAGATATGATCTTTGACGCCATCGTAATAGCAGATTGCATAAGAAAATATAGCCCGGCGGTCAGTCTCGCCTTGCATCAGTTTAATAATGCCCTCATAGCTGAAGCTGTCTAAGAGCAGCTTAACAAATGGACCGGGAAAGCCCTTTAGTGCCGGAATAAAGAAGCCTCGGTCGTCGACGATTAAATACTTATCAGGGGAAGCCTTCTTGGCCTGAGCCAGCTTATCTTTGGCGATTGACCGGATGTCCAGGCTACGACCCTCGTCAAAGTCATAGTCAAGTCGCCGAAGGTCAATGTCGAGCGGCTGAAGGAGCTTCTTTAGACTGGCGAACTTACGCCGGTTAGAGGTAACGAAGTAAATCGTTTTACTTTTTGCCATCAATAATCCTTTCTATTAATGCTGCAAAGCTTATCTTATCTATATCTAGTTTACCGGATGGGTCAAACGAGAAATCTGCCGTAAATCCATTGTCTAGCATCATAGCGTCAAGAGCACCCCCTGCATGTCGCATACTAGGCTGAAGCGTGATATAATCACACCATAATGAGCGAAAATAGATACATGATCGGGGTTGACATAGGCACCAGCAAGGTGCGGGTGGTGATCGGCTCGCTGGCCTCAACTGACGGTCCTGATGGTCGGTCGCTCGACGGCGACACTATCACCATCGTCGGTGTGGGTGAGTACGCCAGCCAAGGCATGCGCAAAGGGACTATAGCCGACATCGGCAAGGTTACCATTAGTCTGGACAAGGCGATGGCTGTTGCCGAGGGGATGAGCGGGGTGGATATCCAGGAGGCGGTCGTCGGTATCAACGGCTCGCATATCGCCGGCATGGCGTCACGGGGACTTATCACGGTTGATCAGACCAAGCCGATCGGTAATAGCGAGGTTGACCGGGTGATTGATGCCGCCACACAGGTCAAGCTGTCGGCAAATCGGGAGATCGTCAGCGTCGAGCCTCATTTCTACAAGATTGACAATCAAGAGGGCATCCGGGATCCGCTAGATATGTCGGGAGTTCGGCTGGAAGTGGAAGTCTATATGGTGACGGCTTTGCGCCCGAATATTAAGAATCTGGATCAAGTACTGGAGCAGGCGAATTTGGTGTCCAGCCAGTTCTATCAGCCGGTCGGGCTGGTGGCTGCTAATCTGGCTTTGTCGGATCAGCAGAAGGAAAACGGTGCAGTGATGATCGATATCGGTCATTCGACTACTAATATCGTCGTCTACGAAGAGGGCGACGTCATCTTCGTCAAGACTTTGCCGGTTGGTTCGAATAATATCACGACTGATCTGGCGATCGGTCTGAGGGCTGACTTGGATGTGGCTGAGCGGGTCAAGCTGGAGCATGCGGTTGCTTCGCCGGAGTTAAGGCGGGGTAACGAGACGACGGTCTCGCTTAATATTGGTAATGGACCATCAGCTCAGAAATTGACCTTTAAGACCGAGCTGATCGACGATATCGTCGAGGCTCGCCTGAGTGAGCTATTCGAACTGATCAATAAAGAGCTGAAGCGAATCAAGAAGCAGGCTAATCTACCGGGCGGGGCTGTCTTGACCGGTGGCGGAGCAAAGCTGAGGGGGTTGGTTGACTATGCCAGAGAAGCACTCGGTATGAATGTGCATCTATATAAGATGCCGGCCTATAAAGGTCTGGCGGATAAGGTGAAAGACCCCGGCTGGACGGTGGCGCTTGGTTTGATGGAGCGGGATGCTCAGCGGGGTGGTAGTAGCGGTGACGGACACTCATCTCGCCCAGGTATCTTGAGCGGGATCATCGGCAGGATTGCCGGCTTGTTTACCCGCAGAAACGGGCGCTAAACCATTAGCTCTAACTTGCGACAAGGCTAGCTGATGTGTATAATCGTAGCAGTGAAGCTAAACTGTTTGAGGAGGGAATATGCCAGAGGTTAAGCCCGCAGAGATCCAGTCTACGGCTGTTATCAAGGTGGTCGGCGTTGGCGGTGCTGGCGGAGCCGCCATCAATCGGATGAAAGATACCGGTATTCGAGGAGTCGAATTTATTGCTATTAACACCGACGCTCAGGCGCTACGTCATTCTAAGGCTGATGTCAAGATTCATATTGGCAAGGATACCACTCGAGGGCTGGGTGCCGGGGCTGACCCCAAGGTTGGCGAAGCGGCTGCCAGCGAGAGTGTTGACGAGATCAAGAAGTCGCTGGAAGGCTCGGATATGGCGTTCATCACCTTCGGAGCCGGTGGCGGTACCGGCTCGGGAGCGGCACCGATTGTCTCGCAGATTGCCAGAGACTTAGGGGTGCTGACAGTCGGCGTAGTGACTCGTCCTTTTAGCTTTGAGGGTGACAAGCGGCGGCGCAACGCCGAGTATGGTATCGGCAATATCTCTCGTACGGTTGACACTCTGATTACTATACCTAATGACCGCCTGCTCCAGACGATTGATCGTCGGACGCCGCTACTGGAGACATTTAAGATCGCTGATGATGTCTTGCGCCAGGGGGTGCAGGGGATCAGTGAGCTGATTACCGAGAATGGACTGATCAACCTTGACTTTGCCGACGTCAAGGCGATTATGAGTAATGCCGGCTCAGCACTGATGGGTATCGGGCGGGCGTCGGGTGACGACCGAGCCGAGAAAGCCGCCAAGCAGGCGATCGAGTCGCCCTTGATCGAGGTCAGTATTGACGGAGCCAGAGGTGTTCTCTTTAACGTAACCGGTGGCTATGACATGTCGATGGCGGAGGTGCAGGAGGCGGCTGAGATTATCACGGCGGCTGTCTCACCTGAAGCCAATATCATCTTCGGGGCGACGATTGACCCCGAGATGGACGACGAGCTGATCATCACGGTAGTAGCGACCGGCTTTGATGCTGACTATTTCGCCGGTGGTGCTAAGCCCGACGGCGAGGCTACTGCTACCGGTGGCGATACCGGAGCGGATACCGTAGTCAGTAATGTCGAGGATATCGACCTATCTAAGATTGACCTGGATAGCGATGCCGGTACGGCGCACGATGTCGAGAGCTTCGGCTCGGCGGATAATACCGGCTCCGGCTGGCAATGGCCGACTACCGAGAGTGTCGCTTCGGACGCTGATGCCGATAGCCATATTGATGATGACGCTATAGATAGCAGTCGCCTACCCAGTGCCGACGATGACAGTAACTCAGAGGAAGAAGAGGCGAAGAATGATGATGACGCCTACGACGCCCCCAGCTTCCTACGTCGTCGCTTCCGACGTAAGAAGAAGGATGACTCAGACGACTAAAGTATAGCCGGCGGTAGGATATGCATTGCCCTAAGTGTGGATTTGAAGACAGCAAGGTGATCGAATCTCGTGACACCGGCAGTGCGGTTCGCCGCCGTCGGGAGTGCCTGCAGTGCGGTGCTCGCTATACTACTTACGAAAGGTTAGAGCGTCCTAACATCGCCGTGATCAAGCGGGATGGACGCAAGGTCCTATTCGACCGCCAGAAACTCTACAATGCTATCCAGCGCTCGGTGGGTAAGTTCCTCAATGCTGAGACCGAGGTGGATAATATCGTCGGCGGGGTAGAGGAGCGGATTTATTCACTGGGCGAGCTGGAAGTTACCAGTCAGCAGATCGGTGATTTCGTTCTGGATGAACTGGCTGAGCGCAATGAGGTGGCATATGTTCGCTTCGCCAGCGTCTACCGAGAGTTTAAGAGTGCTGATGAGTTCGCACAGGCGCTGGGTGAGCTACGCAAGAGTCGTCAGGCAGGACAAGCTAAAGATTAATAGGAGGTGGGAATGCGTGTAGTGATGGTTTATCAAGAGAAGTCCGAGCACCGCATGGCGGTCGAGACCTTTCTCAGAGAATACCGCTATCGGACGGGGCGAGAGATCGAGACGCTTGATCCTGACACCAGAGAGGGCGTGGCTTTTTGCCGCCTGTACGATATCGTCGAGTATCCCACTATCGTAGCGGTGACCGATGACGGCGTGCTCTATCAGCGGTGGCGAGGCGCCCAACTACCCACTATCAATGAAGTACAGTCCGCCGCCCTGGCTTAGCGCTACGTCGAAATATATCTAATGCCTTTCCGCCGGGGCAGAGTCTGTAATTTCCCTCCACGCATAACTCTATAGTGTACGAGTAGTACAGGTGGTCTCCTCAGGCCCCAGCAGGATACTTAATGTTCATAACCACAAGGAAGCCTACGGTATAACGATGCTTTGCTGTGCCTAGTTAGCCTAACCAGCATCAGCTGGACAGGCTTGGCACCGTATAAACTACCACGTGCACTGGATAGCTTACTGATATATCA
>CAJPSI010000052.1 GCA_905373275.1 Candidatus Saccharibacteria bacterium UBA1103 | reverse complement strand
CGACCATTCCGCAGTATGTCGAGGATTCTATTCCTGCGCCACGGGCGCAACTGCACAGAAGTCAACAGTCTCCAAAGGTAACCTCGGCGCAGCCTAGTTCCGTCGCTACAGCTCAGCCAACCCACACCTCTACACAGTCCAATCCTGCTACATCTCAGCTAAACCGCACCTCGGCGCAGCTTAGAGATGCTACTCTGGCTAAGGTGCTGGCTTCTCCCGTCTCGTCCGTCAAGGCAGGGGTAGACCATGGTTCAGTATCGGCGACATCAGCCGCCGCCTCCGGTGCAGCATCTACGCCGACCAACGCCGGGTCAGCTCAGCACAAAGCCAAGCTTGACCGCCAAGCCATCATGCAGCAGGCGGCTATCGTCCGTCAGCAGGCGAAGGAGCGAGCCGAAGCACAAGCTCGTCAGCTGCTGGCGAGTCGTCAGCCGGAGAAATATGCCGAATATGTCTTGCGAGCAAATAGCGATGAGAGCAACCGGACTTCGATCGGTAGTCAGCCGATCTCGACTCCGACTAAGGTGGCTCAGGCGAAGTCGGTCAATGGCGGTTCGACAGCCGGTAGTCGCTCTGCGAATATTGACAACCAAGCTGACGGGGCCGGCGCAGCGGCAGTAGCCCGGTCGGACAACGCCTTTAGTCGCTTAGCCGGTGCTAAGGTCACCTTGTCGTTTAACCTGAATAAAAAGCGCTTCTTTAACTTCTTGCGTTATGCTACCGTGGCATTGATCATCGTCGCTAGTGGCTACTTGGCGTGGGATACTTATACGACTAATCGCTCAGTCAAGTCTTCGCTGAATGGTAACTCGGCTACCGCCATGTCAATCTCGGGGACTAACCCGGCTACGGCAGAACAGACGGCGGTCAGCCAAGAGCAACGAGCTGCCTATACCGTACCGGCTGATCAGCCTCGCTATATTTATATTCCCACCCTGGGCGTCAATGCTCGGGTGATGAGCGTCGGAGTCAATAGTCGGGGTAGTATCGACACACCGTCCAACCTTAATGACACCGCTTGGTACGATGGCAGTGCTAAGCCGGGGCAGGAGGGGCAAGTCTTCATCGACGGCCACACTTCATTTAATCGTCATCTCAATGCTGCCTTTAATAATCTGCCCAAGCTAAAGGCAAACGACCAAGTAGTGATTGAGAAGGGTAATGGCGAGAAGGTTAGCTACCGAGTAGTCTCCACCAAGACGGTCGAGACGAGTAAAGTCGACATGGGCGAGGCGCTGAACCCGCCGGCGGGAGCGAAGAAAGGACTCACCTTGATGACCTGTACCGGGACATTTAACTATCGCAACCAGACGGCGGATAAGCGATTCATCGTCTATGCCGTGCAAGAGTAGGAGCTGAATGGAACAAAGAAAAACAACAGATTCAAACAAAAACAAGCGTCGTCCGGTGCAGACCCGTGCGATGATCATGATGGATCGGGTGACTAAGCGTTACGACGCCGGCTCGCCCTTGGCGCTGGACCGAGTGTCGCTCAGCATCGCTCCTAGGGAATTTGCCATCGTGATCGGGGCGAGTGGAGCGGGCAAATCGACGCTGCTGCGGATGCTTACCCGAGAGGAAAAGCCGAATAGCGGCAAGATCGTGGTCGGCGGGATTGACTATGACAAGCTGGATGACCGAGATATCCCTTTGCTTCGTCGTCGTATCGGGGTGATCTTTCAGGATTTCAAGCTTTTGCCCAACAGAACGGTTTTTGAAAACGTAGCACTCAGCCTGGAGATTTCCGGACACTCCAATAAAGAGATCAAAGAGAACGTACCTCGCATGCTTGAAGTGGTCGGACTCAGGAGTAAGCAGGACAAGTTTCCCAACCAGCTGTCGGGCGGTGAGAAGCAGCGGGTGGCTATCGCTCGCTCAATGGTGCGCCAGCCCAAGATCTTGTTTGCTGACGAGCCGACGGGCAACCTGGATGCTCGTAATACCTGGGAGATCGTCAAGCTACTGCTGAAGATCAATAAGTTCGGTACGACGGTGATGCTGATCACTCACTCGACTGAGATCGTTCACCAGCTCAATACCAGGACGATTACCATTGATCACGGTCGGATCGTTAGCGATGTGGCGCATGGTGGTGGTAGTAGTCAGGGAGGGGGTAAGCGATGAGTCGAGCCGCCAAGAAAGAACGCCTGGTCGATACCCAGAGCCGTCATACTATTCTGACGCTCAGTCGGGTGGCTCGCTATGGGTTGCGCAACTTCACTCGTAACGCTTGGCTGACCATCGCAGCGACGGCGGTAATGGTCATCACTCTGCTGATCATCTTCGTCACGGTGGTGGCAAGCTCAGTGCTGGGCGAGGCGATCACCAGCCAGAAGCAAAAGATTGATCTATCGCTCTATATCAAGGCGAATGCCAGCGAAGATGTCTTGCGCACCTTAGCCGGTAAACTGCGGATTCAGCCGAACGTGACCGAGGTCGGTATCAGTACCAGCGAAAATGAGTATAAGAAAGCATCCAAGGATAACGTGGAGGGCTGGTCGCTGGTGGTTGACGAGGGGATCAAGCCGGCCATTCCGGCGGTGATTCATGTCAAACTGGCCGATATGAGCAAGCGCAAGGCGATCGAGAAGTTTATCTCCGGTGACCCGCAGTTTAAGCAATGGGTTGACTCCAGCGTGGCGAACTCGCAGGACGTTGAGGCTCGCCAGCAGACTATCAATAAGCTGTCCAGCCTGATGGATATCGCCAGCCGGGTCGGCATTGTCGCCGGTAGCTTCTTCGTGGTCATTTCGGTGCTGATCATCTTTAATACCATTCGGATGACTATCTTTAGCCGGCGAGATGAGATCAGTATGATGAAGTCGATCGGAGCGGATAGCTATTTCATCCGCGGTCCGTTCTTGATCGAGGCGGAGTTATATGGTGTGATCGCCGCCATTATCGCCATGGTAGTGGGCTACCTGCTCTCGACCAAGCTATTGCCGGGTCTCGGCGGTTACATCGAGGTCAAGCAGACTAAGAGCTTCATCCTGCACTGGTGGTGGCTGATCTTACTTGGTATGATAACAACCGGCTTCGTCATTGGTGATCTGTCGGCTCGGTTGGCACTACGAAAATACTTAAAGAAAGCGAGCCGTTAGAGTACCCGGTTGAATAGTAAACATAAACAGTATATAATCGTACTAGAGCCAAATAAGGAGGTTTTATGCGGTTCCACCACAACAATAAGAGCAGGCAAGTGATGCCTATGAAGATCAAACAGACATTATTACGAAAAAAGAATATCAAAGGCAAGCGGGTTCGCCTGGCGGTGCTGAGCTTGGCGGTTGTCTTCGCTGTAGTCAGTGTGACCTCGGTGCTGGGCGCCGGCCACTCGGCGCAAGCCCGAGACTTTAATGCCGAGATCAGGGCTCTGCAAAATCAGATCAATGATTATCGCAAGCATTCCAGTGAGCTGGCGGCAAAGAGCGGCTCTTTGCAGGTCAAGATTAGCCAGCTGGAGAATGACCAGGCGCAGATTCAGGCGCAGATCGACCTGCTGAGTGCCAAGCGGGCTCAGCTGGAGCAACAGATCGCCCAGGCGGAGGCGAAGATCAAGCGTCAAGCCCAGTCGCTCAGTAAGAACTTACGAGACCAATACTACAGTAGTAAGACAACTTCGCTGGATATCCTGATGAATAGCCGCTCGGTCAGTGATTATGTTGACCGGCAGACCCGCCAGAAGACTGTCAGTGACAACATCTCTAAGTCAGTCAAGGAGATCAAGGCGACCAAGGCTGACCTTCAGAAGAAAAAGAGCACGGTAGAGGATCTGATCTCTAAGCAGGATCAGCAGAAGCAGCAGCTGATCGCCAGCAAGAACGAGCAGAAGAAGATCTTAGACGAGACTCAGGGGCAGGAAGAGAAGTTCCGGGAATTGACCGCTAAGACGGAGGCACAGAAGGCTAAGGTGCAGGCTGAACAGCAGGCGGCCATTCGACGGTTCAGTGGTGCCGGTACGGTAGTCGCTAACAGTAAGTGCGGTGGCGGCTATCCTTTCTGTAACTACCCGGCAGATGTGACGGCTTACGCCGGTGGTTTCCAGGCACTAGGTAATACCAGAGAGTGCGTTAACTATGTCCAATGGCGGATCTTCCAGCTGACAGGACGCAATGAGCTACATGGCAATGCCGGTAGCTGGATGAGCGTAGCCAATAGCGGAGCGCAGGTTAATACCGTGGCAATCATCGGCTATGGGCGCTTGCCTTACGGTCACGTGGCTTGGGTGGAAGAAGTCAGGGGCGGTAGTGTACTCATCTCAGAGTATAACTGGAATCCATACAACTATACTGAACGATGGGTGTCAGCTAGTAGCTTTGATGGCTTTTATAATCCACTATAGTCTTGACTGACCGGAGGCTTATTCAGCCGGTCGGCTTGGCTTTGTGCTAAAATAGCTTGTGACTAAAGTGAGGGACGAGATTGACGAAAGACGACAAACGAAAGCAAGAATCAGATAAGGCTAATCTAACACCGGGTGGACCGGATGCTGATCTAGGTCTAGCACCGGTAGCAGGGGTTCAGCCGACCGAGGCGGAGCTGGTTGATGCGACTGAGGTGGTTGAGCTGGCCAGCCGGGATGAGCCGGCTGATCAGCGTCGGTCGAACCCGCCCCGTAGCATTCATCCCGATAAACAGCCCGGGGGTAAAGCTAGGCGCACTATCGGATTCAGGACTAGTCTTGCCGTCGCTGTCATGACCTGCTTGATTGGCTTCGCTGTCGGCACTCGCTTGCAGAATCTCTCGGTGACTCAGCTGGACTACACTTCGCTGGGTGACGTCTATAATGC
>CAJPSI010000051.1 GCA_905373275.1 Candidatus Saccharibacteria bacterium UBA1103 | reverse complement strand
TATATCAACAGCCTTCGTCAACCACACTGTACTACTCGTACCTAGGAATGCCTGTTTTAATTGAGATTAGATTAAGAAATGAGGCTAGGGAAATTACGTGTGTCAACGCTCTAGCCAGAGTAGCTCACCTAGCTTCCTCAGGCTCCAGCATGATGCTTAACACTCACAACCACAAAAGGAAGCTACGGTATAACAATGCTTTGTTGCGCCTAGTTAGCCTAATTAGCATCAGCTGGACAGGCTGGCGACGTAGCGATTGCCACTGGCAATTGCCAGCCTACTGCTGTATCAACAGCCATCGGAAGCTTAGGTGAGCTACTCTGACACATACAGCCCTTAGCACATAAAGGGTGTCTTTTGTCCTTCATCTACATCGTCATTTCCTGAAGACTGTGCACGCTTGAAGCTCAGCAGTGCACGAGCCAGCCAGGCGGGTCTGAAGGAAATGATGATGCAGATGAAGAATGAGGGCTTTAGCGACGGGTGGTTCGGCTAGTCAGGTCGCAACAAAGGAAATGATAATAGAGTGAAGAATGAGGGCTATAGTAATGAGTGGTTTGGGATCAGAGCTGCGTTATCAGCCAGTCAAGCAGCAAAGCCAGAAGTGACAATATTTAATCAACCTTTATCCCGGCATATTATATAATGTAACCATGTCTAACATTCGCACCCGTTTTGCCCCCAGCCCGACCGGCTATATCCACCTGGGCAACGTCCGCTCCGCCCTCTACCCCTTCTTCGTAGCTCGCCAAAATCATGGTCAATTTATCCTAAGGATAGAGGATACCGATCAGAATCGTTTCGTCGAAGGTGCGGAGGCGACAATCATTGATGTCCTTAAGTGGCTCGGGCTGACCTGGGATGAAGGACCCGACGGTCGCACTGAGCGTGGTAAATACGGTCCGTATCACCAGCTTGAACGCCGAGAGATCTACCACCGCTGGGCGATGAAGCTGGTCGATCAGGGCAAAGCCTACGCTGACCCCCGCTCGCCTGAAGAGATTAAACAGCTGAAGGACTCCGCCAGAGATACTCACCGGCTATTCCTCTATCGACAGCACCGCCCGACCAATCCACCGGCTTGGGATGGTTCAGTGCCACTGCGTTTCAAAGTGACCGACCCCCGAGACTATCACTGGCACGACGAGGTGATGGGTGACCTCAGCGCCGGGCGTGATGCCGTGGATGATTTCATCCTGATAAAATCGGATGGCCTACCGACCTATAACTTTGCTCATATCATTGACGACCATGAGATGAAGATAACCCACGTCATCAGAGGACAAGAGTACATCAGCTCCATGCCTAATTACCTAGCTCTTTATGAAGCTCTCGGGATAGATCGACCGATCTTTGCCCACCTGCCCCACATCTTAGCCCCGACCGGTAACAAGAAGCTGGGTAAACGTGATGGAGCAAAATCAGTCACCGAATATCGCAACGAGGGTTATTTAGCCGAAGCGATGGTCAACTTCCTGGCTTGCCTCGGCTGGAATGACGGCAGCGAACAAGAGATCTTTACTATGGATGAGCTGATAGATAAGTTTAGCCTTGCCCGAGTCCAGCATTCAGGCGCTCGGTTCGACGAGAAGCGTCTGACTTGGCTCAATGGACAATGGATCAAACGCTTATCCCTTGACGATTTGCTCGACCGGTGCACCGGGTTCTGGGGCAAGGTCGGACAATCAGCCACGAAAGAGCGACAGCGAGAAGTCTTAAGTGTCGTTCAAGATCGACTCAAGACTCTAGCCGATCTGCCCGAGCTAAGCGAATACTTCTTCGCTCGCCCGGCAGTTAATCTGACAATGCTCTCGACCGGCAAGCAGCTGGCTAAACTGAAAAACGATGATCTGGTAAAACTGCTTCAGCTAGCCATCACCGGACTGGGCAAGATTGATTTCACCGACCAAGACACCATCCAAGACAGCCTCAATCAACTGCTGGCTGAGGCTAATGAGAAGCCGCCGGTCATGTTTGGATTGATTCGCTTCGCCCTCACTTGGGCGAAGTTTAGCCCCGGTCTGCCCGAGACGATGCTTCTACTGGGCAAGGACGAGACGATCGCCAGATTACAGTTAGCCAGCCGGGCTTTATCGGCTAGCCGGGCATAAGCGATTAAACGATGATAAGCTATAATGTATCTAAGAGTATGAGTAAACAGACCGATAAACAACCTCCGGTGCAGCTAGGTAAGATTAGCTCACGCTTAGCCCGTTACTGTTTCCTAATAGTTGTTTTAGCTCAGCTGATCACCATCGCCGTCATCTTAGTCACCCTCAGTCAAGCCGCTAAATTTGGCTGGGGCGGCACATTCTTTATAGCCGTCACCGCCGTCATTACTATCGAGACATTGACCTGCATCATCATTTATTCCCTACTTAGCGACCCCTTAGATATTCTGGCTCGAGCCCTCAGTTCATCAATGTATGAGTCGATTCGGGTCTACCCACCGCACGCCGGGCAAATCAGCGGCCCCGTTAAGGAAGAGCTCTGCAAGGCCGTCGATTTCATCTACGCCCGCAACGACAATCGCCCGCCCGATAGCGAGACCCTAAGCAGCCAAGCCCGAGCCGGCGAGGCAGCCCTAAGGCTGATTCATTCCCTGCCGGTAGGCATTATCGCCCTGGATTATAACGAGCAGATCATTGCCTATAACGACCTGGCGCCGATCGAGCATGCTGGCAATCAGACTCGCATTCAGCTTGACTTCACCGACAATGGTATGCCTCTCGATAAATGGTACGCTAAGGTAAAAGATGCCTCGCTATCATCAAGCCAGACTTGGACCAGGATCCAGAACGTCCCCTCGGGCAGTATTGAGCCACGCCATATCTACGACGTAGTTGCCAGTTACAAGCAGCACGCCACTAGTGGTGCAAACTTGATCGTAGTGACGATAGACAGGACCTCTGACTACATCAAGAGCGAGGATAATATCGACTTCGTGGCCCTGGCGACTCATGAGCTCCGCGGTCCGGTCACGGTCATTAAAGGATACCTGGAAATCTTGGCTGACCAGATGAAAGGTAAGATATCAGAAGAGCAGCAAGGTCTGCTTGACCGGATCAATGTCAGTACCAGCAAGCTATCTTCCTATATCAACAACGTACTGAACACCAGCCGTTATAGCCAGCGCAATCTTGGGCTCAAGCTCAGCGAGTGCAAGGTGAGTAGCATCGTGAATGAGATCAAGGACGACCTTGACCTCAGAGCGACTACCGTTAATCGCCATATCACCTGGAACATCAAGGATAATCTACCGACGATCGCTGCCGATAAGAGCTCCATCGGCGAAGTAATCACCAATCTAGTCGATAATGCCATTAAATATAGCAACAACAATGGTCAGATCGAAGTTAGCGCAGAGCTCAGCGGAAAGTTCGTCGCCATCTCAGTCACCGATCACGGCATCGGCATCCCCAGCTCAGTAGTCGAGCAACTCTTTACCAAGTTTTACCGTTCGCACCGCTCTCGAGCTTCCATCGGTGGAACGGGGATCGGTCTGTTTATCTCCCGTGCTATCGTTGAAAGCCATGGTGGCACTATCAGTGTCGACTCGACCGAGGGCGAAGGTAGTATCTTCACCTTCACCATACCGACCTACGCATATGCTAAGAATATGATCAGTAAAGATGGAGTGATGCACCTGGCTAGCGCCCATTATATTTCTAATCACGGCTTAGTTAAGAAGTAGCTCCCCTACGTTGCGCCGATACAGGCTATCTGATAGTATGTCTAGGGAGGTCTCGTCGTCTAACGGTTAGGACACTGGGTTCTCATCCCAACAATCGGGGTTCGATTCCCCGCGAGATCACCATGAGTTAAATCGGAATTAGTATAGGTGGGCATAGGGTTTTTTAAGAACTTATTTAAGAAGAGAGGTTCGACCGGAGAATCCGGGGACAAGAGTCAGGACAGTGGTGTTGACCCCGTCAAGTCTCAGATCGTCATCAACACCATCTCTGACGGCATCGCCATCATTAGTACCGACGGCATCATCCAATTGTTCAACCCTGCCGCCGAAGCCCTGACCGGCTGGCGTGCCGATGACGCCGTCTCGCTGGACTTTCGTAGTGTCTTTAACCTGATAAATAACGCCGACCGACCGTTCGAAGATCGCACCAATCCCATCCTGGCGGCCTTTCGTACCGGTCGGACCGTCGATTGCGACAAAGCCTATATCAAGACCGCTTCGAAAAAGAAGATCCAGCTATCGCTCAAGGCGACGCCGATCATTCTAAACGACCCCCAGCCGCATGTCGATGGGCTGGTGGTCGTGTTTCGAGACATTACCATGGAGCGGGCCGAGCAGAACGCTCAGACCGACTTCATCTCTACCGCCTCACACGAGATGCGGACTCCGGTTGCCACTATTGAAGGATATCTGGGCATGATCATCAATCCGGCCATCTGCCAAATTGACGACCGAGCCCGAGACTACGCTAATAAAGCTCATCAATCAATCCAGCACCTGGGGCGATTATTCCAAGACTTGCTGGATGTCACCAAGCTGGATGACAACCGTATGCCCTCCAACCCCGAGTTAATTGATGTCAATATAGCCGTACGAGACATAGTGTCAGAGTTCACTGATGAGGCGGAGGCTAAGCATCTCGCTCTCAAGCTGGATCTCAATGGCTCGTCCGGCTCCCAAGACGGCGGTAATCGAGTCGTCATCCCCAGGGCTGTTATCTATGCCGACCTTGATCACTTCGACGAAGTACTGTCAAACATGATCGAGAACGCCATCAAATACACACCCAAAGGTAGCGTCAGCGTCAAAGTGATCAGCGACAACGATCGAGTCCGTATCAAGGTGTCAGATACCGGCATCGGTATCCCGGCCGAAGATGTCCCCCATCTATTTCAGAAGTTTTACCGAGTTGACAATGGTGAGACTAGGGAGATCGGTGGCACCGGGCTAGGGCTGTACCTGATCAAGACCCTGACTACCTCTATGGGCGGCACCGCAGGGGTCGAGAGTGACTACGGCAGCGGTTCGACATTCTGGATCGAGTT
>CAJPSI010000050.1 GCA_905373275.1 Candidatus Saccharibacteria bacterium UBA1103 | reverse complement strand
TTGCGAGATAGCGCCTTTTTCCTTTATCAAACTTAATCTCTCAGGCAACCGATTGGCACGACCAGCACCTCGTCAGGGCGTCGGTAGGCATAGCCGGATATACCGGAGAGAATCATCAGGCAGGACGGTTCTTTCATCTGCCCGGTATCAACAATCTCGCTAAACTTGAGCAGGTTCCCAGCAGCTTTATCAATAGTCGTTTGGTCGGCACCCAGCTTGATCTCGACGGCGCCCCACTTGCCATCAGCGAGATGGATGATGGCGTCGCACTCCAGGCCATTCTTATCTCGGTAGTAGAATAGGTCGCCGTCCAGGCTCTGAGCGTAGACTTGTAGGTCACGCAGGGCGAGCGACTCAAAGATCAACCCAAAGGTATGAAAGTCGGTCAGTAGATCTTGTTCGGAAGCACGCAGGGCGGCGATGGCTAGGGAAGGGTCGACGAAGTTGCGCTTCTTGCCTGTTCGGATCCGAGTCTTACTGCGGAGCTCGGGGCACCATGCCTCAATATCGTCTGTGATATGAACTTGCTCCAGCGTAGCCAGATACGACGAGATGGAAGCGTCGCTAACTGACGAATCGCTGTCGTTCCTGGTGTCCTCTAGGATGGTGCTGATATTGGCCGGGGTAGAAATGTTGCGGGCTAGGCTACGCAGTAGCACTCTCATCTTAGTCGGGTTGTGCGGCGTGACGTCGCTGGAATTGATGCTGCTACCGAGGATAGTATTCAGGTAGTCTCTAGCTAGCTTATTAGGCTTGTCCGGCTGGCGCAGTACGTTCTCCGGCCAGCCGCCTCGGGCGGAAAGATAGGCGATATCCTCCAGTCGGAAGCCGGCAGAGCCTTGAATATCGTCGTGTCCGTCGAATATGTCGCCCAGCGAAACTTCGCCGGTCGAGTCGCCTGATTCATATAGGCTCATCGGGCGCATCATCAGACGGACGATCCTACCGGCTCCGGAATGCTTGGGCTGATTGCGACGAGGCGTGGCAGAGCCGGTCAAGATGTACTGGTTGGTTAAGCCGGTTCGGTCAACGTCGTAACGTACGGCATCCCAGAGCTCGGGCGCATCTTGCCACTCGTCGATCAGGCGAGGCTTGTCACCGCTGAGCAGTAGGCTGGGCTGATTAGCGGCGATAGATAAGTTGTTCTGGCGGGTGTCAGGGTTCTGGAGCTCCAGCTTACTCTTGGCGAAACGGCCGGCAGTGGTAGACTTGCCGCACCATTTCGGTCCTTCGATAGATACGGCGCCGTATAGACGGAGATCCTCCTCAATTAGCTTGTCGACTAGCCTGGGCAGGTACTTGTTCATGTCTGTTTACTCCTCCTGTGGTCATTAGTTTAGCATAATTTACGTCCAGTGTGCAACAGTAGTCGTTTGGTAGTTTGGCGCATTTTCGTTTGTCAATTTGGCGAAGTCTCGCTTGGTAATTTGGCACAGGCGAGTGGGGTGGGTAAGGAATAGGTGATATACCACGGGGCCTGTCCAGCCGATACTAGTGAGACCGGCTATGCGGTAGCGAGATGTAGTTACACCTCAGTCAGTCTTGTGTAGTACGGCTTTATGTATCGTGCTGCGGCCTGTCCAGCCGATACTTAGACAAGTCTATTTGCTGAAGAGACGTAGTGACTTATTGATCAATCTTAGACGGGGAACGGATGATGTTATTGTGCTGGGGCCTGTCCAGCAGATACTGGTGAAACTAACTAATCATAATAAAGCATGATTACGCAGCTTCCTTACCTATGCAGGCATAACGTTAGGTATCGTGCTGGGCTTGACAAATGCGGGGGGGGTGTTACAGTGAATACCATCAGGTTGCATATGGGAACAGCCCATATGGCCTGCGACCCGAAAGGGGTGGTCGTCATGACCGCAACAGTAGAGATCCCTAGCCTCCTTGATGCGGAGGCTCTTGAGCGCTCTCCGGAGCTCATAAAAGAGCTCCAGGAAGCGCTGCGGCGTGAGAGACCGGTAACGGTCTCTCATACTAGGGTTACCGTCGAGCCCTTCCAGGGGCTTGACGGTAAGGGCTACCCCATCTGGGGCGAGCCTGAGACCTGGCACCTCGCCCAGAGAATTCTGGGTGAGGTAAACGACCCCGTTGAGGGGTCGTTGACCCAGGTGGGAGAGTTAGAGTACATCAAGGGGCCGTTCTACGTTTAGCCCCACTTGCTCTCCTGTGTTTTTTCGGGCGCTATCTTGCGAGATAGCGCCTTTTTCCTTTGTGCTAAACTAGTTGACAGTGGGCGAGCGTAAGGCGGTGCGTGAGCACGGTCGGGTCAGGCAAAGGAGGTAAGGATGACCAAGGCGAATAGGAATAATTATAGGCAAGAGGTGGCGGACGATAGTGCTTTGCCTTGGCGGGTAGCACCGGAGGATCTGCCGACCGGTCGGGTGGCTGACATAGAGGAAGCGCAGGCGATGGCGGAGGCGGAGAAGCCACACCGTGATGCTATCGAGCTGACCAAGCGAGGCGCCTGGTTCGCTAAGCGTATGGATGCGCTGGTCAAGGCCAGCATAGAGCTGGAGGGTGGCGATCCGGATGCGGTCGATACCGACACCGTGGCGATAGTGGCCAGCTATCAGGCACGGTCAAACTATATTCATAGCGGCTCAATCTCCGGCTTCGAGGGGGTCTGCCTGCTCCAGGATGTTTGTCAGAAAGAGCTTCACGATAATCTGCAGCGCAATTTAGCCGAGCGTATCGATGGATACTACTATGATGATCAGGCACAGGGTCGATGGCAGGCGGAGACTTATGGCAGTGATCGTCAGCAGCACATTGATGAGGTCTGCGCTAAGGATATCGCCAAAGATGAGCAAGAGGCGGCTAATGCCGCCAGGATAGCCCAAAGGCGATATCGGGCAGAGCATAGTCGCTAAAGGTCAGAGGAGTACAATATATTATCAGAGATCTGCCGGCAGAACTCTGACGACTTTCGGGCTGGGGTGATATAATGGCTCTAGCCCGTTGTCGGGGTGTGGCGCAGTTGGTAGCGCGCAGCGTTCGGGACGCTGAGGTCGTCCGTTCAAGTCGGATCACCCCGACCAAGCTTTTTGGCTCTTAGTGGGCTAGTGTGCTAACATTTAAGTAGATATGTGCCCGTAGCTCAGCTGGATAGAGCGTCAGTTTGCGGAACTGAAGGTCGTACGTTCGAATCGTATCGGGCACACCATAGTGCAAAGCCGATTAAAGCCTCCCTGGACTAGGGAGGCTTTAATATTTGATTGACAACTCTTCCGGGCTTGATTAGCCACTAGCTAAGCCGGATCAAATGATGACATCAAGCAGGGCGAAGATTGCCTTAGCCAGCTGAGCTTGGCGGGCGCTACCGGCGGCATTATCGTCATACTCGACACAGAGGTCAAAGATAACGGCGAGGGGTGGATTGTCTTGGTCGTAGTCATATTCAGCGATAAAGGCGCTGATCCGGCGGATAGCGTCGGCTTCGCTCCTTGCCTGCTTCGCCTGCTGATAAACTGCTCGGTTCTCGTCCAGTCTGGTGCTCATGTCTATATTATAACCCGGCGTGGGGCAGAGTGCTATAATCTAGCTAATGAAATTGATCGTGGGGCTGGGAAACCCCGGCTTAGACTACGCTGAGACCCGGCACAACTTTGGCTTCCGGGTGCTTGACCACTATGTCGGTCAGCTGGGGGTGCAGTGGCGTCAACGAGCCAAGTTCTCGGCGCTGGTGGCCGAGGCGGGGTCGGGCGGGGGCAAGGTTATCTTGGCGAAGCCGCAGACTTTTTATAATCTGGTCGGGCAGTCAGTTCAGCAGATCAGCCGTTTTTATCAGATTGGCCTGGGGGATATCCTGGTGATTCACGACGAGATGGCATTGCCGCTGGGTACGATTCGGACTCGGGTCGGCGGGTCAGATGCCGGCAACAATGGTGTCAAGCATATCATCGGAGCGGTGGGGGCGGAATTCGCTCGGGTGCGGATTGGCTCCGGTTTGCCGACCGGTGCCAACGGCGATAGTCAGCCCCGGCAAGATCGGCGGAGCTATGTGCTGGGGCTACTGAGCCGCGAGGAGGCGAAGCTGTTTGATGCTGAGCTGGACACGGTTAGCCAAATCATCAGCGAGTTCATCAGCGGTAAGTTTAACCAGACAACTTATCGTCAATAGCCAACAGCAGTAGCTTACCCGTAGGATACATATTGACATGATATGTACTCTACGGGTAGAAATGGCGTTCTGACCGGGGTAGTGAAGAGTGTGTATTGGGACGATATATTTTATAATATAGCAAATATATGGCGTAGGGCTTGACAATGCATAATGCTTGTGCTAACATTACAGCATGGAAAGCAACAAACACATCCAAAAGTCCAAGTGTAACTGCGATAACGTCAAGGCTACCGGCGACAAAAAGCAAGTTAAAGACAACACCAAGGGCGAAATCGTCAAGTATCAAGACGAATGCAAGCAGCGTAAAGTAGCGCTGATGGTCTCGCTGATGTTTAACGTCATGTTCATCGTGACCATCTATACCATCTTTTGTTACGATACGACCGGTCGTCTACTGGGGCAGCTACTCGGTCTAAATATGTAGCCTAGAGCTGTCACTCTGTCACAAGCCACTCTCCCTGGGGAGGGTGGCTAGTTGTTTTTATTCTATAATCCACAGGCTTTTCCACACCACTATGTGGAAAAGTGGGGCTGTGGGTAGAAGCGGCTCAAAAAGACTTGCAAGTGGGTAGCGGTGGGTAGTATAATCTAGGCAGTGGAAAACACAAACACCACGAACATAAGTAAATAATTAAGCCAAACGATAAGCCATATATAGATGTCCAAGGTTGACTATTTCGAGCGCAGGTTAGACGACAAACATCGTCTGACTATCCCCGCTGATCTGAGAGGGGAGTTTGCTGACGGAGTGGTGATTACCCGGGGCTTCGGTCGGTATCTTCATGTCTATCCCAAACACGTCTGGGACAAGGAGATGGAGTCGGCGCTGAACGGCGATATCTTAGATGAGCGAGTAGCCGATCTAAATGTCAAATTTCGGACCGGCAAGTCGGAGGTAGAGCCGGATGCCAAGCAGGGGCGAATTACCCTGGAGCAGCATCTACTGAAC
>CAJPSI010000049.1 GCA_905373275.1 Candidatus Saccharibacteria bacterium UBA1103 | reverse complement strand
CCGCCCACCCCCACTAACCCGACACCTACGCCCGGCGTACCCGGCACACCCAAGCTACCCGGCGTACCCAATACCGGTCTTAGAGATGACAAAGTCATCCAGCTAGTTCACTCACCCGCCACATTTGACTACTATGGCGAGCAGAAGAGTGGCTACATGGACACCTGGCGAGACCAAGACTACGCCGGCACGACCGTCGTGCTGACCGAAAGCGGCAAGCTGTATGCCTGGGGTAATAACATTGCGGGCGGAGTCGGTAACGACACCGGCTACGGTGCGACGTCTAACAAGAAGCCGCCCGTCTACTACAGTGACCCCCAGGATATCACCAGATTCTTTAACGGCGACAAGATCGTCAAGCTGGTAAATCACTACCATACGTTTGCAGCCATCACCAGCTCCGGCAAAGTATACTACTGGGGGTACGGACTGTCTGATAAAGACAAGAAACCCATCATACATCCGGTCACACTGAGTGAGCTGTCGCCCTATCACATCATTGGCTTCGGTAGAGACGTAGATCCCGGCAACTATAACGGCTCCTCTTCCTATGTAGCTAGTCATCCGGACAACATGAGTGATTATCTTGCCTTTAGTAAAGATACCATCTTTGCTCTAGATTATTACGGGGGCACAAGCCAGCTCCAGTACCACGACGAGGCAAAGAACCGGATCAAGCCACGGCTCAGCAGTGGCGTCACCATCCTTGACGTCGATCACATCAAGCATCGCACACCCACAGCAGGAGAACCCGAGCCGGATAAGGGAGGCTACTACACCCTGACCTCCGATCACAAGCTGCTGAGGGTACTGGAAGACGGTACCACCAGCGAGATCACCAACTCGGAGATTAAAAAGCGAGGCGGGTTCAAACAATTATCTTATGCCGGTCATTACGCCATCGATAGACAGGGTGGTCTATGGTACTACGGCTACCGAGAAGGCAATGACTCTATCCACGATATGGCAAAGATATCAACTAGCGGTAAATTGCCTCGCCTGGACAGCTTCCCTAATGTTCTCGGACCCGTCGCCCGTGGTGCCGATGGAGCGATCTACACCATAACCGACACGCACATCAATAGCCCCAATCAGTACTTCGTGGGTAGGAGCGTTGACCCGATAAACGTCGGAACCCTGCTCGGCGGTAAGCAGAAAATCAAGCTCCTCAGCGGTGAGGTAGAGACAAGGTATAGAGGAGACACAGGCTACACTGACTACCCCAAGGATCTTCCCTTCTACGACTTTGCCTTTGTACCACAGAGTCAGCCTGATACTGTCTGTGTCGGACTGAGTGGCGCTGCTTATAATCGAATCATTGGCGAAAATAGGAGTCCTAAATTTGAGACTATTCAGCCGGTTGATGGCACTATACCATCTACTTGCGTCAAGCTGCCGCCGTGGGACGACGGCAAGCCAAAACCGTCGCCCGTACCCGGTGTACCCGGTGCACCTGGTACATCCAAGCTACCCGGCATGCCTAATACCGGTAGCGAGCCCGACCCGATCGTTCAGTTAGTCCACATTCCGGCTGTTATTAATGGGGCAATCAACGGAATGGCCGAGAATCTCACAGCTAAGGATACCGACTACGCCGGCACGGTCATGGCGCTAACTCAAAGCGGCAGAGTATTTGCTTGGGGCAATAACTACGCCGGCAGTGTCGGCGTTGGTACTGCCGGGTTTAAAGTTCCCTACCCCGAATCCGTTAAGAGCCGGCGAGAGGGTCATCCCGAATATTACGATACACCTCAGGAGATCACTAAATACTTTGGTAACGATAAAGTGGTCAGGATCGGACGCTACGGTCATACTAGCATCGCCGTTACCCAGTCGGGTAAACTCTATCAGTGGGGCTGGAGCTACAACCCGCCCTGGGATTGGTACGACCGACTCAAAAATATAACTTGGACGGAGCCCACTCCCGACCCCACCCCATTCCTCAATAAGGTCACTGGTATAGGCGGTAGTTATGGTGATACTTATTCCGGTGGAGGTTGGCTGGCTCATGGCGACGACACCATCTTCACTAAGACTAGCACTAGCCAGCTGAAGGACTTTGGAGACAAGCTAAAGCTATCGCTTAATGGCGCCACCATTAGGTCAGTCGACTACGTTGATTTCAACGGCAGGATAGCACAGAACCCTCAACTAGGTATCGACCAGTCCTTTAAGACGGGAGTCTATATCCTCACCTCGACCAATAAATTGCTCCGAGTTAAAAATGATGGTACTACCACCGAAGTAACCAACGACAAGATTAAGAGTCGAGGTGGCATCAGGCAGATCGCTAACCAGTATGCAATCGACAACCAAGGTGGACTGTGGTACTACGGCGTCGGCATGAGTAAAGACCAAATTTACGATATGTCGCTCAAGACGCTGGGTGGCATCACACCTCTACCTCGACTAAGAGATATCGTCGGTATCGATCTAATTGAGGATTTACACATGCTTAAAGATGGCTGGCAAAGACCCTGGTCATCTAGTGTACTAGTCCGCAGCATCGACGGACATATCTACGATGTATCACCGGTTCAAACCAAGTTTTCCACCGAAGACGGTGGCTACCCCGAGCGACGCTTCGCCCTAACCGATGTGACCAAATTACTCGGTCACGATAAGATCAAACTCTTTGACGGCAAGATCCACAGCACAGGAGACACTAAGCCGGTAGATAATGAGGCGCCCGGACTATACGACTACTCTTACGTCCCGGAGTCGAAGTTAGATACTGTCTGCACTGTTATCAGCGGTGTAGCTAGCGCCAACGCCAGTCAAGCTCAATCACTCTATGGTCATGGTCATCCGATGAATGTTAGCGTCACTACTACCAAGCTAGTTAACGACGTCTTCGCACCAACCTGTGTCAAGTTGCCGCCCTTACTCACGCCGGATCCTAAACCCAGCCCAACACCGAATCCGAAGCCGACGAAACCGACTAGCGGTATCAAGGCGCCTTTTGACCGATCCAAAGCACCCGGCGCGCCCAATACCGGTAGCAAGCCACTCTTCGCAGACGGATATCAAGCACCCATCTTCGCTCAGCGCTGACAATATCAAGCGGAGGAAAAAGAAAAGGGGCTACCTCGTAAGGTAGCCCCTGAAATGAAGTTTAGGTTGGAGGCGGAGGCGACGGCTAAGCGTCATCTACCTCGTCGAGTAGCCCCCGCCGGAGTTGTTCCCGAACATCAAGCTTGCCCGGCTTGATGTTCTTGCGGTGGCTCTTTCTACTGCCCCCTCTCATGGGAGTAATATTTCCCCGGAAGGTGGGCTTAGCCACCTTGCCGGAGAGAATCATCTTATCGTGCTCCGAAAACTTCATCTCTCTGCCCTCCTCAGGCTCGTAGGTTACCGATGACCGATTCATCGGTACAACCTATACGCACTATCATGACAAGCTTCCGGCTATTCGTCAAGCAAGACCCCACATTAACGCCGGCTAGCGGCTGAGACTATAACGTCGACAGCTTGGCTCGCTGATCATGCTCTTGTTCGATCGCTTCCGCCAGCTCATCGGGGGCGAACTGCTTCGCCTCGTCAGTCGCCTCACCGACCAGATCCTTGCGGATACGAACACCGATTCGCCCTGACTCCGCCTCTCGGTCGCCAATCACCACCGTATAGGGTACCTTATACAGCTCTGCCGAGCGGATCTTCTTGCCGATCGAGCCATTGCTATCATCCACCGTATAGCGAATCCGATGAAGCTGAGCTTGCTTAGCCAATCGGTCAACCATATCGTCCACCGCCGGTGCATCCTTGACCTTGATAATTCGCAGCTGCTCCGGCGCCACCCAGACGGGAAACTTACCGGCGGTATGCTCGATGTAGACTGATAGAAACCGCTCCAGCGAACCGAGCAAGGCGCAGTGGATCATCACCGGTCGCTGAGGCTGACCGACTTGGTCGATATACTCCAGCTCAAAGCGCTCCGGCTGAACGAAGTCCAGCTGAGCAGTCGCCAGCTGATGTTCCCGCCCCAAAGCATCGGTCGCCATGAAATCAATCTTCGGACCGTAGAAGGCGGCCTCGCCATCTTGCTCGTAATATTCGACATCGCCCAGGCGCAAGACAGCTTGCTTGAGCTGCTTTTGCGCCGAGTCCCACAGCGCCCGGTCACCCAGATAAGCATCTGAGTCATCCCGATAGCTCAGACGTACCCGGAGCTTCATGTCGAATAGTTCGTAGATCACTTTGACCGCTGATAACAAATTGGCGATCTCGCTCTCTATCTGGTCGGGGCGGACAAAGTCGTGCGAGTCATCCTGAGTCAGAGCTCGTACCCGAGCCAGCCCGCCCAGCTCGCCTGATTTTTCATCTCGATAATCGGTGGTGACCTCCATATAGCGCTGCGGTAGGTCCCGATAGCTCCGCACCCTAGAGGCATAGATTCGCCCGTGATGAGGGCAGTTCATCGGTTTGAGGACGAATTGGTCGCTAGTCTCTTGCGACTTGACCAGGAATAACTCACCGCCGAACTTCGCCCAGTGACCTGACTTGACGTAGAGATCCTTCTTGGTCATGTGGGGAGTCCAGACCTTCTCAAAGCCGATACCCGCTCTGATCTCGGTCGATAGCCGGGCAATCTCATCTCTCAGCACTGTACCTCTGGGAGTAAACATCGGCAACCCCGCTCCGACCAGGTCGCTGGTGACGTAGAGATCCAGCTCTCGCCCCAGCTTGCGGTGATCCCGGGACTTCGCTTCGGCTTGACGAGCCAGGTAGTCGTCAAGCTCCGCCTTAGTGGCAAAAGCGACGCCGTAAACTCGTTGCATCATCGGCTTAGTCTCATCACCTCGGAAATATGCTCCGGCGATCTTAGTCAGGTGAAAGCCGTCAGCCGGGATATCACCCGTATTTGTCACGTGTCCGCCCATACATAAGTCGGTGAAGTCGCCATTAGTGTAGAAAGACATCTCGCTGCTGGCCGGTTGTTCCTCGCCCTTGGCGCCTGCCTTGGTAGTGCCGTGATGCCGGAAATCCTGAATTAGCTCCAGCTTGTAGGGCTGGTCGTTCTCCTGCGCCCATTTCTCCGCCTCGGCAATAGTCTTGGTGCTGCGCTCGAAGGGCTGCTTCTCTGCTATGATCCGGCGCATCTCCGCCTCAATCTTCGGTAAGTCGTCATCGGTCAGATGGGTCTCGCCCAGGTCCATGTCATAGTAAAAGCCGTT
>CAJPSI010000048.1 GCA_905373275.1 Candidatus Saccharibacteria bacterium UBA1103 | reverse complement strand
CTGAGGATATCTACGGGGCGCAGTTTAATACTGCTGTCTCCACCTTGATGGAGCATCTCAATAACCTGACCAAGCTGAAGACAGCCGGGTTTGACCGCCGGCTATGGCAGGCGGTGCTGAGCAGCCTATGTCAGCTACTGGCGCCATTTGCACCCCACATTGCCAGTGAGCTTTACTCCCAGCTTAACGGTGAGGACTGTCGATTAGAGCAAGTCGCCTGGCCGGTCTACGATGAGCAGTATCTGGCGACTGATACGGTCAAGGTGGCGGTGCAGGTCAATGGTAAGCTGAGGGGTGAACTGGAAGTAACTAAGCAAATAGCCGCCGAGCAAGTGGAAGAAATGGCGCTTCAGCTGGACAATGTTCGGCGCTTCACTAAGGATAAGAAGATCATCAAGCGCATCTACGTACCGGGTAAGATCTTGAACTTAGTGGTCAAGTAGTGTCTAGGCTAAACTAAATAAAATACCCCGACGAGATGTCGGGGTATTGTCGTTTGCCGAGTGTCGATCAGGGCTAGCTAGTTCCTGTCAGAATTGTCCGCTAGTTCAACATCAAAGGCCGGTACACGCTTACTTGATCCGGCAAGATCGGTATTGCCGGAGCCCTTAGAGGGCTTGCCGTTGACATCTATGCCTTTCTCGTCGTAGTCTTTGTTGAGCTGTTTGGAGGCGTACTCAACATCTTCGACGGATATATTCTTATACTTATTGGCAACCGGTATATACATCTTATTGAGCCAAGTTTCGCCCCACTCTAGAGTCATTATTTCGCCACTATCATGGAAGGGTCGCTCCGCCCAATACGCTTCATCTATCTTGTCTACAGCGATTTTCGTGAGTTCGAAAGTACCCTTAAGGGCGATAATCGTAGCAACACCTCCGACTACGATACGCTTAGCGCTTCTGATTGCTTCTCGTCGACTCAGCAACTCTCGTTCTCTATTTCTCTCACGACATTCCCTTATTAGGCTAATTTCTTCATCGCTATAGGGATCGCTATTGGTACGATCATAATCTCGACGTCGTACTGTTTTGGGCGTATTGGAGCCGGCTACTCGGTCATCGCCCAAGTCCATAGTGTCTTCCGGGGATGACGAATAGTTACCTCGATGATGTCTTCGTTCCATAATACCTACACCATAACATATCTACATCTAGATGTCAATCAATTACTAGAACATCAGCAAGGAGATTTGGCAACTTGCTAAAATGGCTAACTGCTGATAAGATATAGATAATTTATCACAAAGAAGGAGAGATAAGTAAATGGGTAAGCCAAAGAAGCAGACCAGCCCTCGTCGGACTGGCAGTCGTCGTAGTCATCTGCTACTTAAGCTAGCTCGCCGAGTGAACGCTAAGTCGCCGATCAAGGCTGTCACGACTAAGAACGACACCGGCAAAGCTGCGCTAAAGTAGCAAAATAACTTGATGAGGCGGGAGAAAACAAGATGGCTAGTAATCGGCATTTAGGTAGGATTATTGCACTGCAGACACTTTATGAATACGACTTTCGAGATAGACTGGGCGACGAGTCGATTGATCTGGAAGGCATTCTGGATCGCAATCTGGAACGCTACGAGAAAAAGATCGACGACAAGGACTTTGTCCGCAAGCTAACAGTCGGGGTCAATCGGGCCGGTCGTCAGCTGGATGCCATGATTGCTCCGGTGGCGCCGGACTGGCCACTTAGCCAGATCTCCATCATTGATCGAGATATCATGCGGATGGCGGTATTTGAACTAACTCAGTTTGCCGGTGATATCCCACCCAAGGTGGCGATCAACGAGGCGGTTGAGTTAGCTAAGTCCTTTAGCTCGGATAGCTCTTCTCGCTTCGTTAATGGCGTACTGGGTACCATTTGGCGCAAGATCAACGAGGAGAGAGATGAGCAAAGCAAGCAACCAAAACAAACGTCTTCGCAAGAGACGAAATAAGAGTGCGCCTAGAGCCAGCGAGTTGGTGTCCAGCCGGCGTAGTACCGGTCAGACCCGCAATCGATGTCGTCGGGCGGCGTGGCTAAAGAAGCGAGCTACTGCTGAGCAGGCATCAGCCAAGCCCGTCGCTAAGGTTCGACGGGATATTCCACTGAGTCAGACCAGTTTAGCTTCCAAGCCACTGGTGCGGGGCAATTTGCAGAAGGTAATTACCAAGAATGGTAGCCACGGTGCTATCTCTGAGATATCTCGAGAAGCAACCGCCGGCGGGGTTATATATCGTTTCAGCGAGGCCGGTGGGTTGGAGATTCTGTTAGTCGCTGATCATTTTGACCGTTGGACTATTCCTAAAGGTCATATTGAGGAAGGTGAGACAGCTCAAGAAGCGGCGATTCGAGAGATCGGTGAGGAGGCGGGTGTCTACCAGCTTGACCCTATTTGCTGGCTGGGTAAGATCCATTTTCGCTACCGACGAGAGAATATCTTAGTACTCATGAGCACCCAAATATATCTATTCAAAGCATTGGGTGATACTGACCAAATTAAAAAAGAGGATTGGATGAACGGCATCAAATGGTTTAGCTATGACGAGGCGGTCAATGCTATCGCTTATCGAGATATTGCTAAGCTAATTCGACTGGGACGACGTCGCTTGGTACAGAGAGGGGGGTTAAATGAGCAGGACTAGAAATCGCCGCCAGAAAAGAGCGGTCGGAATGGAGTTTACGCATCGTGCAGCCGGTACACCGGTAGTGCCAATCGTGGAGGGGGTTGATTTCGCTCCCTACCAAGCTTGGGCGCAGGCTAAACTAGGCTTTGTCTTTAGTAATCCATCTCTACTGGTCACTGCTTTGACTCATCGGAGCTATGTTAACGAGCATCGGCGAGTGGCTAAAGCTCATAATGAACGACTGGAGTTTCTGGGTGATGCGGTATTGGAGTTGGCTACGACTGACTATCTCTTTCGTAGTTTTGACATGCCGGAGGGAGTATTGACCTCGTGGCGCTCGGCTTTGGTTCGGACAGAATCGATCCGTGACGCCGGTGATGAGCTTGGCTATGAGCCGCTGGTACGGATGTCGAAAGGCGAGCGAGATGGATCGGAACAAGCCAAGCTGCATATAGTGGCTAATTGCTTTGAGGCACTGATCGGGGCGATCTATCTCGACCAGGGTTATCGGGTGGCTAGCCAATTTATCTCGGAACATATCTTAGTTAACGTTGACGAGATCTTGAGAGACGGCAGTTGGCGTGACGCCAAGTCATACCTGCAAGAGATATCGCAACGAATTGATAATGAGACGCCGAGCTACCGAGTGCTGGATGAGTCCGGTCCGGATCACGACAAGACCTTTGTCGTTGGGGTCTATGTAGCCGGTCGGGAAATGGGCAGGGGCACCGGTACGAGTAAGCAACAAGCTCAGCAGGCTGCTGCCCGGCAGGCTATAGCGACGTACCGAGAGAAGAAATAGACGTCTTGATGCAAACCGAGCTAACACTGGAAGTACGATAATATAATAATGTGATTGGTCAAGGTTTGGCCTTGTGTCAGTCAAGCTGTATAATAGAGCCATAAACTAATTAACGGGTAATCCGTAGTGAGGGGGATAATGGAGGATAAGAAATCCATAGCTAATGAACTGATAATTCAATATGGTACAGCAGTCATTGCGACTATACTGTCGATGGGTCTGGGTGCTTTCACTCTGACTAGTGCCATTGCTAGACTTGCTGACGCCGGCGTCTCGGCACCGAGCCTACTAAGCATTTTCGGTAATGGGAGTATTATTTCGATAGTAACGGGCGGGTGTCTGTCGGTCTTCCTGGCTGTTGTCGCTAAGTTATCGCTTGGTAAGATAGTTGCCTCCAAGGATGCAGGTACGCTGGTCAACAGTCGGAGCTACCATCTGATTAGTCAGGCTGGGCAATCGTTTTGCTTGGTCTTTGCTGGTCTGGCAGCGGTAGCGGCCTGTGGTATCTTGCTGGCATCGCTACTATCAGTCAACGAGCATACACCATGGGTCTCTAATTTACTGGGTGGTATCATTCCCATGTCCGGTATAGCCGGTGGTCTATTTGGTGCTAAGGTGATGATCGGCAAGTTTGTTAAGGCAGAGCTCAAGCCATCACAGCTATCTATCATTGTCTTATCGGTGGCTATCGCCGGGTTAAGCTTGGCTTCTATCGCTGTACTGGTGAAGACCCATACTCCATCTACCAGCACCGAGAGCTTGATGCAGCACTATTACGACGTCAACACCCTCTCTAGGTAGATAGATCCCTCCGGGCTCAAGTTTTGGGCGGCAAGAGTGTATAATGAAGAGCGATGAGTGTTAGTTTAGAAGATGTGCGCCATCTGGCGGAGCTAAGTCAGATCAGACTGAGTAAGGCTGAGCTGACTTCGCTAGCTAGTGATATTGACAGAATAGTCGGCTATATAGATCAATTAGACGAGCTGGATACCGCCGGAGTCGAACCGACCTTTCAGCTAACCGGGCTAGAGAATGTCTGGCGGACGGATGAAGTCAAGCCCCAGCTGGAGCGACGGGAGCTATTGCAACTGGCGCCCGATAGTGAAGATGGTCAGGTAAAAGTCCCTAAGGTGCTATAAGATGAAGAGCGAGATAGAACGAATTGTAGCTGACGTTAAATCCGGTCGCACCTCAGCCAGGGCAGAGGTAGAGCGGGCGCTAGCTCAAGCTAGGGAGCGAGATGAGTTGCACTGTCTGCTGGAGGTCTGTGCTGAGCAGGCGCTAGCCCGAGCGGATCGGCTTGATGCCAGGATCAAGAAGGGTGAGTCTGTGGGGAGGCTGGCCGGAGTGCCATACGTAGCCAAGGACAATTTCCTGACTAAGGTTGGTCACACGACGGCCGCCAGTAAAATGCTGGACAACTTTCGATCGCCAATTGATGCCACGGCGATTGAGCGAATCGAGGCCGAGGATGCCATAATGATCGGTAAGGCGAACCTGGATGCCTTTGCTCACGGCGGGTCGACCGAGAATAGCGCTTTCGGTCCGACTCATAACGCCATTGATAAGGGGCGAGTGGCAGGCGGCTCTTCGGGCGGCTCGGCAGTGGCAGTGGCTGGCGGCATAGTGCCTTTTGCCCTGGGGTCGGATACCGGAGGGTCAATTCGTCAGCCGGCCAGCTTTAACGGTGTAGTGGGTTATAAACCGACTTACGGTATGATTAGCCGTTATGGCGTAGTGGCAATGGCCAGCTCGCCCGATACGGTTGGCCCGATAACTCGGACGGTACGGGCTGT
>CAJPSI010000047.1 GCA_905373275.1 Candidatus Saccharibacteria bacterium UBA1103 | reverse complement strand
ACAGTCTTCAGGAAATGACTAATAGAGTGAAAGACAACAGACACCCTTGGATGCGGAAGGAAGGTTATGTCTATAATTTCCCCAGTCTCATTTCTTGGTTTAACTTCAGTTGAAGCAGGTATTCCTAGGTACGAGTAGTACAGTGTGGTTGACGAAGGCTGTTGATATAGCAGTAAGCTATCCAGTGCACGTGGTAGTTTATACGGTGCCAAGCCTGAGGAGACCACCTGTACTGCTCGTACGTCAAAGAGTTATGCGTGGAGGGAAATTACAGGCTCTACTCTGATCAAGGAGTATTAGTAATGTGATGAGTGGGCGAAGAGATATAGGGCGTTGAGGTTGACCGCCTCTATCGTTTTGGGTACTATACTTGTAGCTTTAATGAAAGATTGAGGATAACTTGAACTGGAGAACACTTTTAAGGTCGTTTAAGAGCCGAGACATGCGCAACCGGATTCTGGCTGTACTTGGCATCATCATTGTCTATCGCTTCATGGCTCACATACCGGTACCGCTCGCTCAGCCGACTCAGCTAAAGCAGGCGATGAATCAAGTACTTACCCAGAATGCCTTTGGCGGTTTTCTGAATCTATTGAGCGGTGGAGCACTGGTCAGCATGGCGATCATGCTGGTCGGTTTAAGCCCTTATATTACTGCGTCGGTGGTGATGCAGATGCTGACTAAAGCCATCCCCCGGATGGAAGAAATGAGCCAGGACGGCGAGTCGGGGCGGCGCCGAATCAATCAGTGGACACGCTTGCTGGCTTTTCCGCTAGCTATACTGCAGTCCATCGCTTATATCATGATCTTGCGGTCGAATCTCTTATCCGGCACATCAGTGGCGAGCAATATGACTTCGACTCAGTGGCTACTCTCAGTCTCGGCTATGACAGCCGGTTCAATGATCGCCATGTGGATGGGTGAGATTATCACCGAGAAGGGAATTGGTAATGGTATCACCCTGATGATCGTTGTCGGTATCTTGTCGCAGTTGCCACAGACGCTGGGCACGATCTGGAAGGCGATGACGACAGTTAGCGGTAAGCCCTTCCATGTATTTAACTGGTTTCAGATCAACGGACTAAATCACATGGTGACTTGGACGGTAGTTATTCTAGCCGTCGTGTCACTATTGATTCTCTATGCTCTGGTCAAAGTAAATGAAGGGCAACGAATTATTAGTGTTAATTACGCCAAGCGAGTACATGGTAATAGCCAGTATGGCGGTGTGACTTCCATCATTCCGATCAAGCTAATCACGGCCGGGGTGATACCGGTGATCTTTGCAGTAGCCTTCCTGGCTTTGCCGGCTTTCGCCGGGCAGCTGATGGTAGCCACCAAGTGGCACTCAGACCTGGGGCGCAACTTGATCTTGTGGTTTCAGCGGGGCTCAGCTACCAGTGGTGCTGTGACCGGTTGGGCTGCTCTGATTTATCCGGTATCGTACTTCTTGCTAGTGATCATCTTTACTTATTTCTACACCTCAATCGTCTTTAATAGTCGAGAGATTGCTGATAGTCTGCAAAAGCAGGGTGGCTTCATCGAGCAGATTCGCCCCGGCAAGCAGACCGAGAAATATCTAAAGCACGTGGTTAATAGATTGACCCTCTTCGGCTCGATTGCGCTGGGGCTAATTGCAGTGATGCCTTTTGTGGCGGAGTATATCTTGAGCGATTTTGGTATGGGGGCGATGGCATCGAGTATGTCGATCGGCGGTACAGGGCTTATCATCATCGTGACCGGGGCGCTTGATTGTATCAGGCAGCTTAATTCACGAGCGTTGATGGTCTCGTATGATGAATATAAATAAATAGGTGGGGTAAAATATGGCAAAGAAGAAGCAACTAGGGCAATTCATCAGGAAGCATAAGCTAGCCGGTATCTTGGTAGTGGTACTGATAGTCGGCGGTGCATTGATTGCTTGGCGCACTATCTTCCCGCCGGTCATGAAAGAGTCGGAGGCGATGAAAGAGCGGATTCAAGCGATGAATCTGTCGACCAAGCAAGTCAGTGAGCAGGAAAAAGCCAGCCATACCGTCGATGCTAATGACAAGCCGAAGTCGATCACCATTCCGAGTATTGGCGTCAATGACGTTCGAGTGCAAGAGATTGGCTTGCTCAGTCCTTCGGCTGATGGTACCCAGCAGATGGATGCGCCGAAAAATATCTACGATGTCGGCTGGTACAACTGTCAGATCAATCCGGTCAGTGCTAACCGTTGCGCTAAGTACGTTGCGCCACTGTCTAATAATACCAGCGAGGCGGTAGTGATGGATGGGCACAGCTGCAATACCAATAACTGCGTATTTAATAACATTGGCAAGCTCAAGCCCGGTGATCTAATTCAGGTGGTCTCGGGTAACAATAAGCAGGTTGACTATCAGGTAGAGCTTGTCGAGCGAGTGAAGTTGGCTGATGTCGATATGGCCAAGGTGATGCGGACTTATCAGCAGGGTACTCCGGGGATAAACTTGATTACTTGTGTGGGTAGTTGGTCGGCTCGAGATTCACGTGGCGTAGTGACGATGGATTCGAGAGTAATAGTCTATGCCACCAAGAGGATATAGGAGGAAATTATGAACAGTGATAAATATAACGGCTCTAACCCAGGTCAAGATTATGTCTGTGAGAAAGAGGGTGATATCTGGGCTAAGTCCGATATGCCCGAATATACCGAGCTGCCGGAGCCGGACGAATTTACCAAGCTAGCTCACAAAGTCGTCATATATGGTACCGTCCTTGCCGTAGTGGCCATCGGCATATCTGATGCTGTAGCGGCCGGCGTCTCCGCCAAAAGTAATACTGAGAGTGCTCCGGCTGCCGTGACCGTCGAGGCAAACCGTGACCGATCAGACGACAGCAAGTCTGATGCTGGCGACCATGAGAGAGTCGTGGCCGTTGACCAGTCTGACGCTAAGCACCTGGATCATACTTTCGAGAACAGTCCTAAGTAGGTCTGCCCGGCGCTTGTTGTATTTACTGCCACTATCTGCTAGAGTGGTAGCTAGAGTTGAGCGGTCGGTCACGCTGAAGTTAGTTAAGATAGAGGCAACTAGGATCGAATAGGTGCTTAAGAGGATGAAATGGCAAAAGCCCCAACGATGGCTGATTTAATGGCTAGTAGTGACGAGCACGTCGTCGAGCAGAATACGATGATCAAGGGCAAGGTCTTGTCGGTCAAAAAGAACGAGATTTTACTTGACTTAGGTTCTTATGGTATTGGACAAGTGCCCAGGCGAGAGATCGGCTTTGGCAAGAGCTTTGCCGTTGGCGATGAAGTGGTGGCCTCGGTGGTTGAGCCGGAGATACCGAATGGCAACGTGTTGCTCTCACTGCGTAAAGCAGCTAAGGAACGGGGCTGGGATGAAGTGCAAAAGATTGTCGACGAAGGCAGGACTATCACCGTTACCCCCTATGATGCTAACCGAGGCGGGCTATTGATCGAACTGGAAGGCGTACGGGGCTTCATGCCGGTTTCTCAGCTGAGTACCGAGCATTATCCCCGGACGAATGATAAGGATGAGATCCTGCGGCGCCTACGTACCTTAGTCGGCACCGAGCTCAGTGCTCAGATCATTGATGCTGATCAGAAAGGTAACAAGCTTATTTTCAGCGAGAAAGAGGCGGTCAAAGAGGGGTTGACTAATCGTCTAACCAGCCTCAAGGTGGGCGACATCGTCGACGGCGTAGTGACCGGTGTCGTTGACTTCGGTGCTTTCGTTAACGTCGATGGCATTGAGGGGCTGGTACACATCAGTGAGATCGGCTGGGAGCGAGTGGCGCAGGTATCGGACAAGCTCAAGGTGGGCGACAAGATCAAAGCCAAGATAATCAGCATCGACAAAGATCGTCTCAGCCTATCTATCAAGCAGACTATGCCTGACCCGTGGCTAGATGAAGCCAACCAATTTCATGTCGGTGATACCGTTAGCGGTAGCGTGACCAGGATTACTCCGTTCGGTGCTTTCGTACAGATAAGCCCGGCGGTCGAAGCGCTAGTTCACGTTAGCGAGCTGGGGGGTGACAAGAACCCGGAAAAAGTTTTCCAGCCAAATGAAAAGCGTCAATTCGTCGTTCTGGAGATTGACCCCGGTGTACGCAAGATTCGACTTGGTCTACAGAAATGAACGCACTAGTTAGTTAAGGGCACGATTTGCCAGAGCGTGCCGGAAAGGAGGACGTGATGGCAGATAAACCAGAGCTACAGTTGCCGGACATGGTGACGGTCGGTGACCTTGCCGACAAGCTGGGTATCCCCGTGGTCAAGCTGATTGGTGAGCTGTTTAAGAACGGCATCATGGCGACGGTTAACCAGCGGATTGACTTCGAGACGGCTGAAATAATCGTCAGTGAGCTGGGGATTGACGTACGGGTGATTCACAAGGACACCAGCATGGCTGACCAAGAGTCCTTTCATGTTCATCTTAGTCAAAATGCTAAGCCTCGTCCGCCCATCGTTGCCGTGATGGGTCATGTTGACCATGGCAAGACGACTCTGCTGGACAATATCCTCCATATGCACAAGACTGAGGCTGAGGCGGGTGGCATTACCCAGCATATCTCGGCTTATCAGACCACTCACCAGGGGCGGGCAATTACTCTGCTTGATACACCGGGTCACGAAGCTTTTGCTGCCCTGCGTCAGCATGGCGCTACCTTGACTGATGTGGTGATAATCGTGGTGGCGGCCGATGACGGCGTCAAGCCACAGACCGTCGAGGCGATTAAATTTGCCCGTACGGCTAATGCTCGGATAGTGGTAGCTATTAATAAAATGGATAAATCGACGGCTAACCCTAATCTAGTGAAGACCCAACTGGCGACTGACTATGATCTTAATCCCGAGGAATGGGGTGGCGACACAGTCATGATTGAGGTCAGCGCCTTGACCGGACAGAATGTCGATAAACTGCTGGACATGGTGCTCCTGGTGGCGGATATGGAAGAACTAAAGGCGGACTATAATGTGCCGGCCGAGGGACTGGTCATTGAATCAAATCTGGAGAAGGGTCGTGGTGCCGTGGTGCGCCTGCTGGTCGAGAATGGTACGCTCAATCTGGGCGATTTCGTGGTCGCCGGCTCTGTCTGGGGTAAGATTCGTACTCTGGAGGACTGGCGGGGTAAATCGGCTCGTCAGGCGGGACCATCCACCCCGGCTACGGTGACCGGCTTTCGTGATGTGCCACCCTTCGGTACGTATATTGAAGAGGTGAAGAATGAGCGAGAAGCCAAAGCGCTAGCCGGCAAACACTATGATGAGCTGATCAGATCGACCGCTAATGCCAATATTACCGGTGCCGAGCTGCTTAAGATGATGAACCGCCAGACCAAGCAGCAGGAGATCGCTTTTGTGGTAAAGGCTGATGTGCAAGGTTCGCTGACCTCGGTAGTTGATTCACTCAAGCTACTTGAGACGAGTGAAGTGGCGGT
>CAJPSI010000046.1 GCA_905373275.1 Candidatus Saccharibacteria bacterium UBA1103 | reverse complement strand
GCAGTATCTTTTCCTTCATCTTACTCGTTGGCCCATTAGCGTCGAAGTAGTCGGATAGATTGTCGGCAGTTAATCTGTATCTGTATATATGCCAGTAGTTAAAATCGTATTCTTCACAAAACTTAACCATACTCTTCTGCTCAGCTGACAGACCTTCTTGGAGCTCGGGGTGCTGGTATAGCAATTCGACTTTGTTGAACAGTATCTTTTCCTTCATCTTACTCGTTGGCCCGTCAGCATCAAAGTACTCCGATAGGTTATCGGCGGTTAATCCGTATTCACGTATACTATAGCCACTGAGATTACACTCTTCACAAAACTTAACTAAACTCTTTTTGTCGTCTGCTAGCTTGCTTTGCCACTCCGGATGTTTTCCGAAGATAGTTATGTTGTCCCTATCTAGAAGTATCTCATCAAACAGTTCATTGGTCGGACCACCGGCATCCAAATAATTCTTAATCCATTCAGTATGCTCATCGCTAAAAGCGTCAGACCGGCTCGGGTAAGTCGAAACAAGCTCAAGGTACTTGCGACCGGTATCGCCGTAGTGGTCTTGCCAATCGCTATCAATATAAGACATAAACTTATCTGTATATTTTTCACCATGAAAAGACTGTTTGAAAGCTAAGCTGTAGAATTCATCAGTAGGCCTGCCATCATCAAATAGCTTGTCGGGTGTCTCGGTGCAAAATCTTCCTATGTGCCATTGAAGTTGTCTCACCGCCTCAATATCATACTTACCGTCTTCATCTTTCATCTTGCTAAGCATATTAATCATCGCTTTACTGCCGTCTGCTTCGCTAGCCTGATTTTCGTGCGCTTCTAGGAGCTTCATGACCTCTTCTTCTTTGTTACTGGCGTAGATTGCGGGGGAGGCGTAGATATCTTGTAGAAGTGACCCCTTGCGATTCCGGAAAAATGCATCCTGCATAGTTCCGTCTTCCTTAATGAATTCCGAGGTATCAGGTATATCGTAGTTCTGAATAGCATCCGAGGTATACTTCATACAAAGGCGCATGACATCACCACCCGCAAGCTTTGACTGTTCGTACCAATAGTTTGCTATCGAATCATTGCCACTCGGCGTCAGGTCGGGGTCAATAGTATAGCCAGTTTCACCATCAACCTTCCCCTTCTTCGCTTTATTGAGTAGCTTATGGTACTGATAGGTATATAACCGGTCAGTAACCTCGGGTGTGATCAAACCCAACTGATTAGCCCGGCGTTGGATAGCTTCCGACTGCTTGGCTGATCCGTGGTCAAACAGCTCCGCTAGTGAAGTATCATCTTTGAACGGTTCCCAGCCGAGCTTTTTAAGCGTATCGTTGCGCTTAACTAAGCTCGCAGATGGTTCGTCATCAATCACATGGGAGGCGTACTTGCCGACAGATCTGTCTACGCTGTTTAGCTCCTTAGAGCTACAATAGTCGCCGAGTCCTTGGATGCTTACTCTTGCCGAACCAGCGAGAGCCAGTAAGTGTTGCTCGCCTTCCTTGGTGGTACATAGCTTATCCAGGACGCCAAGACAATAGGAGTCATCGGCTGAAGAAGGTCTCTTGGAAAATCCGTTATCATTGTCTTGGTCTTTGGCAGCATGTATTCTACGGCTCAGCTCACCTATGGCAACTCGCTGGATGTGTGCGTTGGACATAATCTTCTCAGCGGGGATGCCGGAAGCAGTGAGTGCGGATGTGCTGTCTGGACTGAGATCATTAATTGAATCTAAGAACAGCTCTACTATCTTTTCATTAGAGAAATCAATTTTACCGGCATCAACCGCTTCGGGGATACCGATGCTCAACTCAGACCTGGAATGCCCTAGAAACACCTCAGCTAACCTCGGCTCAGATAGGTCGATCTTACCGTTCTGCAAATGATTCGCAATAGCCGCCGAATCGCCCCTAACGGTTGCCGGATCCTTAGCTGATCTTATCGTCCGAAGATAAGCTCTCAGCACTCGGTCATTCGACAAGTCCAGATCGCCACTATCGACCAGCCGGTTGAGCTTGGCGTGATCCTCTTGCTGTTTCTGTTGTGCCTTCTCACTCGATAGGGTAATCTTCGGAAAGATCGGCCTCGGAGCTACTGTACTGACTACGCCAAGTTGTTGCCTTGTCCGGTTTTTAGCTCGCAGATCATTAACAAACGATTTGACTGCATCAACAGCGACAATAAACGGCTCGGAATGCACTAACGACCAAGGCGACTCCGCCTCGCTACTGCGATCTATCTGCCATTGATTAGCGTTAGCACCGCCGTGTTCTCTGTCTGAATGTTCCGTCCGGCTACTATGCTTATCCATAACTACCACAACCATTATAGCAGGTCAGCTTTTATCGACAGATCAGAACATCAGAATGTAGGGGTCTACATTTATCGTGTACAATATAGAGCATGAAAACACATAAGATGCATTTGAAAGAGCCATATTTTAGCTATATCAAAGGTGGCACAAAACGTATAGAATTACGACTTTTTGACGAGAAACGTCGCCAGATTGACCTGGGAGACCTCATTGAATTTTCCGAGTCTAATGACAAAAGTATTCAAGTAAGGGTCGTCGGGCTATTACACTATGACTCATTCGTTGACTTATGTAAGGACTTTGACATTGCTATACTAGCCGACAAAGCCACAACCAAGGATGACCTCATAGCTACACTCGACGAATTCTATAGCCCCGAGCAGCAGGCGCAATTTGGAGTTATCGGCATCAGATTTGACCTAGCCTAAGATCCGAAGCATGTATAGTTGACATTCTACTAGCTCCTTTCAAAGAACGCAGGTCATGTGAGCTGGTCTCGCATACAACCTGATGGTGTCCACTGAAACACCCCCCCGCATTTGTCAAGCTAGACCCTACATTAACGGGGCTCAGGTGTATAATCAGATCATGAGTCGGATACATCTCTACATTGCAAATGCCGGCAAGGATTTTACCGACACGGACGTGACCGCTATCCGTCGTGCCGTTAAGAGAGCGGAGACCTTCGTCTCCGGGGTATTCCGGTCATTTGATTACGACCTTGACCTGATTGTCGTCTCATCATCACCCACGACATCGACTATCCCGCAGGACGGTATTGGCGGACGAACTTATCACTCTCGTCTAATAGTCGTAGCACTAGATAAAAGTCAGCACGTACCGAGCGAGGACTTCATCTTTGAGACGGTCTGCCATGAGCTGTCCCACTCGCTACGCTGGGAGAAAGTGCCCGAGTTTGCTGAGACGTTATTTGACAGTATGGTCATGGAAGGTCTGGCGGTAGTGCTGGAGGAGCAAGCAATGAACCAATCCGACTACGAGCTACGACAGTTCTTCCTGACTGAAATCCGGCGGACAGAACTGAAAGAAATCAGTACCATGATGACGGCCCTAAGGAATAAATTTGATAACACGGAGTACGACTACGAAACGATCTTTTTTTCGGCAATGATCTGCTACCCCGCTGGACGGGATATAAACTGGGCTATTATTTAATCAAGCGTTATCTATCTAAGGCTAAACAGACGATTGAACAGGCCACTCTAGCTAGCTACGAAGAACTGCGCCGAAAAAGTAAATAACTCCGAGAAACGCCGGTACAACCGGCGTTGCCAATTATCGCAGTCATTACCGTCGCTCATTTTGTAGTAGCTTTAACGGCTGACTTTCCACAACTGCGCCAGAGGTTAAGTGTGATACGTTGTGATATTGATGAATAAATGCTGAAGTGTTGCAAGTATCAAGCGGCTATTCCGACTGCTTGTCTAGCCATTGCAAATATTATTAAAATTGACCCCACTGGAGGAGGTGACGGGGACTTCTATTGTGCCCCCGCATTACGAATATTACAAAAAGCCGACCCCGCTGGAGGGTCGGCTTTAAGTATAACAATTAGGTTCGGTTATTTTTACTAAGCTAGCTCAACGGTAGCGCCGGCGTCTTCCAGAGCCTTCTTAGCCGTCTCAGCCTCGTCTTTGCTAACTTTCTCCTTGACTGCCTTGGGGGCATCCTCGACAATGGCTTTCGCCTCACCCAGGCTCAGACCGGTGATCTCCTTGACCGCCTTGATAACGGCGACCTTTTGTCCGCCGACTTCCTTGAGAACTACGTCAAACTCGGTCTTCTCCTCGCCGGCGTCAGCACTGGCGGCCGGACCGGCTGCTACGGCGACAGCTGCTGCTGCCGGCTCGATACCGTATTCATCCTTTAATACATTCTTTAGCTCGTTGACCTCAAGTACGGTCAACTTGGTTAGCTCTTCTGCTAATTTCTTTACATCAGCCATAGTTATCTCCTTAGATATTTATTATGATTACCGAATTACGCCGAAGCATGGTCAGCAACGCCATCCAGCAATGCCGATAGATTGCCGGACAGTGCATTGACGGTGTCGTTGACCGGTGACAGCAGCTGAGCCACCGTCTGAGCGATCAGCTCGTTCTTGGTCGGTAGCTTAGCCAGGTCAGTCACTTCAGCCGTGTTCAGGCTCTGCCCCAGACTATTAAAGGCTCCAACCAGCTTAAGCTCGGGAGTTTTATCGGCGAACTGAGCCAGCACCTTAGCCGGCAGCACCTCGTCGTCATTGGAAATGGCGTAGAGTACTTGCCCTTTCATAGCACCGGTGTCAGTCTGTTTCAGCGCATCATGCTGATCCATGGCGACTCGCATTAGACGATTCTTGACAACCTTGATGGCGACACCATTTTCTCTCGCTTGACGACGCAATTGTTGCAGGTCAGCCACGCTAATACCGCTGTATTCGGCGTAGACGACCATCTGTGCATCAGTCAGATCTTGGACTAATTCGGCAACCAAAGCTTCTTTCTTGCTACGTGATATAGCCATAAATCTCCTTTGGTTTTAGATAGTTTTAGATAAATGCGAACCTAATTGTTAAGGTATCGTTATCTAGAAAAGGGTTTATCTCGGTAGCTTGATTAAGTGCTATTACTCTTATAGCGACCGCCACTGTCTCCGATAACGTTACAAGTATAGTAGCAGATATAGCGATGAGTTCAAGCGCTACGACACTCAGTCGGCATTATCCTGCTCAACCAGCTTGCCCGCCTTTAATCTGAGCACTATATCTGCCGTCTTTGCCAGACGCTTGCTGTGAGTGACCACGATGACACACTTGTTGTCCTGCTTGGTCACCTGGTGGAGTATATCGATGATATCACTGGCCGTCGCTTCATCCAGATTACCGGTCGGTTCATCTGCCAAGATAATCGGCGCCGGTGATACCAGTGCTCTACCGATAGCCACTCGCTGTTGCTGCCCGCCGGAGAGCTTCATGACATTGCGATTGATATGCTCGTCATCCAGCCCCATCGTGCGTAAAGTCTTGGTAGTGGCTCGGGGGTTAACCAGTCTAAGGTTCTCCAGCGGCGTGAGATAGTCGATCAGATTGTAATTCTGAAAGACGAGTGAGACGTGGTGCTTGCGGTGATAAGAATAACCCTGCTGAACGATATCCTTATTCTTAAACAGGATTTGCCCACCGGTCGGCTTATCCAGCCCAGCTAGTAGTCCCAACAGCGTTGACTTGCCGGTACCGGAATTACCCACGATAGCGTAAAACTTACCCTGTTCAAACTGATAGTTAGCTCCGCTAAGTTCGTTCTTAGTACCATCGGCATACGAATAGGCGATATTCTGT
>CAJPSI010000045.1 GCA_905373275.1 Candidatus Saccharibacteria bacterium UBA1103 | reverse complement strand
TTAGCTTGACCCGATCGTAGCGAAGCAACTTAGCTGGTTGACCGTCCTTGATTGATACCCAGATTCGTCCACCTAAATCATACCAGTGTCTACCTAAAGTTAATATCGGCTGATCAAGATTGATCGTCGTCAACCCTTTACTCATCGCCGGGTCATCAGCTACTGTACCCTGCACTATCACTTCATCACCGACTAGGTCGCTATAGCGATCAATACTGGCTAGTAACCCGCTTGACCTGACTATCCCCAAGACTAAACCGCCCAATACCGCCACGGCAACCATTAGCCGCCAGCGACTAATCAGCGAGACCAAGCTAAGCACTGCACCCAAGCCGAACAACCACAAGCTATATTTGTCTATTCCCGGAAACCACCGCACTACCGCTACGCCGGTCAAGAAACCTAGACAGATCGCCGTAATCACCCATGAGACATGCGTCTTCTCCTTCAAGTAGCCCACTAGGCTTATTATGTCACAATAAGCTTAGGGCGGTCAGAGTCATAATGATGACTCACGGAAGCTATAGTTAGACCAGTCAGTCGCATCCGGCTAAAAATATAAATCGCCCTCCTAAAAGAGCGATTGACCAGCTTGTTCTGATGTGGTGGGTCGAGTGGGGCTCGAACCCACGACACCAGGCTTAAAAGGCCCGTGCTCTGCCAACTGAGCTATCGACCCGTGATTAACTAGCAATAATATACCATAATTCCCGCTAGCCACCCAAATTATGAGCAGAGTGCTATTATGTTAATAGTAAATAATATGAGAAGGGTGGCAAATGGCACAAACAGCAATCAAAGCAACTATCGTCGGAGCAGGCTTCGTCGGGAGCACCATAGCCTACACCATGGTGGCACAGGGAGTCGCCAGTGAGATCGTCTTAGTCGATGTCGATAATGATCGAGCCGAGGGCGAAGCGATGGATATTGAGCACGGCTCACCCTTCTTTAAGGAATCGCTCATTCACGCCGGCAATTATCAAACATCGGCTGATTCCGATATTGTCATCATTACCGCCGGCACTAACCAGCGCCCCGGTGAGACCAGGATGGATTTGATCGGTCGCAATGCCGCCATCGTCACCGGCGTCGCCAAGCAGGTTAAGCAGGTCTCCCCCAAAGCTGTCGTTTTAGTAGTATCGAACCCTGTCGACGTGATGACTCGGGTGGTTCAGGAGGTAACCGGCTTCCCCGCCGAGCGAGTAATCGGTTCCGGCACTAACCTGGACTCCGCTCGCCTGCGCTATCTGCTCAGCAAGAAGTTTGGCATTGATAGTCGCAACATCCACGCCTACGTCTTAGGCGAACATGGCGACAGTGAATTTGTCGCCTGGAGTAATGTCAATATCGCCGGCATGAATATCAACGAGGCATCCGACGCCTTCGGTGGGTTAATGGGCGACTACGACTACATCAATCTAGCTAACGACACTCGTAACGCCGCCTACGAGATCATCAATCGTAAGAAAGCTACCTACTACGGCATCGCCGCCAGTGCCGGTCGAATAGCCGAAGCTATTCTGCGAGATGAAAAGTCGATCATGCCCTTGTCAGTCAAGCTAACCGGTCAGTATGGACTGAAAGACGTCTACCTGTCTCTGCCCGCCGTCATCGGTCAGCACGGCATTGTCAAGATCATCGCCCCCTATATCTCAGAGGAAGAAGAAGGCAAGCTTCACTATAGCGCCAAGCTCCTAGCTGAAGCATATGATAGCCTAAAGAAATAGACGAGACGACAAGTGGCACGATATCATCACGCATCCGTACCGTCATATGATAGCCTAAAGAAATAGACGAGACGATAAGGTCAAACAATCAGTCTGACGTTCGTTACGACACTTTGAAGAAGTGCCAGTTCTCGCCAAGAAAACAGAATAGACCATCCTACGCAGGGTGGTCTATTCTTTATCGCAATGAACAGTCAGTCTTTAGCTCTGACCAACGGAGTAAACTTTGAATGTTGCGTTTCTAAGACTATCGATTTTACTTGAATCAACAGAGCTAAAGGCTTCGTACGCACCGGAGCCATTGCTCTGAAGATCATTCGCATAGACGGTATCTTCGGCAATACGTGTTCCGCTAGCATCAACAGCTTCAATTTTAATCGTATAGGACTTAGCTTCGGCATTCTTGTTTGTCACTTTGACACTCAAAGAGGTCTTGTTGATACCATACTCACCGGGCGTTGCCGTAAACTGGCCCAGTTCAACACTAACGTCCTTTTTAAGCAGCTCATCCGTCTTCTTCCCCGTAGAAGTATCAATAGAATCCTGAGCCTCCTTACCGGCTTTTTCCAGCGCCTTACCGGCGTCATCTAATGTCTTGCTATACATAGCTTGACTAGCGAGAACTATACCGACACAGACCAGCCCGATGACTAACCCGGCAATCGCCATACCTCGACCGGCACCACCTCGTTTTTTGGCACCGACAGCACTGATAATGCCAAAGATTACAGCGAGAGCGCCCAAGATAGCAGCAAAGTTATTGATAATTGGCACGGCTGATATAACCAACCCAATAATGCCTAGCACTAAACCAGCGATAGCTAGCCCAGACCTCTTATTCTCACCTCTATTCATATCCCTCCTTAGAGATTTAAGTTAATATAATCCGTTGCGACTATCTAATAGAAAAGATAGTCATTACTGACTATCTAGACCTGAGACGATCTAGACACGGTTATTATTACAAATAACCCCCCCCCGCAAGTCGGTGTATCTAAGTAAGTATATTACCCTCACTTTCGACCCGGGCAAGTCTAAATCACGACATGTGACGAGTCGCTGTCCCAGTTATTTAGCCAACATCTTCTTTAGGTACTGTCCGGTGAAGCTGGCTTGGTTCTTTGCCACCTCTTCAGGCGTACCACTGGCTACTACTCGACCGCCGTCCAAGCCACCATTTGGCCCCATATCGATGATGTAATCGGCAGATTTGATCACATCAAGATTGTGCTCGATGACCACCATGGTATTGCCGGTATCAACCAGCCGTTGCATCACCCCTAGTAAGCAACGCACATCCGCCGAGTGTAGACCGGTAGTCGGCTCATCTAAGATATAGAATGTCCGACCGGTAGCACGGCGACTTAGCTCGGTCGCCAGCTTGACTCGTTGCGCTTCACCGCCTGACAGTGTAGTAGCAGGCTGTCCAATCTTAATATAGCCTAATCCCACCTCCTGCAATGTCTTCAGCTTGTTTGCTATCTTCGGAATAGAGTCAAAGAATTGCACCGCTTCATCGACAGTCATCCGGAGTACCTGGCTAATATTCTTGTCATGCCATTTAATCTCCAACGCCTCCTGATTGTACCTAGCACCGTGGCACTCATCGCAGGTAACATAAACATCGGGTAGAAAATGCATCTCCACCTTGATCACACCATCGCCCTGACAGTGCTCGCAGCGCCCACCCTTAACATTAAAGCTAAACCGCCCCGCCTTGTAGCCTCTGATGTTTGCCTCAGGTGTTGCCGCAAATAAGTCTCGAATATGAGTGAAGACGCCGGTATAAGTAGCGGCATTTGACCTTGGTGTCCGACCAATCGGACTCTGGTCGATCACGATCACCTTGTCTAGCTGTTCTATGCCATCAATTCGCTGGTGCGCTCCTGACACTGCCTGAGCTCGGTTTAGCCTAGCCAGCAGTTCTTGGCCTAAGATATCGTTAATCAAGGTCGATTTACCCGAACCCGACACTCCTGACACTACTGTCAGAAGCCCCAGCGGAAAAGACACATCGATATTCTTTAGATTATGCTCTCTAGCCCCTACTACCGTCAGCAGACGGCTCTTATCAACCGGTCGACGCTTAGCCGGCACGGCGATCTTTTCCTCGCCACAGAGAAAACGACCGGTAAGTGAGTCGGGGGTAGCCGCCACCTCGGCAGGCGTGCCGGCCGCTACAATCTCACCACCATGCACCCCGGCACCCGGCCCAACGTCTATCAGATAGTCGGCTGAGCGAATCGTATCTTCATCGTGCTCCACCACTACCACTGTATTGCCAAGATCACGTAGGTGCTTCAGAGTGGCAATCAACCGGTCGTTATCTCGTTGATGCAAGCCGATACTAGGCTCGTCCAAGACATAGAGCACGCCTCTCAGTCCGCTACCGATCTGCGTTGCCAGGCGGATTCGCTGCGCTTCACCACCCGACAGCGTATTAGCCGAGCGTCCCAACTCCAGATAATTCAGTCCGACATCTCTTAAGAAGTCCAGACGAGAGTTGATCTCCTTAAAAATCTGCTTACCGATCAGCTTCTCTCGCTCCGTCCAGTCAATCTTACTGAAGATATCACGGGCGTCGTCAATCGACAGGTTACAGATATCGACGATTGATAAGTCGTGTACTGTGATCGCCTGCACTACAGGCTTGAGCCGAGCACCGTGGCAGTCCATGCACTCTCGCTCTCGCATAAATCGCTCGATATTCCGCCGCATGAAATCACTATCAGTCTCTCGCCAGCGGCGTTCTAGATTAGGGATCACTCCCTCGTAAGTCGTCTGAATCGTCCGTCTACCTAGTCTAACTGGATAGACTTGGTCGCCTGTACCATACAGTAGGAGTCGACGAGTCTGAGCATCCAGTTCACTGACCGGAGTACGCAGGCTAAAACCGTGTACCTTCGCCACACTAGCCAGCTTCTTCATCCACCAGGCTTCGACGTTAATCCGGTTGAACGGTCGGATGGCGCCCTCCATGATAGTCAGGCGATCGTTCAGCACCAATTCCGGATCAACCACCATTCGACTGCCCAGCCCCGAGCAAGTTGGACAAGCCCCAAAAGGCGAGTTAAAGGAGAAGAGCCTTGGCTCCAGCTCGGGAATCGGCTCGTCAGGGTGATCAGGACAGGCATAGCGCTCTGAATAAGTCATCAGTTCGTTGCTATCGGCATCAATCACCTCGACTACTCCACCACCGATAGTCAGAGCCTGCTCGACGCTACCGGATATCCTGGATAGATCTTGCTCGGTGATGACCAGACGATCAACTACCAGCTCAATATCATGCTTGAACTTCTTGTCGATATCCGGCCACTCGTCTAGAGCATAGACGATGCCGTCTACTCGGGCTCGAGCATAGCCTCGAGCCATATACTGCTCCGGCACATGAGCGAACTCACCCTTCTTCTGCTTGGCAATCGGTGCACAGATGTAGACCCGTCGATCTTTCAGCTGCATGATCTCATTAATGATCGCTTGAGGAGTCCGCTTGTGCACCTCCTTGCCGCAGATCGGACAATGCGGGGTGCCCAGTCGGGCAAAGAGCAAGCGCAGGTAATCGTATATCTCGGTCACGGTTGCCACCGTCGAGCGAGGGTTACGGCTGGTCGACTTCTGATCAATCGAGATCGCCGGACTAAGGCCGTCAATCTTGTCCACATCAGGCTTCTCCATCTGACCCAGGAACATCCGGGCGTAAGACGATAGCGACTCGACGTAACGTCGCTGCCCCTCGGCGTAGAGGGTGTCGAAGGCTAGCGAGGACTTGCCCGAGCCCGACAGTCCGGTGATCACCACCAGCCGATCACGAGGAATATCCACACTGATGTCCTTCAGGTTGTGGACTCTAGCACCCTGGATACGTATCACCTCTGTCATTATCTCGGGTATCCTAGCATATTTTACCTGATTTGTCACTAGTCAGCCCTGGTGACCGTCAGCTCATAAATAAGGCTACCGAGCTACCCTGGCATATTACTTTTGGCAGTTCTAACGTAAAGATAACATGATAAAAAGAAAATGCCCCTTACTCGGAAGC
>CAJPSI010000044.1 GCA_905373275.1 Candidatus Saccharibacteria bacterium UBA1103 | reverse complement strand
TCCAATCCACTTATCGACGAAGCTGAGGATCTCCGATTCGTCATCCGACACTGAGGGGATGGTGATAAGCTGCTTAGTTAATGCGATGGCGTCTTGGGCGCTCGGTTGGTGCTGTTCCATACCATTACAGTATCACAACAGCCATAACTTTTGTCAGTGGCTTGGCCGTAGAGAGGACAGGTCTTGCACAGCTCAAGTGCCTCGGGTGGGACTTCTGTGGCGTAGGTAATTTCTCGCCCGGCTAGGCTTTCGGCGATAGGTAGACTGTCGGCGTTACAAAATGCATACGGTGTCAGCCCTTCTGCCTCGGTAGCTTGCAGAATCTTGCCAAATAGTACCGTGCCGATGCCGTGCCCCCGGAGCTTACGGCTGACCTTGAGTGAGCCGACCTCAGTCATCCGGCGAGTGGTGCCGGCGCAAGTGTGCTCTATCGGTGTCATCGCCCCGACATAACCGACCAGCCGGTCGGCAAAGTTGGCTACCCCGTCCCCTTCGGTGGATGCAGTAGTGAGGCTAAGTTCGGTAGAAGTGGGCTGAGGCGGCTCCAGGGCGATGACAGCGGCATGACGCTCGGCGATTGCCTCGGGCGTGACGGATAGCATCTGCTTGTCGTCCGCTTCTTGACGATTAACGAAGTCGGCGATAGCGATAGTGGCTAGCCGGATCTGCTGATTATTCATGACGGAAGTAAGCTCGTTAAACTTGACGATCTCCAGCTGGACGCTATGGTCAACGGACTGTGGCGTAGTGGTAATTAACTCGGACATATCTGCTCTAGTATGCCATAACCATGATATAAATACAAGTAGCTGTCAAGAATTGACAACGAGGTGGCTATATTGGGAAAGATATTAGCGGATGGTCTAGTGAATGCCAATCAGCTGCTTGTAGTGCGGGCTAATTTGTCTGCTGGTTGCAATGGAGCTAATGATGAAGCTGAAGTCAGTTTCGTCTAGACACCCCTCGATCAATTTAATGTCGCAGTCATCTAGTTTATGTGGATTAAAACGAGATATGCTCTGGCAATCAATGCAAGTATCCCGGCTAAAGAATGGATATTTCCCTGCCCTTATGAATAACAGGGGTTGCTTGGTCGGCGGTATATTGCGTTTCCGGTAGTAACTCATTCTCTTGTAGTACTTCGTAGTCCCGTTGACTACCAGTAGCAGTTCGTCTTTGGCCGGGTTAATATTTAGCACGACGAAAACATGATAAACATCCGGGCTCTTGAACGGCTGGTTACCCTTAATCCTGAGTAAATCACCCTGCCGAAGGCTCTTGAGGATATTTCTTTGGTGCTGTCTTGTCCGGTCGGAAGGAACCATTGCTATGATTGGGTACTGATAGAATCGGCAATCTCTCGTTGCTCTATAAATACTTCTCGGGCGGCATCTAATACATCTTTATCCTCTTCGAAATAATCGTCTCTGTCCGGATTCTCAAAGAACTTAGCTTCGTCAATCGGTTGAGAGCTACGTTCACCACCATCAAAATATGACTTGTACTGTAGCCACTCGGGGTACTTGTGGCTAATCTGGTCAGCTAAGTCAAAATCTTCGGCGCTATTAAAGACCTGATAAGCTTTGCGCATCATCTCTTTATCCGTCTCCGACAGGTAGTCTTCCCCGGGGTTCTTAGACATCGCTGTAGAGTATCCGTCAGTGGTAAAGAATTCGCTGATGTAGCTAATATCATCATTGTCCAGTGCGAAATCCCGGTTTAGCTGAGCTATATCTAAAGCCAGCGAGCAAACCGGACCGTGTGGCATAGCGTAGTAGCGTGACTCTGAGACAGTTCTACCGTATCGTCTCATATGGAAGCGATCAGCTACCCAGAGAAGCTTGATCAGCTTGACTCGGTTCATTTTTTTATTATCATCAAGAGACAACAGATAACCGAGGGCCTGGACGAGCTTGACTAGACTACCGGCCGGGGTGTATGTGTGGTTGCGCAGTTCACTCATATCATACTCCTTATACAGATATTCTAGCCCAAAATGAAGTAAAACTCTAGCAAAATGCTAGTGTCTGGGCGGTAAACCTGTATAATATCTAGTATGGGAAACGGTCAACAAGACAGGTCATCTTGGTCTGAGTTGATTATCTTTAGTGTCGCTATAGTGCTGATCTTGGTGGGTGTGTGCCTGTACATTAGCACCACCCTGCGCCGACCGGAGTCGCTAAGCATGGTTGATCGGGGTAGCTTCCCTGATCTCTCGACTAAGGAATTGTCTCCGCTCAGGGCGAAAGTAGTTGGCATCTTGAGCCAGCAATTTGCCAAGCCTCAGCCGGGCACTTACTATAGTCAGGGAGAAAAACAGAGCTGGTGTGTCAATTTCGTTAGCTGGGTGGCACACGAGGCCGGGGCGTCACTGACCAACCCGCATAATGGCGGCTGGCGGATCTCGGGCGTACGTAGCCTAGAGGCGTACTATCGGGCAGCCGGCAGATTCCACGATCGGGGTGATAACTATCATCTGCAGCCGGGAGACCTGATCTTTTATGATAAAGGTAGTCAGCGAGACGAGCATGTTAACTTCTTCCTGAAATACGACAAGGGTAAGGCTGTCACTATCGGCGGCGACGAAGGCGATACCATTATGGTGCAACGGTTTGACTTCAGTAGTGATGGTCCGATCAAAGGCTTTGCGGCGCTTGAATAAGCTCGGCGCTTGTGGATTGGAATGTAGGAAACGGAGTCATGTATTTATTGAAAGAAGCAAACTTATCAAAGAAAGTCCTATGCTGGAGAAGTATAAGTTGTTTGTCCCAAAAGCTTGGGGCAATATGGATGAAAGAAGCGGGTATATCGGCGGATCTTTCTCGGAGATATTGGTAGCAAATATGGACTTGATGATAGAGAAATCCGCTTCATCGAGGAAAAAGTGAAAGAGATGGAGTAAAATGGCTAAGACCATCGTTTGTAAAGACGTTTACGGTAATCAATACACCGTTCCCGTTGACGAGCTGAATATTCGTGTAGGCGTATACGCAGTGATTATTGAGGATAATAAGATCCTTTTGACTCGGCAATGGGATGGTTATAGCTTGATTGGCGGCGGTGTCGAGAAAGGCGAAGCGATCGAGGAATCAATTGTCCGTGAAGTCAAGGAAGAGACTGGGCTGACTATCATGCCGGATAAAATCATTCATCAGGCAACTACTTTCTTCAAGCGCAACGCCGAGGCGCAAGCTAATCAGTCAATCCAGCTGTACTTTACCCATAGCCAATTGCACGGGCAAATCAATAATGACAACATAACCGACAGCGAGAAGACCTACACCAACGGCACACCGGAGTGGGTTGATCTGGACAAGATTGACGACATAAACTTCCGACATAGTGTGAGCCTAGAGACAATCATGCGAGCATATCGCAAGGCTAAAAATTGCCAATAAAAAGAAGCGATGGGTTTGTGACATTAGTTCTAGAGTGCGTTATCTTGCTGTAATCCGGGCATGGAATCAGCGAAATTTGACACTCCCCTGCCTGCCCTTATGCTACAATAATCAAAGCCGTGTGATCTTCCTTAACCCGGGGTGTAAAGATAAATAGACCAAATCTGCGCCCTACTAGCAGGTGCAGATATTGACCGTTAGTAAGTCCGGCTAGGCTAGTCGATCAGCGTTTCTTTGACTCGCTTGGAGACGCAGAAGTAGAGGCAGAGCAAGCCGGAAACGATTACTTGGCTGGTGAGACCACTGATAGCATTCACTATGTCAGTGGTCGTATCAAACCCATTACCGGGCACGCCAACATTAGTAACTATAATATTTATTACCGAGTGCAATAGTGTGACGAGGTAGGTGGCGATGGCCAGCCGTTTACCCAACTTCTTTTGCATATTAATCGTCACCACAGCTGAGATGGACAGTGCGACGATGATGGGCGCCATAATAGCCGAGATGACAGAGGTGGCAACAGAGAGATTTAATAGTGAATTGAAGAAGACACCGACATAGATCAGGGCGTCGATGGCTAGGATGACCATAAAGAAAGCTAACCAGCCCTTTACCCCTTTGAGCGACGGCGCCATCACCACGTATTGTACCGGCGCAGCCTGAGGCTGAGCGAAGTACTGCTGATTGACGGGTTGCTTCTCGTAAGGTGTCTCAGCCGGTGCCGGAGCCGGGCCAAATAGCTGCTGGGCGGCGTTTGGCTTAGGTGCTTTTGGTTGTTTGGGCTGTTCATTTTGTTTATCCATGATATTCTCCTTTATCCTGGTGGCTATTATACCACGAGTCTAAGCATATCAGCTAAGTGCTCTTTCACCCGACCAATGTCTCCTTGGCTCGCCTGGAGATACGGAAGTACAGGCAACACAGAAAGGCGGCAATAGCCTGCATAATGGCAATGTAAATAATCACTACAGATGTTTCTAAGCCATCAATAAGTGTATAGGTGACAGTCATTAATATCGTATGTAGGAATGATGCGATAAGGGTAGCGATGGCTAGTCGTCCACCCAGCTTCTTTCGCCGACTGACCATGACTGCAGTGGCAATGGCTAGTGTAACGACGATGGGTGCCATGATGATCGAGATAATTGCATACGGCTGGCTAATGTCGAGTAGCGAGGTGAAGAACATGGTGGCGGAGACCAGAGCACCAATGGTGACGACAAACATAAAGAAGGCTAGCCAGCCTGCGACATCCTTGGGTGGTGGCGTCGCTAATGCATACTGCACTGGTGAAATCCGGGGTTGAGCGGAGCTCTGCCGGCTGACGGGTTGCCTCTCATGAGGCATTTCAGTTGAGGTAGGTGCCGGCTTGGATAGTTGACGAGGGATATCCGGCTCGCGTAACACCGATTGTTTGTGTTGCTGATTTTGTTCATTCATAGTGCTAGTCTCTCCTGCTTCGGTAATGATTATGCTATGAGCTTGTGACATCGGGTAAAGTGCGCTAGCTTACTCGACCAGTGTCTCCTTGACTCGCCTGGAGGTGAAGAAATATAAGCAGAGTAGTCCGGCTATGGTCGCTATGATGATGACGAAGCTAACGATACTGATGGTAATGTCGATAGGCTTCACATAATAGCTTTTGCTCACCACACTGAAGACGACGTATAGCACCTGATGAACAAAGTAAGAGATATAGGTGGCGATAGCTAGCTGCTTGCCCAGCCTCTTTCGCTGGCTAATCGCCACCACGGCGGCGATGGCCAGTGTTGCCACAACGGGCGCCATAACAGCGGAAACCATGTAGGATGATTCGTCGTCGCTTATTGGCAAGACGTTATCGGCGAAAGGGAAAAGTAAGTCAGAAGGAAGAAATCGCGGTTTGTTAACCTTAGTCAGTGTGTTAAAAAAGACACCAAGGAAAAGAAGGGCACCGATGATAAGGACAACCATAAAGAAGGCCAACCAGCCTGCGATACCATTGAGGTGTGACGAGCTTGTCGCCGCAGGTTGTGCCGGTATAGCCTGAGACTGAGCTGGGCGCTGCTGATCAGTGAGCTGTTTCTCTCGAGGCGGCTCGGCTAAGTCCGGTTCAGACAGATAAGCGGTGTCGCTCGGCTGATGTAAGCTTGATTGCTGAGATTGCCCATCTTGTTTGTCCATATAGTGTGTAGACCCCTTTACTCTAGTGGCTATTATACCATGAGTCGGATGCGCTAAGCGGAGTGCCCGGCTCGTGAGATGGAATGCTAGCTTAGTCTACATCGCCTTATTGGCAATGGATTCAGCGACTTTCTCGGTGGGCTTAGTGTGGCTGGCTAGATTAACTGCCATGGCGGCTACCCCTCGCATGAGAGCACGCTTCCTGGCTCGCAGGACGTCTTTCTTAGTCAAGCCCTTCTGCTGATTTTTCTCAGATAATGGAGCCAGGCGGATGGCTCGTCCAGCCAGGATAAAGCCTCGCCCCTTACTGCCGACCAAGCTCTCAATCATGCTCCAGCGGCCGGTCATGTTGATCTCGTACTG
>CAJPSI010000043.1 GCA_905373275.1 Candidatus Saccharibacteria bacterium UBA1103 | reverse complement strand
CTTGAAGCTCAGCAGTGCACGAGCCAGCCAGGCGGGTCTGAAGGAAATGATGATGCAGATGAAGAATGAAAGCTCTAGTGACGAGGTTTTGATTTCTTCATCTTGTGCGACATTAAGTGAAATGCTAAAATACGCCTAATGACCCGTAACAAAGACGCTAAAAATGATGAAAATTACCTCGCCGACCTGATCATGGACTTCGTCGAGTACATCGAAATCGAGCGAGGCCGATCCATCCGCACCGCCGAGAACTACAACCTATACATGGACCGACTGGTTGAATTCGCCGGCAACATCCCCGTCAGCCAAATCACCGACGAATTGGTCAGAAAATACCGTCTGTGGCTGAACCGCTTCGTCGACGAACAAGGGCGTGAACTCTCGCTCATCACCCAGAGTTATCATCTGATCGCTCTGAGGAGCTTTCTCAAATATTGCTCGCAGCGAGACATCCCCACCCTGGATGCCAGCCGGGTCAACCTACCCCGCACTCAGAAGAAACAGGTCTCCTTCCTACTGGCAGAGGAAGTGGCTCGGCTATTCGACGCCATTCCGCTTGACCAGCCTAGTGGACTGCGAGACCGAGCCATCATCGAGCTGCTCTTCTCAGGTGGCATGCGAGTCAGCGAGCTATGTAGCATCAATTGCGACCAGCTCAATCTGGATCGACGAGAATTCACCATCAGGGGTAAGGGCGGTAAAGACCGCCCCATCTTCATTAGCCAATCAGCTGCCGATACGATCGAGCAATATCTGCAGACCAGGTCGGACGGGCTCAAGCCGCTCTTTCTCAATAATTCTCGCAATATCGTCGAGAGTGATGACGTCGACCTCAGCGAAGCTCGTCGCCTGACTCCCCGCTCGATCCAGCGAATCGTCAGTAAATATGCTCAGGCAGCCGGCATCACCAAGCATGTCACCCCTCACACTCTGCGCCACTCTTTTGCTACCGACCTGCTGATGAATGGGGCCGACCTGCGCTCGGTCCAGTCGATGCTGGGGCACAGCAATATCGCTACCACCCAGATCTACACCCACGTGACCGACCCTCATCTCAAGGAAGTGCACGACAAATTTCAGAGCAATCTGTAAAGTGTCGCTACTAGACCGGTACAGAGTTGCCACCACCATCAAGGCTACGGTCTGAGACCGCAATGCCCGGGCTAACTATTACTTACACCTGTCTTCGCCTTCATCGTACTGTACTTCTATGTCTTTACAGACTTTGCCATTAGTATCGATGACATACTCCGGCCACCAGTTCGTACTGTCGGCATTCTTGTCAAAGCTGGGCTTGAGCCGAGCCTGGATTCGACTAAACGAGTCGGACGACCGACCGGTCACATCGACTAGTGGCTGAACGCCGTCGAAGTAGAGCTTCTTCCCGTTCTGGCCATATGCCGTGATCTTGAAGTGAGTACTACGATAGATGGCATTGATACGCAGGTAATAGTCTGTTTTAGTGGTGTCAAGTGAATCTTCGAATATCGTTTTGCAGGCATAGTCTGCACCATCGCATTTCGCCTCGACGATTGGCGCCTTACCACCATATTGGTTATTAGGCGCAATACTATCTCGACCAGATTGGTAGTAAGGCTTGTAGTCACCTAAGTGATACCTATTCTTATCCTTACCACCACCATTACCATTCACCGACGGGCGCAGAGTCAGAGCGGTGTCGCTATCGGCCAGGCTGTCCAAAGTGAAGCTGCCTTTAGCTACGTCGACCCGCTCGACCCGGAGGACTGCCGGGCGGTTGCTGTTGCCGCTATTCCAAGTACCAGCCGGGGGTAGACCGGTACCCATGGCACCATTCATCTTAGCCGGGTTATCACCATCGTTACCGGCAACGTTGCGGTGCCACTCGATCTCCAGACTAGCAATGACGGCGGCGTTGTTATTTTTGTCCACTACCCTGAGCGGTACGATGACCGACTTACCCAAGTTATTCACCATTCCCTGGTAGTTGTCAGTCTTGGTAGCGATCTTTAGGCACTGATAATATTCGTTATTCTCGTTACTACCGCCACCATTATTACCGACTCTAACTCGGTGACCTCTATTGCCTTCTTCCTCTACGGCAAAGCTATTTTTGTAGTTATTACTGCCCAGCTTATCGAGAATATCGTCACACCCCATATCCTCCAGTTTATCCGAAAGCTTACCGATAACCTCGGAGCATAACTGCTTATCATCTTGATGAAGATAACTGCCGTCTGACTGGCGTTTGTTATAGCAGTAGACGATCAAGCGCTTAGCATCCTCGACACCCGACTCAGCCGCAATCTTAGCCGACGACTGGAGAGAATCATTTAGCGCCTGGCGAGATGCTGAGATGACCACGAAGGTGAAGCTAACGGCGATCGCCGCAAAGAGCATCATAAACATAGCCACGGTCACCATCGAGGCCTGACCCGACTCACGATCACCCGGTCGACACCGAGACACTAAGCGAGAAATCATATCTTACTCCTTTCATAGACAGTGAAGGTATACTTGGCAAATGAGCAATACTGGTTCTTAGCCGGGGTAAACTCGCCCTCATCCAGCTTGCCATTACTAGGATGGTCATCAATAAAATCACCACACTGCCAGGTACCATTCGCCATATCCTCCTTATACTTATCCGAGCCATTAACCAGACTCACCTTGTAAGGTCGGTTCGCCCCCTCAGTCGAGACCACTACGCTGATGGTTAGCAGAGGCGCACCAGCCTTTTGCTCTTCTACTTTGAACTCCTGGATCGTTGCTCCTCGCCCCAGCAAGATATGGACTCCGGAATCGTCGCTCGGCAGCTTCGGCTGCTTATTAAGGTCGTTACAGTAGTCACCGTTCGGGTCATCAATCCGAGCCAGTCGGATCGGCGTTCCATCTAAATACCTATTATTTCCCGGATCATCATCAATCTCTTTCTGCGTATTCCACAGGTAAGACACGCCGTTGATGCACATCCGACGCTCTTTAGCCTTTACCGTCGCTGCCGGGCTATAGCGAGCCTTATCGCCGATGTCGCTATTCATCTGCTGACCGGCCTGGTTGATCTGAGCCAGCCAGATGCCTTTATTATACGAACGGACAATATTGACCGTAGTGGCAGCCAAGATGAAGATGATAAAGCCAACGAAGATCAGGGCTGTCGACACCTCGATCAAGGTAAAACCGCTCTCTTTGTCTGATAGTCTAGCCATGTCTTATCCTTTCCTGCCCCTACTACTTATAGTACACCCGTACGTTAGATTCCATTCGCCCCGAGCCCGGCTGTTGCGCCGCATGTGGTGTCCAGCAAGCCCGAACGTAGAAGTCGATATAGCCGGGCATGCCGTTCTGCTGCCCATCGTGCTTGTCGCCCTCGATCCAGATACCTCGGCTAACACCGCTATTGTTGCCCACTTCACCCGCTTCCGGCTGACCATAGACGTTATTCGCTAGCTTATTAGTATCTACCGAATCAAGCTCATGTATTTCTACCGGTGGCGTGCCGGTCTTATTATTGACACTCAGGTAGAAGCCACCGCCACCAATCTCGCAGCCATTTTGACCAAGACTTACGTTTGACCCAGTATGATCAAGGATCCACTTGTAAGCCTCCTTATTAGCGACCGGATCGTCAAAGACATAGCGCAGTAACTCCGCCTGACTACTCAGGCTAGCCCGCACCGAAGTCCGCTCGACCGCATTTGACACCCCCATCAGCCCTCGGTTAATGACCGCCAGGCTAGCCGCCAGCATTAGCCCCAGCACCGCCATCGCCACAGTCACCTCGACTAATGTGTCGCCCCGTTCTGCTTGATTTCTCTTCATCCTTGCCCTCACCATCATTATTGATCCATATTCTTACACGCATCGACTACATCTTTGGGCCCCACCTTGTTCAGCCCACCATCCCAGTTCCAGTTACCACCCGCTACGTTGAAGTTGTTTGACGTCCCCGCCGGGTTATCGCCACCGGGTATGCAGATGACACCGCCGGGGTAACCCAAGCCACTATTGCGTACCGCCAGAGCCAGCTTATCATCCTGCGACATATTCGTCACGGCGCTTTGAAGATCCAGCTTCTTCAAGCCCTGAATACCTGGGCTAGGGGCCAGGTTAACCTTTGAGGCAACGACCAGCGAGCCATCGACCGGGCTACGCAGGATAGCCATGTTGTTTTGACCGGGACCGGGGTTAGGAGGATGAGCAGCGTCATACAGCGTCTCCCACCCTCCATTCTGGAGCAGCCAGACTTTCTCCAGGCTGTTGCCACCCATCTGCTTGATGGTAGGGTTAAGACCGGCGTCATTCCCGCTAGTATCGGTCAAGGCATACAGCGTCACCCCGTTCTCTAAGTTATACAGACCTGTCTTAGTGCTGTCCGGCCACTTAGAACCCGCCTTCACCACGGCAATGATAAAGCTGACTTGGACACGACCGTTATCGCCATCATTATCAAAGATCAGCAGACGCCCGATGACGTAGCAACCGTTATTATTGCCGGGGATAGCCGTATTCTTACACTCTGATACGGGCCCCATCTTGTTAGTACTCACATCACCCTCAGTTAAGCGAGAATTGATGCCGGAGCGAACCTCGTTATACTGCTGCTTGATGAAAGACTGGGTAGTGACCAGCGAATCACGGAAGCGACCTCGACCGACCATAGCCGCCAAGCCGAAGGTCAGTAAGACCAGCGTCGTCGACATGGCGATAGCCAGCCCGGTCTCAAGTACGGTATATCCACCCTCTCGCTTCATCAATACCTCACCGGCAGATTAGTGACTTGCGTCGTGGTCAGACCTTCCAGCTGATTGCCGGACGAGCCGTTAGAGGTGGTCAGCCAGAGGTTGGGCGTGTAATTGATCCACTCGGCAGTTGAGGAAATCCTATCGGTCTTCCACTGATTATCCTCCTGTAGATTACCTGCCCCGAAGGTGCGAAGAAAGATCGGCGATTTTTCGGAGACGATAGCACCGTTAACCTTGAGCTTTTGCTGACATTTACTATCCGGTCGCATGCCTAAGTCAGCTGATTTATCCTGAGCACCATTACAGCTCTCGAAGCGACCCTTCGCTACATAAGTACCGGTAATGAGACTTACTCCAGGATTAACTTTGATGGTCTTAGCCTTGATGGTGAAGCTGGGAATGTCAGACAGATTAGCGTAAGGACCGGCATAAGCGTCAATTTTACCGGTAATAGTGACATCAGTCTTCTCAGCAAATATAGTAATGTGTTTACCTTTTTTGTCCAGATTGCCACTTATATTTAGCGGCACACTGCCGGTATAATTGTAATTACCGCTAGGCAAATTACTCAGATCAACGTTAGATCCACCTGGTAATGGCGTAGTATTAGTTGAGCTAGGCGTGGACAGAGACTTCTTAAATAGGCCGGCCGGCTTAAGTCCCTTCAGATCTTTACAATCATCCTTGACGTTACCCGTATTAGCATAGCTAAGCTTACAGGCTAGACTGCGGTATTTGTCATACGCTGTGGTATAGCCGGCTGAGCCGAAGTTAGTCACTTTGTCCTTATTACCAGTTAGCAGCCCATACTGCGAGTAGGAGCCTCGCTTGTCAGTGCCGGGGACTTTATCACTCTTGCTGACACTAGCACCCTGGAAACCCTTATCAGCATAGCTATCTGATCCGGACAAGTTAAGGTTGGGGCTCTTCGTCACCACGGCGCAAGCAATGTTGCTAGCTCGGAAGGTATCAGCTGATTGATCATTCTTCACACTCCAGTTGTTGTCAACAGCGATATAGGAGCAGATCCTGTCGCCAGGCTGAGCCAGCCAGCCACCACCACCATATATGCCATACGACTTAGACCGCATGTTACTACCGCCGACATTAAGGACAACGTCCTCATCATCTCTACCAGTGTCCCAACCGACGCAAGGATTGATTGCGCTAAGCGAGGGATTATTATTCCATCTCCAGCCGAGACTACGACCACCCTTACAGCTAACGCCATCGCCGTACCAGGACATAGGATATGTCGGACGATCATCTTTATCTGCAGGTAGTGATGTTCCCCTCTTGAGGATGAAGGTGTAGTTGTGATACTGGAATGGTCTCGTTCTAGTCGGACCGGTAGGGTTCTCTACCATGTAGTCGAAAGTAACCGTGTCGCCCGCTTGAACCTTATCCTTACTAGCTTTAGTAGTCGGTACAACGCCACTATGCTTATCTTT
>CAJPSI010000042.1 GCA_905373275.1 Candidatus Saccharibacteria bacterium UBA1103 | reverse complement strand
CGTAGCTGCCAATTCTATCACGACCTCTACCGGAAAGATTTGGTGTAGGGATACTTGGCTACTAAAAGATGATGTTATAATGGTGCTGTGCTCCAGTAGCTCAGGGGATTAGAGCAGGTGGCTTCTATCCACCGTGTCGGGGGTTCGAATCCCTCCTGGAGTACCAGGCTTCATTGATACATTTAAACATCATTAGTTGATGTAAGGTAGCTCGGAAATTAACCGGCATGGATAATGGTATAATACCAGCAGTAAAGAAAGAGGGTATAAAATGGCAAAAATTAGTAAAGTGCAAGCTCGCTGGATTCTAGACTCACGAGGCAACCCGACGGTTGAAGCGGTAGTTGGGCTGGATGACGGCTCTCGTGGTCGAGCCGCCGTGCCGAGCGGTGCTTCGACCGGGGCGGCTGAAGCCTTAGAGTTAAGAGATGGCGGCAGCCGTTTTATGGGTAAGGGCGTCGATAGGGCGGTAGCTAATGTCAACCAACAGATTGCGCCGGCGTTAATTGGCATGGAGGCGACTGATCAGAGGGCGGTTGACCGGGCTATGCTACAGTTGGATGGTACTGACAACAAGTCTAAGCTGGGAGCTAATGCCATCTTAGCGGTGTCGTTAGCGACCGCTAAGGCGGCGGCCTCGTCAGAAGATTTGGCGCTGTGGCACTATATTGCTCAGCTAACTGACACCAGTGAGACTTCATTGCCGCTACCGATGATGAACATCATGAACGGCGGGGCGCACGCCAATTGGACGACTGATATCCAAGAATACATGATCATGCCAATCGGAGCACCCAGCTTTGCCGAGGCGGTGAGGCAGGCAAGTGAGGTCTTTCACCATCTTGGTAAGATTCTAAAGGAGCAGGGCTATCCTACTACCGTAGGTGACGAGGGCGGCTATGCTCCGCATTTACGGGGCGGTAATGGCGAGCCGCTTAAATTGATTGAACAGGCGGTGACTCAGGCGGGCTATCAGCTGGGACAAGATTTTGTCTTGGCGCTGGATGTGGCGGCTAGCGAGTTCTACCGTGACGGCTACTATGAGCTAAAGAATGATAATGCTAAGCTGAGTACCGATCAGATGATAGATTATGTCCGAGAGCTGGTGGCAGGCAACCCGCTGGCTAGCGTTGAGGATGGCTTAGCCGAGGAAGACTGGGCTGGCTGGACTAAGCTGACCGAAAGACTGGGTGCTGAGACGCAGCTGGTGGGTGATGACCTGCTGGTGACTAGCACTCAGCGTCTTCAGAAGGCAATTGACCTCAAGGCCGGCAATGCCATCTTGGTCAAGCCTAATCAGATCGGCTCGCTCAGCGAGACGATTGATGCTGTCAAGCTGGCCAAGGCGAATGGCTTTAATACAGCGATGAGCCATCGGAGCGGCGAGACCGAGGACACGACCATCGCCCACTTAGCGGTTGGTCTGGGCTGCGGTCAGATCAAGACAGGGTCACTTAGTCGGACTGACCGGGTGGCGAAGTATAACGAGCTGCTTCGGATCGCTGAGGCGAATCCGGACATACCCTTTGTTAAGCCGGTACACTAGGCTATCCTTAGCAAGTAGTAAATGCGTCCCGGTACATTGGCCGGGGCGCACTCTTGGTTCCGGGGGCTGATTTAGTCAGTCTCGGGAGCGGGCCGGATGTGGAGTTCCTTAAGCTGGGCATCAAGTACCCGAGAGGGTGAGCCCATCATTAGGTCGGCACCGGAACCGTTCTTGGGGAAGGCGACGACGTCACGGATGTTGTCGGTATTTTCCATAACCATGAAGATTCGATCCAGACCGTAGGCACAACCGGCGTGGGGTGGAGCACCGTAGCGAAAGGCGTTGAGTAGGGCGCCAAACTTCTGTTCGACATAAGCGTGATCGTAACCGAGGATCTCGAAGACTTTATACATGATGTCGGGGTTATGATTGCGGACGGCGCCGGAGCATATCTCGTAACCATTCATTACCATGTCATACTGATCGGCGGTGATAGCTAGTTTCTGCTCGTCGGTAGTGGCTTGTTCTAGAGTGGCTATACCGCCCTTGGGCATCGAGAAGGGGTTGTGTCCGAAGTCAACTCTTGCATTAGCTTCATCGTATTCGTAGAAAGGAAAATCGGTTACCCAGCATAGCGCCACTTCGTCGTCGTGCTTGAGCTCCTGGAAATCAGCTAGGGCGACTCGGAGCTTCCCCAACACCTTGTTGACTAGTGCTCGCCGGTCAGCTCCGAATAGGACGATATCACCGGCAGTCGCCTCGGTGCGTCTGGTAATCTCGTCCAGCTCGCTCTTACTAAGAAACTTGGCGATCGGGCTCTTGATGCCTGATTCTTCGTAAGTCAGGTAGGCCAGCCCGCCGGCACCCTCCGCTTTAGCCAGCTCGGTAAAGTTGTCGATCTGCTTGCGGGTAAATGATGCTCCACCTTTGACGCAAATCGCCTTGATACACTCAGCCTGCTTAAATACGCCAAAGTCAGTCTCGCCTAGGGCGTCGGTTAGCTCGACCAGTTCCAGATGGTAGCGCAGGTCCGGTTTATCCGTACCATAGCGCTCCATGGCTTCATGGTAAGTCAAGCGAGGGATCGGGTCGCTACCGGAAGTGTAGGTGCTGACCAGCTTCTTGTGCCCGAACTCTTTAGCCAGCTGAATAATTAACGGCTCAAGAGTGTGCCGAACTACCTCGCCGTCATCGACAAAGCTCATCTCGCAGTCGAGCTGGTAAAACTCACCATAGAGACGATCCGCCCGAGGGTCTTCATCTCTAAAGCAAGCAGCGATCTGGTAATAACGTGGCACCCCGCCAACCATTAGCAGCTGTTTGAATTGCTGAGGTGCTTGGGGTAAAGCGTAATAATCGCCCTGATGCAGTCGAGAAGGAACGAGGTAGTCTCTGGCTCCCTCAGGGCTGCTGTTAGCTAAGATCGGGGTAGTGACCTCAATGAAATCGTGTTCTGCCATGTATCGGCGGATAATACGGTTAAATTGGTCTCGCCGGGTGATCATTCGTTGCATTGATGGCCGACGCAAGTCAAGGTAGCGGTAGCGGAGGCGCATCTCTTCGCTAGACCGCTGTCCTTCATCTCTGGTGGCGACGGGAATCGGGTCGGAGCGGTTGAGAATCTCCAGCCGGCTAGCGACAAGCTCGATCTGTCCGGTAGCTAGATGGGGGTTCTCCAGCCCGGCACCTCTCTCTCGCACTGTCCCGGTGACAGCTATGCAGTACTCATCACGCAACCCCTCGGCCAGGTGAAAAATATCATCATGGTCCGGATTGAACACCACCTGGACCAGCCCGGTGTGATCCCTTAGATCGACAAAGATAACTCCACCATGATCTCGTCTGGTGTTAACCCAGCCGGCAACTTTGATCTCTTGCCCAATTAGCCGGGGCGTTTTGACAGTCAGTGTTCTCTCCATAATGAAAAATCCTTTCTCGGGTACTTGCCTAATATTCTAACACAGCCGGTGATCGGCTAGACCTGGCAGGACTGGCCGGCTGAGATAATTTCGCTTAGATTGATCAGTCCGTAGATGTGCTTATTTTTGGTAATGATAGCGACGGTAGTTTCGTTGTCTGCCATTAGTCGAAGCACTTCAGGCGTGGTGGTGTTCGTCTCGCAGCTAACGAAATTACGATTCATGCTACTGAGCAACTGTTTTTCCGATTGTCCGATCACGGTAACATCAGCCAGGTGGAGCAAACCGACGACGTCGTTCTCGTCATTGCGGATGACCGGGAAGATCTTTTGGCGGCTCTGAAAGAGCTCGTCAATATGCTTCGGAGTGAGGCGATCTTTGAAGCTAATCTTTTTGACGTCACTCCACTTAGTGGCTAGCTTTTCGACGGGAGTGTGCTGAGCGAGCAGGGTCCTCTCGATCAGGAGCTGAGTGGGGCAATCAATCTTGCTATTGTGCAGTACCTGGATTAGCTCGTCGACGTCGTCAATCGGGTCGACCGGCTTGCTGGTTACCAGGCTATTAAATACACCGGTCCAGCCAAAGTACTTATTGATAAAGCCGGCTTGTTTGATCAAAAGCTGGTCGGTCAAGGGGGTGAGCCGAGCGCCTAGTAGCTGAGCTAAGGCGATGATCACCAGCGAGATAAAGCAGCCTGCGACTATGCCCCAGGTGAGAGCGGCGAGGCAGGCTATCCAAATAGTGGCGAGCAGGGCAACCAGACTGACAAATAGATGCAGGCCGGGGTAATAGCTAATCAGTTGATTGACCGCTCGAACCTTGCGCCCGGTTGTGCCGAGAGCCTTGATAGCGGATTTATTGCGATTGGCGTGGAAGTCAACGCTGGAGCTGGCGGTGACCAGGATGGTCAAGATAATGATCAGAAACACGCTCATGCCCTACATTGTATCATTATGCTATAATCGGGTGAAATGCGAGGGAGATATTGATGAACAAGAGAGCATGGATTGTATTTACACTTGTGGTAGTGCTGAGCTTCGGCTTGCTGCTATGGCAGAAGAACCAAACTCAGGGGCAGAATAGCAGCAGCAAGGAGCTAGCTTATGTCAGTCAACTAGATGGCACTAAGCTAATCGCTAGAGACGACATCATCCGAGCCAAGGAAAAGACGTTAAAACGCCAGCTAAGTCAGGGTGAAAAGGATGACATTATCGACGATGTCTATCTAGGCAAAAAGGATGCTAAGGTGGTCGTGATAGAGTACGAAGACTTTGCCTGCTCGCATTGTCAGGCGATCAGTCGCTACACCGAGAAGATCCAGAATGATTACCGGGATAAAGTACTATTTATCAGGCGGGAGTATAGCTTGAACTACCCGAACTCCAAAGCGACTCTGAGCGCCGCTGAAGTAGCCAAGAAGCTGGGCGGCAATGATGCCTACTGGAAGATGAATGGCAAGTTATTCCAGAACCAGATGTGGGTTGGCTATGCCGTCTCATCCAGCGAGCGTCAGACGACTCTGGATAAGTATGCCAAGGAATCCGGGCTTGATGTGAAGAAGTTTAACGAATCCTTAGAGACGACGGAGACTAACGGCGTCCAAGAAAAGATTGATCGGGATAAAAAGCTGGGCGATAAGGCGGGGGTAACCGGCACGCCGACCTGGCTTGTTAACGGCAAGAAAGTTAGTTCGTCGACCGATGCCAACATTCGCCAGGCGATCAAACAGGCTTTAGAGAAGGCGGCTAAGTAAGCGAAGCTTCACCTAGCCGGTCAGCATCAAGAAGTGAACGACATCATGGGCAAGCTCGCTAGGGACGGTCTCGATCTAACGACGATGGGCACGCTTACGCTTGATTGGGTCTAGTTCGGCTTTGCGCAGACGCAGGTGCTGAGGAGTGACCTCTAGTAGCTCGTCGTCTTCAATGAAGTCGAGACACTGCTCTAGCGACATCTGGGTGTAGGGGGTCAACTGGATAGCGCCATCGCTAGACTTGCTGCGCATGTTGGTTAGCTGCTTACCTTTACAGACGTTAATTTCTAAATCATCTTTGCGCTTATTCAGACCGACGATCTCGCCGGCGTAGACTTCAGTGCCCGGACCGATGTACAGTTCCCCTCGAGCCTCAGCACCGGCTAGGGCGTAGGCTGTTGACGTTCCGGACTCGGCGGCTATTAAGACACCATTTCGCAGACCGCTCAAAGGTGCTCCTAGTGGCTGATAACCGCAGGGCAGTGAACTCATGATGATCGTTCCCTTAGTGGCAGTCAGTAAGGTATTGTGTAGGCCGATCAAAGCTCGAGATGTGATACGGTAAGTGGCTCGGATTTGCCCCTGGCTGGTAGTTTCCTGGTTGGTCAGTTCGCCATGACGAGCTCCCAGCTCCATGGAGACGCTACCTAGCAGCTCGGGAGATACTTCGATGAAGAGTTCCTCAACCGACTCCATTTTCTGTCCATCTCGTTCAATCAGAATGACTTGCGGCCGTCCGACTTCAAACTCGTAGTCCTCCCGGCGCAAAGTCTCGATCAGGACAGACAGATGAAGCTCACCTCGTCCGCTTACTCTAAAGCCAATATTGGCGGGCTCAACTCTTAGCGCCACATTAGTCTCCAGCTCTCGCTCGAGACGCTCGGCAATCTGGCGAGAGGTGTTAAACTTACCCTCTCGCCCCTTAAAAGGGGAAGTGTTAGGCCCAAGGTAGATCGAGATGGTCGGCTGCTCAATCTCAATGCTAGGCAAGGGGGTCGGGTCGGCAGGGTCAGTGATCGTCTCGCCGATTTTTGCCTGGCTAACTCCGGTAATAGCAACGATGTCACCGGCTACGACTTGGTCAACTTCCCGACGATTCAAGCCACTATAGGTAAAAAGCTTGTCTATCTTGCCACCAGCGACAGTGCCGTCCAGGCTAATCAAGCTAATCGGCGCACCTGCCTTGGCGACACCTCGCTCAATTCGTCCTAAGG
>CAJPSI010000041.1 GCA_905373275.1 Candidatus Saccharibacteria bacterium UBA1103 | reverse complement strand
TCCTTGCGGCGTTCTCCGCCACCGCCATGCCACTCGCGACGTCGTTCTCCGCCACCGCCACCACCCTGGTGGACAGTTCTGCTTTGCACCACTTCACCTTCTTCGTTCACTTGGATTTCTATTAGGTTGTCACAATCAGGGTCGACAACCATACGGTGCTCTACATTCTGATGATCAGTGTAGCTTGCTATCAGCACGTCTTTGCCTCCCGAACGAACAATTCTGTTACCGCCAGCCAACAAGGCAAACTCTCCATTGTTCATACGGATGATACCCAAGCTCTTATACACCGTCCCCTCTTCGAGAGTTGCATGCTGGTAGTTAACCTTACTCTCCACCTCTCGGAAAGCATTCAGTACATTAGCCCTGGCTTCGTTATCATCTTTCAAATGATCGGCAAAGTCATTGACATTGCCGTTATAGCCATTCTGCTCCAATACGTCCTGTGGTAGGAGTGCCACCGACATGCCGGCCAGCTGCTCCGGGGTAGATTCACAACCCTCCATGACATGCTTAGTAATAGATTCCTGACTAGAAGTATCAATCTCCCTGGTGAAAGATGAGGCCGTCTTCTTAAAGCTACAGTCATAAGTACCGTCACCGTTATCATGTCCCCACATGTGATAATCAGCCGCTGGTAGATTACTAGCGTTGTAATGGCGATCGGTCGATTCTCTGCTTTTGGCAATATTATTAAGCTGTGTCAGAGTCATTGATTGAAACTCATCTTGATGAGACTCGTTAGCTTCCTTGTCGGCTTTAAGACTATTCTGTTTCATCGTCTCCCGTAGCTTTGGTGAGCCAATGGCGAGATCTATCGGGTCAGACGAATTTTGTTTTTGCGACAATACGACATTATCGTCCAGCACCTCTATTCTACTATCGCCGGATGTATCAACTGCCGCCGTCTCACCAAAGGCGGCAGCCGGAACCATGCCGGATGCCATAATCGCCGCCAAGACGGTAACGGCAGCTTTCTTGGATACAATGGGTTTCTTGTGATCTATGTTTTTGTCCGATACATCATTCTTGCCGGTAAGATCAAGTGCAGCTTGCTTTATCTTATTAACGAAACGAGCTGAAGCCGGCATAGCTTTACCTTGCTTTTCGACTACTTTACCGTCAGCACTCTGCTGGCTACGCAGCAGCGCCTTACCATCGGCTAGGTTCGTCGGATTGGCGAAACCACCTTTGATCGACTTACTGACATCGTCGTCAGGGTTAGCCGGGTCACGCCATTTCTCGCTGTCCGGCGCCACCGCTCGCCACACTCGTCGAGCATCATCACCGTCCATCCAATCGCTATGATCTTTCATCCAGCCCTCGAAAGCATTCTTCTGGTCGTCGTTTAATGTAACTCTCACGCCACCGGGATTCTTCAGGGCGAAACGAACCACTTCGTCTACTTGGCTATGACCCAAGCCGTTCTCTTCAAATGACTCCAGCAGACCTTGCGCCTTCGCCTCTTCGGCATTATCCGGCAGACGATACTGCTCCAGTTCTTCCTTGGTGTATGGAGACCCCTCAGCCTCATGCTCGTCTACTACCCGCTCAGACTCTTCAGCATCAGTCTCCGATGACATCTCGTCGATCTGATCAGTCTCCTGCTCGGTGGATTCTTGCGGTTCAACTACCTCTGTATCTGTAGCAGCAGTCGGTTGCTCGGTGGATCCGACCGGAGACTCGGTTGACTGCTCGGTCACTACCGACTCCTGAGTTGCAGCAGTCGTCGGCTCAGCGGTGACCTCCGGCTGAGCGTCGGGCGACTCTGTAGTTACCTCAGTGCTATCCGGCTTGGGCGAGTGATCAATCTTAACCACCGTACTGGCGGTGTCGGCAGATACCTCACCATGCTCACCCGCGGGCTGAAGCCGCTCTGAGCGATACTCGGCTGATACGTCTGCACCTGTCGTAGTACTAGCCGGTGAGTCTACCTTATCAGCCGTTGCGCCTATAGCATCAACCGCTACATCAGGCTTATCACCGGGCTGACCACTCATCACGTCAGCTAATTCTTGGTCGTTCAAGCCGATATCACCGAAGTAGTCCCATACGTTGGTGTAGCTGTTGGCTGATTGATCGCCTTGATTGCTGTTTTGGTTGAACTCTGGGTTTGTCGCCATTGCTATTGTCCTCTTTTTATCTGATTACATTCATCTGGCTTAAGCTTAGCACCGGCTAACCGGTCGTGTCAATACGCACCGCTGTTGTCATGTGGACAAGACCGTTCCACCCGCCCCACAACCATCGTAGACGGAAAAGATACATCAGACTCCTAGTCATATATAATGACTAGCGATGAATTACTATGACGTCTCTATGGTTGGCAACGTGGGCAAGTACCGTGATGTACTCACCTATCAGCACCCGGATCGCCTGGATACCGGCACTTTAGTTGATGTGCCGGTGGGTCAGCGGACTTCACTCGGCGTGGTCGTTGGATGCGCCACTAAGCCCGACTTTGCCTGCAAGGATATCAGCCGGGTCGCAATAGAGCACCCCCTACCGAGCCGGCTGGTCCAGCTACACCACTGGATGGTTGATTATTACGCCACCAGCTCGGGCGACTGTTGGCAAAGCATTTTACCCGCCAAGGTCACCACTGCGCCCCGGGCCAAGACACTTCCTCCGGCGATCAAGCCACCCCGGCCATCTAGCGATGACTGTACACATTATTTACTCAATACCTGTCAGCGCTCTGCCTTGGCTCAGATTCGAGCTGAGCAGTCCGGCGCTATCCTGCTCCATGGTATCACCGGCAGTGGCAAGACCGAGGTGTATAAAGAGCTGGCTGGCGATGCGCTGAACAGCGGTCGGTCGGTCATCATGCTCGTTCCCGAGATCTCACTGACCGCCCAATTAGTCGGCGAGTTTCAGCAGCGCTTCCCCGAACAAGTAGTAGTTACCCACTCCGCCATGACTGCCAGTCAGCGCAACCTGGCTTGGCGAAATATTTTGTTCAGCACCAAGCCCCTAGTAATTATCGGCCCTCGCTCAGCCCTCTTCATGCCCGTGGCTGAGCTGGGGCTGGTCATTATCGACGAGTGTCACGAGCCATCCTACCATCAAGACCAATCACCTCGCTACAGCACCGTCACGGTCGCCTCCAAGCTGGCTCAACTGGCTAAATGTCGACTGGTCCTCGGTTCCGCTACCCCATCCGTCAGCGACTACTATCTGGCGGAGCATCTACATCGCCCCATCGTCACCATGGATCAGTTAGCTAAGCCGGATGCCATCCGCCCTACCACCAAGATAGTTGATCTGACCAAGCCGGATAATTTTCGCTCCGAGAGCAACCTCTTCACCACTCCACTCCTCACGGCAATGCGCCAAGCGCTCAGCCGGCACCGCCAGATCCTCCTCTTTCATAATCGGCGAGGCACGGCCGGACTCGCTCTTTGTCAGAATTGCGGCTGGACCGCTCTCTGTCCGAATTGTTTCACTCCGCTTACCCTACATCACGACAAGTATCAGCTAATCTGTCACATCTGTGGACACCATCAGCGACCGCCCCTGACCTGTCCCGACTGTCATCAGCCCGGTATTACCTATAAGGGCATCGGTACTAAGCGGATTGAAGAGGAGGTGAGGCGACTTTTCCTGGCCGCCAAGCTACGGCGTTTTGACGGCGACACGTTAAGAGGTGAAGCCGTCCAGGATGTTTACCACGAGCTCAGAGCCGGCACAACTGATATCATCATCGGGACTCAGACCATTGCTAAGGGGCTTGATCTACCTCACCTTGCCGTGGTCGGCATAGTCCAGGCCGATGCCGGACTCAGCCTGCCCGACTTTAGCGCCGGCGAACGGACTTTTCAGCTGATCGCCCAGGCTTGTGGACGAGTGGGTAGGGGCAACCAAGCCACCACCGCCATCATTCAGACCTATCAGCCCCAAGCGCCGGCTGTTCGCTATGGCGCCGACCAAGACTACGCTAAGTTTTATAAAGAGGAGCTGGCTCAGCGTCAGCAGGGTCACTTCCCGCCTTTCAGCTACCTGCTACAGATTACTTGCAGCTACAAGACCGAGCGTGGCGCCACCACAGCCATCAGCCGCTTAGCAAGTAAATTACGTCAGCACCTACCGTCCGGTGCCAAGCTGCTCGGACCGTCGCCCGCCTGGCACGAGCGGACTCGCAGTGGTTATCGCTGGCAAATCGTGATCAGATCCGGTAAACGACACATCCTGGTTGAGATTGCTAAGCAGATCAAGTCTAGCGGCGGTAAGTGGCAGGTCAAACTGGACCCGATCAGTCTACTCTAGCACCGCACCATCGTCACCCCGGACGACAAATCAGCCGGGTATCAATTCATCATCTGATATAATACCTCTATGAGTTCCAGCTTTACCCACAAAAATATCATCACCCTGCCAAACGACCACTTGCGCCAGCGCTCCCGACGCATCACCCAAATTGATGCCGATACTCGTCAGATTATCAGCGACATGATCGCCGCCACTCTGGACTGGGAAGCTCATCGCCCCAACGAGGTCGCCGTCGCCCTGGCTGCCATCCAGATAGACAAGCCGGTCCGGATCGTTATCATCCGAGCCGACTTCGACAATAAAGAGAATAAAAACTTCCAGGTGCTGATCAATCCTGAGATCACTAAGTATGAAGGCGAGATCATCACCGATTACGAAGGCTGCCTGTCAGTTAAAGATGTCTACGGCAAGGTACCTCGCTATAGCAAGATACGTGGTCGAGCCATTGATATTAATGGCAATCAGATCAAGATCAAATCGACCGATCCCTTCCTATCACGAGTCTTACAGCACGAGGTCGATCACACCAACGGCATCTGTTTCGTTGACCATATCTCCCACAACCAAGACGCCTTCTCGGTCCTCACTAAGTCAGGCGACTTGGTGGCTTGCCCTTATAGCAAGGTAATTAACTCCGGTATCATTGCCGATGATGAAGATAATCGAGCACTCCGCTGATGATCCGAGTAATTTTCTTTGGCACAGATAAGATCAGCACCCCTACCCTCCAGGCTCTAATCGCCAGCCCTAAGTATGAAGTGGCGGCAGTAGTCACCAAGCCGGATACTGCTCGAGGGCGTGGACACAAAATGTGTTCACCCGAGGTAGCTCGGCTGGCTCACGAGCATGATATCACTTGTCTGCAGCCGACTAAGCTCAGTCAGATTACCGACCGGCTAGCCAAGCTCCAGCCTGATATCGGGGCGTTGGTCGCCTACGGCAAGATCATCCCTGGGCAGATCATTGACCTTTTTCCTCATGGTATCATCAACTTCCACCCCTCAATGCTCCCCGTCTACCGCGGTCCATCACCGATTGAGACAGCCATCATGCACGGCGATAAATTAACCGGGCTTAGCCTGATGAAGCTCAGTGCTGAGATGGATGCCGGCGATATTTTTTATCAAGAGCCCGCCACTATCGCTCCCGATGAGACCGCCCGTCAGCTATACGATCGCTTCGCTAAGCGTGGCGCCGAGCTAATGGTAGATAAGCTGGATCAGATCGCTCAGGGCAAGCTAACCGGAGTATCCCAAGACGATAATCTCGCCATTTATTGCCACATGATCACCCCCGAGATGGGGCGACTCGACCCTCACACTATGACTGCCCGTGAGTGCTATGATCGCCTGCGAGCCTTTGACGGCTGGCCAAAATGCCATCTTGATCTAGCCGGTGTTGACGTGATCGTTACCAAGCTCAAGCCTCTCGACCGGTTCCAGGGAGATAGTTGGCAGGACATCGTCCCCTGTCAAGGCAACTCCGCTCTGCAAGTGATTGAGCTGATCTCACCCAAGTCGGGTCGGCGCATATCGGTTACCGACTTCTTAAACGGACAGCACCGGCCTTAGTTAGCTCTAGTTAGTCAAACTAAACCATTAGAGCTCTACCGGCGAAGCCGGCGACGCATCACTTGTCAGCACATGGTAGCTACAAGTCAATAATCTCTACCCGGTGACCGATCGCCTCGATAAACTTGATCGTATCCGACCAAACGACCGGTGTTTTGGCGCAAACATGGCGCAAACTTTGGCGCAAAGTGTTGCATCGGCCAGATTAGCAAGGTGATGGCTAGCTCAACCTTATCTGTCGTTATCGCCACTAGTGCCGGTCTCGGCAATAGTGTTACCGATTTCATTGTCGTTATTGCCGCCGGCCGGCTCCTTGCCGGAGTGACTGTCACGCCTAGCCAGTGCCTGACGCAGTGCCTGATGTACGACGGGTCGGTCAGTTAGCTGAGCCATCCCCTTCTTCAGCATAGCCTGCTCTTCGGCCGGATAGTAGCCCAGTATTGGCGACCTCAGCTGTTCAGTCGTACCCGACGGCGCCGAAGTGTCGTTACCCAACGTCCGTCTCTCCGGCAGATCACTCGACTTAAGCTTCTCCCTGTTCATATGCCTCCTTCTTCTTATACTTGTCATCATCAATCAAGAGAATCGGCACCTCGAAGCCTCTAGCAAATCGTTTATGACTATCGCTAATATCCCCTACGTCCGAACCGTGGACGATGATACAGGACGGTTGCAACCGACCGTGATGTACCGCCGGGTCACCCGAGATCCGCAGCAAGCCAACCTCATTATAAGTATGTTTCCATTCATAACCGTCTTCGTTTCGCCACTTAGCGCAATCATCCATGAAG
>CAJPSI010000040.1 GCA_905373275.1 Candidatus Saccharibacteria bacterium UBA1103 | reverse complement strand
GTATTTAGTACCTGCTTGATTGATTTGATACTCATTAGTCTCCTTGTACACCTAAATTGATGATGGTTATACATTAGCATGAATAGTAGCCAATGTCAAGTACTACAACACTTATAAAGTTTGCCTCCGCTCTATTTATGTAGTTGCCCGCCCTATCTACTTCCCATTCCACGTCCATACAGACTAATCACACACCCATATATTGTAGTATTATGGTCAACGCTACGGCCAGTCCTTGGCAGCAATGTACGCCTGGTGATCTCATTATCATCTGTTATAGTTGTGTCTGTTACTACACATAATAGTGTCTCCAGGGCTTTACATTGATCCCGCTATCGTTTATAATTCAGGTTAAGTTCAAGTGAGGACGAAAAGAAGAGGCTTAAAAAGGGGTTAAAAACAATAAAGATGAAATTGCTCATGCTAGGCTGGGAACTACCGCCTCATAACAGTGGTGGTTTAGGCGTGGCCTGCTTCCAAATGGCCAAAGCACTAGCGCAGAACGGTGCCGAGATTGATTTTGTCTTGCCCTACAAAGCTAGTCACCCGGAAGCCGACGCTTTCATGAACGTCCTGTCCGCCACCGATGCACCACCGATGGTTGACGACCAAGGTAACTATATCGCCATGGGAGCCTACTCCGGCAATTGCCCTCTGTGTGGCAGTCGTCATTGCAAGCATGCCCGTGCCTACACTAAGGGTCTGACAGCCGCCACTCATCGCTATGCCGATCAGATCGAGAGCATGGTCAGAGGTGGTACTACGACACCTAAGATCATCCACGCTCATGACTGGCTAACGATGGAGGCCGGTATCAGAGCCAAAGAAGCGACCGGCGCACCTCTAATTGTCCACGTTCACGCCACGGAGTTTGACAGGGCCGGCGGACATAGTGGCAATCCGCTCATCCACGACATTGAGTATTTCGGTATGCAAGCAGCTGATCGGATCTTTGCCGTCTCTCAGATCACTAAGGATATCATCGTACGTCGCTACGGCATTCCCGCCGGCAAGGTTGAAGTAGTTCATAATTCAATCGATCCTAGCGAGCTGAGTCACACCACCAGTCAGACAGACACTAGCTATCACTATCTGCACCAGATGAAGACTCGTGGTTACAAGATAGTGACCGGCATCTGCCGTCTGACCGTCCAGAAAGGTCTTTCTTATCTGATAGAGGCGGCTACGTTGGCACTCAGCAGGAATCCAAAGCTGATCTTCGTTATCGGTGGTAGTGGTGAGCAGCGCAACCAGCTGGTTGAGCTGGCCGCCGATCTCGGTATCTCCGACCGGGTCATCTTCACCGGTTTTGTCAGAGGAGCACGTTTCCGTGAGCTGTACGAAGTATCGGATATGTTTGTCATGCCTTCCATCAGCGAGCCCTTTGGCCTGACGGCACTGGAAGCAGCCTATTATGACACGGCGGTTTTACTGTCTAAAACTAGTGGCGTGGGTGAGGTACTGCACAATGTCATGCGCTTCGACTACTGGGATACCCGCAAGCTGGCTGATCAGATAGTCGGCATCTCCCTGTCACCCGCCCTACAGTCAACTCTAGTCGAGGGGATTAAGCAAGAATATCTGCGTTGCAACTGGGGCGATGTAGCTCGCAAGATGATGCATCAATACAGTCGAGTTATCGCCAATCATCGACGTCTGAGCAAGGTTAGCCGAGTAAAGGAGGTAGTAAATCGTGGCTAAATCAATCCAATTATATCTGCACGTTCATCAGCCATGGAGGCTACGTGAGTACACCGCCTTTGACACGGGAGCAAACCACAATTACTTTGACGCACCGGCTAGTTCAGCTATCAATAACGCTAATATCCTGCGCAAGGTTGCCAACAAGTCCTACCTCCCCACTAACCGTCTTCTGACCGAATTATTGATGAAATACCCCGGGTTCAAGCTGAGCATCTCCATTACCGGCACTTTTATCGACCAGTGCGAGCAGTATATGCCCGAGCTGCTTGACAGCTTTAGAGAATTAGTCAAGACAGGTAAGGTTGAGGTAGTCGGCGAGACCTACTACCACAGTCTATCTTTCTTCTACAACCGGGCCGAGTTTGATCGGCAGGTAGCTCTACATGCCGGCAAGATCAAGCAGCTCTTCGACGTCACTCCGACAGCTTTCCGTAACACCGAGCTGGCTTACAATAATGACCTCGGCAAGTGGGCAGATGTGCACGGCTATCAGGCGGTGCTGGCCGAAGGCTGGGACAAGGTCCTGGGCTGGCGTAGTCCGAATTATCTCTACAAGCCCGCCAACTCCATTGCGACCGGTCTGCTGCTCAAGAATTACAAGCTCAGTGATGATCTGGCTTTCCGTTTCTCTAATCGCAACTGGTCGGAATACCCGTTAACCGTCGATAAGTATATCGGCTGGCTAGAAGCTAACCAAGGCGACCTGATTAATCTCTTCATTGATTACGAGACATTTGGCGAGCATCAATGGGCTGATACGGGCATTTTCGACTTCCTAAGCAATCTGCCCAAGCAATGGTTAAAGAAGAAGTCTCACCGGTTTCAGACTATCTCCGAGGTGGTAAACTCTAGCGAGCCGGTGGATACAGTCGATATACCTTACACTACCACTTGGGCAGACTCCGAACGAGACCTCAGCGCCTGGCTGGGCAATCGAATGCAGCAAGAAGCTGAGCACTACCTCTACTCGCTAGCACCTTCTGTTTTGGCGACCGGTGACCCCGACCTGATCAACGATTGGCGTCGCTTGACTACCTCTGACCATGTTTACTATATGAGCACCAAATACTGGAATGACGGCGATGTCCACGCCTACTTCTCGCCCTATAAGTCGCCCTACGACGCCTTCCTTAACTACATGAACGTTATCCGAGATATTCGCTACCGCATCATCGAGCATCATGCCGAGGATAAATAAGAGAAGGACGGTGGGAATAATATGACGAGAAATATCATCCTCAGTAATGGCGAGCTAACAGTCGGACTGAACGGCTTTGGCCTGGTTCAGGAGCTTTTCTACCCTGACGTAAGTGCCGGTAATCATGTTGGCAACCGATCAATTCACCACAAGATCGGCGTTTACTGCGAAGGAGCGATACATTGGCTAGATGACGGCACTTGGCAAATCCGCCAGGACTATCTACCTGGTCAGCTCATCAGTAAGACCACGGCTACTAGTAGCTGGCTAAGCTTGCGACTGGACATCCAAGACTATGTTGACAGTGAGATCAATGTCTTAGTTCGCAATATTCATGTGGTCAATCTGTCGAAACGACAGCGCCTGATCAAGCTGTTTATGCATCAGACCTTTAATATCAACGACAATTCGGCAAGTCTCGATACAGCACAATATTTACCGGCCGGTGGACTGAAAGGCTTGTCTCAGCAGCTGATAGTTCACTACCATAGCGACAAAACTTTCGCCATCTTCGGTGAATCTTGCGACGATAACCACGGTTTCACCGAGTATAGTATCGGTCACTACGGTAAATACGACGGTGTCTATATGAATGGAGTCTGGTGTGATGCTGCCGATGGCATACTGGCCCAAAATCCCGTTGAGCAAGGTAATACTGACTCCATAATCGACTTTACCTTGTCGCTTGCGCCGCATGATTCGTCGTACATCAACTATTATCTGCTTGCTTCGGACAGTCTAACCTCTGCCGGTAAGGCCGCCGGCAAGGTATTGCGGGAGGGCTATGATATTCGAATTAAGAAAACCACCGAGTATTGGTCAAACTGGTTGCGACCGGCTACAGCCGCTCTCTCAGTCGGTCTCAGTCAGTCTGATCAATTAGAAGTGCTCAGCACCATCATCAGTAGTGCGCCCAGTATCGGCGATAATGGCGCCGTAGTTAGCAGCTATCTTGCCGGCAACTCGCCTCAGCCGGTGGTCCGACCGATCACCTCCGCTTTGACTGCCCTGGCTTTACATCGCCTCGGGCTGGATATCGAGGCCGGTCGAATCTACGACTTCTTCGCCGGCCCCCTAGCCACCACCGGCTACATCATGCCGACCTACCTTACCGGCGGACAAGCAGGACCGAATCAGCTAGCCTGGCTAGACGACGGCGGTGTGGTCATCAAGCCAATTCGCCTATCCGATAACGCTACCCTGCTCTACGCTCTGGCTCGTTCCATCTTGCTGAGTATTGAGAACGGCAAGCAAACACCACAGGAATGGAAGAAGCGCTGGCAGAAGATTGGTCGAGCCTTAGCTGACTTTTTATGCGACAATATTGACCCCGCATCAAAGTTACCTCGCCCAACTTACCAGCTATGGTCAGACCGACCATCGACCAGCTCAAGCGACGTTATCGCCACCTACGAGGCTCTCCGCTTGGCTAGCCAGGTAGCAGATAAGCTGCGTGATGTTGACAGCGCCATCAAGTATCGTGTAGTGATCGACGACATTAGTGCCAATGCTGATGAGCTCTGGAATAAACGAACCGGCTATTTCTACGCCGGCATCAAGCATAGCGGCAGCTCTGTGACTTATGACGAGTCAATTACCAGTGACGGCTTCCTCTGGGCGACCATCTCCGATCTGTTTGATAGTGAGACGGTTGAGGCAGCTCATCAAACCTTGGTTGATCTTCACCTGGCCAATAACGGTACCTACATTCGCTATATTGATGACAACGAGCGTGATGGCTATTCACTGGAGCAGATCATGGCTCTGTCACTACTGATCGGCCACTTGCGTGGCGAAGACACCGGCGGGCTGATAGCGGCGTGTCAAAAAGTGCTGACGAGTGGTGGCTATCGGAAATCTAAGTATGCCCTGATGGCGAATAATAACATACTCCTCCGAGCGACTTATCTGTTAGTACACTCTACACCTCGCCACGCCAAGGAGCGGCTCGTATGAACTTCCGACCCAGCAAGCACGATCGCCCGGTCTTTGGTAAGCTAGCCAGTGAGTACAATCTGACTTATTATGGCACGGTCGTACCGTCCGAGTCAGATGACTATTTACCCGTCAGAGGTATCACCGCCTCTCCTGAGCAAGTTGACGACAACTATACTACCGGCGTCATCTCCGGCTACGAAGTCCATCTGCTCCAGCGAACTCATGATATATATACTAAGACCGGCGATAGGCTGGAGCGAACTTGGACTATCTGTCATACCGGCTTAGTCCGCCACACCATGCCTCATTTACTGATCTGCAGTAAGAGCAAGCGGATTAGCGACGATCAAACCCTGGCGTCATACTTACGTATGTACGAGATTGACTTAGCCGGCTTTGGCTCACCCATAGCTGATGATTTCGCCGATAAGTTCGCCATTTTCTTGACACCTAAAGACATACCGGTAGCTAGTCGTCTGCTAACGCCGGAGTTTCAGGCGATGCTCTCGATCAATTTTAGTAGCTACGACTTTGAGTTGGACGGACAAGACATCTATATTTATGGCTACGACCAACCGCTGGAGCTAGTCAAGCTTGACCGCCAGCTAAGGGGGCTAGTCTGGCTAGCCGGGACCATTCGACAGACTAAACTAGCCTAAGTGACCACAGCGTATATCAGTATAAGATAAATGACCCCGCTAGAAGGTCATTTCTACTTCACACCGGGCTAATTAGTGCTTCTTCGGCTTAACTTCGTTGCGCCCTAAGTTCTTCTTGGTCTCAGTAAAGACTTCATGCTGTCGAGTCTTAGGGTTATATTTCTTCAGCTCCAGCTTGCCCTGGCTCTTATTCGTCCGGTTCTGCGGATTGACCGTCGTGTAGAGACGAGCTTTGCCATCCGGACTGACGATACCGATCAGCTTGCGCTTAGACTTACTATTACTCTTTGCCATATCTGTTGCATTTTATCACACCACTAGCCGTATCGCCAAATGTAGGGGGCCTAGCTATTCTTACGTTCAGTGATGACAGCTCGTTGCTCCGGACTAAAGCGCCGTGACTCTAGGCATTTCTGATAAGCCTTTCGCCTCACCCAGTCACTGACATTGTCACTCGTCAGCTCAGTCATGGTTAAGTCGAAGTAGTCTACCGCCATGGTGGCGTAGAGCCAGGCTAGTGCCATCTTGACGTAATACCCCTCGTGGCTGACCCGTCTCACCTGCTCGATCACCGGCTTGATATGTTCGTCATCAAGGAAGTTAGTCATCAGCGACACTACACCATAGCGCACCACCATCTCTCGCTCATCCGACAGGCACTCCAGCGAGAAGTCCCACCACGCCTTAGTAGCATGGCGCTTACCTTTAACGATGATACTATCAACTTGTGCCCATGAGTCCACTACCTGTAGGTAGGTCTTGGTCAGACTAATTCTCGTCGCTTCATCAAACTCAGTATACACGGCGCAGTCAATCATCAGCCCACAGAGTAAGACGTACTCGTACGGCCTATCAGCATGCATGTTGCGCATTAACCACTCCAGATCCCGCACGCCCACGCAGAAGCGCCGACTTTGAGCTATTTGCCTCGCCAGCTTCCGTAGCTCCGGCATCCGAATCCCCAGTATCTGTCTCTTAGTCTGTAGAATCCTCCGACTAAACTGAACGAACTTCTCACGATCAGTGGTCTCTCGGGCTGCATCATCAAGCTGCTCCAGGATACCAAAATCAATCATGGCTACTTTATCCACCATCATAATCGTTCTGATTATAACATGGCTGATGTCGCCTCTGGCTACAA
>CAJPSI010000039.1 GCA_905373275.1 Candidatus Saccharibacteria bacterium UBA1103 | reverse complement strand
CGTCGGGGTTGTTTAACGGTATCTTAACGCAGGTAGCAGTGTTGGCATCTCCACCTGTTGGCGATGGTCGAGGCTTACGGTCTCGCAGTGGATTAGAAGAAATGGCTGAAATGGGTCGATAGTAAATATAGGCATTCTTGACTGTGCTACAGACAGCATCAAGCTCGTCTTCGTCAGTGGTGACGAAAGAATAATCGTAATAGGTACTGCTACCTGACGGGGGAGTGAAGAAGGGCTGACTTATATTGCCGGAAAACAGCTTGATCTCTTTGCTACTAAGAGTGTCGGTAACATCGGTAAGCTTTTGATGACCATTGACGTCAGATGTCAAAGCATAGATGCGATTGTTGATATCACGGGTAATGAGGCTAAAAGAACTATCCTGCAACGACGAACCGATAATATCCCTAAACTTTGGTATAGGCTGGGGTAGCTTGGTGGACATATCTAGTATAGGCTCATGGTTGGAGGGGACTATAGTGCCATTGACGGTATTGAGATGACCGTAGCCGTAATGCCAAAGACTGCCTTGGTTATCAATGGCGTAATGGTGATAGATCTGCTTGATGCCACCCCGACTAGCTATAGTAGGATTAGTAACTTCGACTGTGGTGGTGTAGTCCTTCTTAACGTGTAGGAGCTTATTTTTTGAGGTAAGTACATAGAAGCCACCCCTGCTGTCGTCCATTGTGCTTCCGGGATTTTTCAGATACCAGACATGATCTACTTGTCTAATGGTGCTCCCGTCCAGTTGCGGCTTAACTGTCTGATAGGGCGCCAGATCGTCCAGATCGCCCGAGTTGGCTACCTTGAAGATTGTATCCTCGTTATACACATATTTTCCGCCACTAACCATATCCGGTCCGGCATTCTCTTCGTTATAGCCGGTAATTTTATGAGGAGACAATTTCTGATATTGAGTGGGGTGATTGATAACTTTACCGTAGGAGTTAACTCTTCCCCAGCGGTAAACCTTGCCTGACTTGGTAATGGCCATAGCCAGATTATCGTTACTGGCAAGCTTAACTACTCTGTCTTCACCAAAGTATTTAGTGATCTCCTGTGGTTGACTATAATGGCAAGGTGGTTGCTTGAGATAAGCACCGTTGGTAGTAGTGCAAGCAGTGCCGTTTCCGACGCCCCCGTATATATTGTTACCCCAAGTATAAACCCTGCCATCATGGAGTAGAGCAATCATAGTGCTGACATAGTCTTCGTCTGACGAGTGGTTATTATTGTATGGTAGGTCAACCGTCAAATGGGCTATCTGGACAATCCTATTTGATTGCGAGGCGTCGTTTATGGCTGACCCGGTTTCTCGAGATGACGGGGTTTTGGTAATGCAAGTGGCTATTGCCGGACCGGCTATTAGTAATGCGCTAAGGATGGTCGAGATGACAACACTAAGGATTCGTCCCGAGTTACACCATAGTTTTCGGAGCTTGATTTGGTTAATCTGACTGATTTTCATTATTCACCCCCGCCTATTTTTATTTTTAGTTTATCCAATAACCTTATGCTAACAATATATCAGGCGATTAGGCGGGATGCAACATGCCGGCGGGCGATATTCCTACTCTTATCTCATAAACTAGGTTACCCATTTGTTACTATATAAGGCATGGAGTTGCCACTGATCGTTATCTTAGGACCGACCGCTAGCGGCAAGACTGCTTATGCTATTCGGCTAGCTCGGCTGATAGGTGGCGAGGTGATCTGCGCTGATAGTCGGACGGTTTACCGAGGGATGGATATCGGTACGGCGAAGCCGACTGAGCCGGAGCGGGCGGGTGTGCCACACTGGGGGCTAGACTTGATCGAGCCGGACCAGCGCTACAGCTTATATGACTTCCAGCGTTATGCTATGGCTAAGATCGCTGAGATTCGTCAGCGTCAGCATGTGCCACTACTGGTGGGCGGCTCGGGGCTATACATCAATAGCGTTATCTACGATTATCGACTAGCCGGTGGCGACTATGATCCGACTACGAGGGCTAAGCTAGAGAAGCTACCGCCCGATGAGCTACGTCGGCTGATAGTCAAGCGAGGAGCTAAGCTGCCCCGAGACCCTGATAACAAGCGACGACTAATCCGCAGCTTGGAAAGGGGCGGAGTGAGCAATAATTGTGGGCACCTAAGTAGCCGGACGATAGTGATCGGCATAACAATGGATAAAGAAAAATTATCTCAGCGCATCAGCGGGCGAGCCGAGCAGATGCTGGAACGAGGCTTGATCGATGAGGCGGAGCGGCTGATAGCCCGCTATGGTATGGTCGAGCCACTGCGACGCAATGCTTATGGTGTGGTAGCTAAATACTTGGCAGGGCAAATTCACGAGGCTGAGCTGATAGAACAGATCAGTGCCAAAGACCGTCAGCTAGTTAAAAAGCAATTGACCTGGTGGCGTAATCCCCGCTGGGCGGGTGATATCATGTGGCGCACTTTACCGGAGCTGACTGACCGGCTGAACAACCGGAGCGGTGCGCCTGCCGGTCAGATCGCCGGTGAGCTGGTGGCTGAGTACAAAAGTTTTTGTCTTAACTAGCCGAGGTGTTAAAATAGCCTTGATGATAGATGCACTATTTGGCTCAAAGACCCGGGTGAAGCTCCTCGGCTTGTTTATGAATAATCCACATCGCTCGTTTTACGTCAGGGAGATCACTCGCAATATTAACGAGCAGATTAATAGCGTGCGTCGAGAGCTGGCTAACCTGGTGCGGATTGGCATCATCACTGATCGGTCGGTCGACAACAGACTGTATTATCAGGCGGACACCAAGTTTCGCTACTTCGCTTCGCTTAAAGACATGTTTGCCAACGACCGGGCTGTGGTTAGCGGCGCCAGGGTCTCGACCGGCGATTGGGCGACCCGCTTCCGAGCGATCAAAGGGGTGAGCGAGGTGGTCTTCTCGGGCGTGATGGTCTACGAGTCGGATAGCAAGATTGACCTGGTGGTAGCGGGTAATCAGCTAGACGAGACCAAGGTCAAGAGTTTGATTAAGGTGCTGGAGCGAGAGACGGGTTCGTCGCTTAATTACACCATCATGAGCCTGGATGACTTGGACTACCGACTAAGCATCCGTGACAAGTTCGTCCTAAATGTGCTAGAATCAAAGCATATTACGGTGCTGGACGACGCCGGCATACTGGTGGATTATCCCGGCGTTAATGATCAGGCTGAGGCGAGGAGGAGCAAACATGGAGATTGATTATAGGGGTGCTAACTGCGTGGTGATCAAGGATAAGAATGCCTTGATCGTAGTTGATCCGACGGCCAACGCCCAGGCTAAAGAAGCTCAGAACCCCGAAGCGGTAATACTGGCGACCCAGCCTGCTTTTGCTCCTGCCGAGGGAGAAGCCAAAGGCTTCGTTATTGATATGCCGGGCGAGTATGAGCACCGTGACGTCAGTGTGCGAGGCATCGCCGTACCGGCACACTTAGCCGAGGACGAGCACGCCCAAGATGCGGTAATGTACCGGATCGAGACCATGGGTGTGGCGATCGCCATCATTGGTCACACGGTCGCTCCTCTGACGGATGACGATCTGGAGATGCTCGGTCAGATAGACATCGTCATTGTCCCGGTCGGAGGCGGTGGTTACACTCTTGACGCTCAAGATGCTGCGACGATCGTCCGCCAGATCAGCCCCGGCGTAGTCATCCCGACCCACTACGATGACGGTCAGACTAAGTATGAAGTGCCACAAGAAGGTCTGGCTGCTCTGGAGAAAGAAATGGGCAATAGCAATATCGAGAAGCAAACTGTCTACAAGCTAAAGACAGGGGCAAGTCTGCCTGCTAATATGACTACCTACGAGCTCAGTCGGACTAAGTAGCGGGTGCTACGGTAAGAATCCCACTCTCTACTACTGTAGAGTGTAGTTGGTATGACAATAATAGCCTCTCGCTAGGAGAGGCTATTTCTCTAGTCTTATCGGACTGCCGGCTATTTCTTGCCGGTTTCTTCCGGCTGAGTGGCGAAGCCCTTCTTCTTAAGTGTCTTGATAGTACTGGTCGCTACCAGCAGGCGCACCTTCTGCCCGTTCACATAGAAAGTCTTACGCTGTAAATTCGGCTTAAACTTACGCTTGGTATGACGCATTGAGAAGCTGACATTATTGCCACTCATGGCGTGTTTACCGGTAATCTGGTCCTTTGCCATAGTTAAATCTCCTTGTTTTACTTGACTAAAGTATACAAGGTTGTATAGCGAGCAGTCAAGATGTGGGAGATGCGCCCTCACTCTTCACTCTATTAGTCATTTCCTTCAGACCCGCCTGGCTGGCTCGTGCACTGCTGAGCTTCAAGCGTGCACAGTCTTCAGGAAATGACTAATAGAGTGAAAGACAAAAGACACCCTTTATGTACTAAGGACTATATGCGCCAGAGTAGCTCACCTAAGCTTCCGATGGCTGTTGATACAGCAGTAGGCTGGCAATTGCCCGTGGTGCTTGCTACGTCGCCAGGCCTGAGGAAGCTAGGTGAGCTACTCTGGCTAAGGCATTGATACATATGTAATTTCCCCAGTCTCATTTCTTAATCCAACTTCAGTTGAAGACGGATACTCCTGGTGCGAGTAGTACAGTGTGGTTGACGAAGGCTGTTGATATAGCAGTAAGCTAGTAATTGCCAGTGGTGCTCGCTACGTCGCCAGGCCTGAGGAGACCACCTGTACTACTCGCACCAACTCAAGCTATGCGCATAGGGAAATTACAGACTTTGTCGTGAGCTACGAGGGCAGATCATAGAAGAGAGGGCGATGATATAATTGTAGCCATGATAGCCACGGTCATTGTCCTAGGTACCACCCTGAGCGTCACCCTAGTGTCGCTAGTCTTGCATGAGATAATGCACGGACTAGTGGCGCACTGGCTGGGCGATGACACAGCCAAGCGAGAAGGGCGTCTGACGCTTAACCCGGCACCTCATATCGACCCCTACCTGACCATCGTACTGCCGGCACTTGCCATACTGGCAACTGCCTCGGGCACGCCGATGCCGATCTTCGGCGGGGCTAAGCCGGTGCCGATAAACACCAAACGGCTAAAAGGTGGCGACTGGGGTGCTGCCCTAGTCGCACTAGCAGGACCGCTGACCAATCTAGTGCTAGCTTTTATTTGCTTTATCATCTCTAGGTGTCTACGGATTGACCAAGCTAGTCTGGCGGGTCAGCTCATCAGTCAAGCGGAAGTAATCAACTTGAGCCTCTTTGCCTTTAATCTGTTGCCTATACCGCCGCTAGATGGTTCACGCTTGCTCTATGCCTTTGCCCCGCCGGGGGCTAGGCGAGTGATGGATAAGATGGAACGGTACGGCGTGACAGTGGTTTTCCTGGTCGTATTATTAGCCGGGACGATTGTGAGCGGACTGGTGATCAATATTGCTCGAGGAGCAGAGGGCTGTTTTACCGTCGTCGCCAAGTGGTTCGGTCTCTAGGGTAGTGGGCAATTTGCCGGTCAATGATATAATTAGGTTAGGTCTAGCCTGTAGTTTATTTCCTAACGACGCATTAGAAAGGGGCTCTAATGGTAGCTAGCCGTGGTTAGTTATTGCGAGCACCCGCCTTGTCCTAGATGGGGATTCTAATACGCCAGGCTAGACCATCCGGAAGTTGAAATATTTGAGTAATAAATATCAGGTGGGCATGCGACAAAAAGTAGTCATCAGGGCGCTGGTAGAGCGACAAGGTAAGATTTTATTGTTGCGCCGAGTCGGCGGCCGCCCGTCGATTAGCGGGCTATACGAACTACCGGGCGGTTCGCTCCATGTCGGCGAGCAGCCGGTGGACGCACTGAAGCGGAGCTTGCAGATTCATGCCGGTATTGAGCCGGAGACCTTCTGCCTGCGTGATGTGGTCAGCTTTATCGATCCCGACTACCAGAATACCCAGTATGTTTTCATTGTCTATAGCACAACTATTGATAGAGGTGATAAAGTCACAACGGACGACGAATACGATAAAATCCGCTGGGTTAAGTTGTCAGATATACATTATAGCCAGCTAACCTCGTCCACTAATATACTGCTGGACATAGCTAAGTTTGACAGTGGTGGCGACAAAGCCACTCCCGACCGGACGGCGACTCGGCAGACGGCTATCATTCACTCGGACGGCGGCTCTAGAGGTAATCCCGGTCCATCAGCTAGTGCCTATATCATCACCGATCGCTCCGGGCAGACTGTCCTGGCCCAGGGTGGCAAGTTCATTGGCTATAGTAATAGCGGCATGGCGGAATATATCGGGGTGGAGCTGGGGCTGGCTAAGGCGGTCGAGCTGGGGCTGACCGATGTTGATTTCTATAGTGATAACCTGATGGTGGTTAACCAGATTAACGGTATCTTCAAGGTGCATAACCCCGAGTTTATCGACGTCTACAATAGGGTTGTCAAGCTACTGTTCAACTTTCGGCGGGTACACTTTCACCACATCCACCGTGAGTACAACAGCCTAGCCGACAGCCTGGTCAACAAGATACTGGACGAACATCAGGGCAGATAAGTGCGGGTACGTGGCTTGTGTCGTGACGTGACGCCGTATTATTGCGCTAGTCGGTAGTGGTCGTCCAAGTTCATGTGCCGGCTCTCTGTTATATATCAGCAAGGTTCATTTGTTATAATCTTCATAAGCACTATGAATGAACATGATAATTATCGACAACAACCGCCGGGAACAAGCAACGTTGATGTGGGGCAGTGGCAGGTTGACCTGCCGGAGCAAGGAGCTAGTAAAGTAGGCAACTACAGCAATGCCAGTGATGTTAATGGCGGTAAAAATGCTAACGATATCAACCACACATCAGATCAAGGCGAGACCGTTGAAGTCCGGGTGATCAAAGGCGACCGGGACGAACCTAATAACGACGAGCCCGGTCAGGTAGAGCAGGGCAGTCAAGCTGGTCAGACCGTCCGGACTGATGCCGATGAGTCACAATATAGCACTAACGTTGACCCGGAAGAGCGGACCGGTCAAGCTGTCCAGACTGGCGTCGAGACGCAGCCTAAGAAAAGGGGAATAATAGAGCTGCTTGGCTCCAGCCCGCTAGGCGTCATGGCGCAGACGGCGCTCGACTCGGTGAGACATTCTGTCCATGAAATTCAGGTAGATAGGCAAATCAAGCTGATCGACAAGACGGCTCAGGATAGAAGTACCGAGGAACAGGAAA
>CAJPSI010000038.1 GCA_905373275.1 Candidatus Saccharibacteria bacterium UBA1103 | reverse complement strand
TGGTCTCCTCAGGCCCCAGCACCCCAGCAGGATGCATAGAGTTGGTATTGCGCAAGAAGAGCCAAGGCATAATATAGGCTTGAATTGTATACGAATAGACTTACACATCTGCTGGATGCTGGACAAGCTGGCGACGTACAAGAACACCACGTGCAATTGCTAACTTACCGTTATATCAACAGTCTTCGTCAACCATATCGCCCTGCTCTTACGTACATTACCTCTTGCCACGCTAAGGGTGTCTTTCGTCCTTCGTCTGCGTCAGTCATTTCCTGAAGACTGTGCACGCTTGAAGCTCAGCAGTGCACGAGCCAGCCAGGCGGGTCTGAGGGAAATGATGACGAGACGAAGAGTGAGAGATTTAGTGGTGAGGAGCTACTTCCAGTCAACGATAGTGGCATCGACCATGGCTTTCGCCATAGCATCATCCGAAGCATCGTTAACATCATAGTAATGAGCAGTATCTAAATAATTAGCCGCCACACCTAGAATATGTAGCTCATCCATCAGCACATGCGCTCGGTCCAGCGCCGACACCGAGATAATGGGGCAAGCTAAAATGATCTTATCGACCCGAACAGGCTTGAGCCAAGTTACTGCCGCCTCTAGCGGAGCCGGACTATCCAAGCCATCGTTGACCAGGATGACATTGTAGCCTCGTAAGTTTTCGGGCGAGACCTCCTGCGGCTCGATATTCTTATCTACCTCAAAGATAGCTTGCCGAACTTTCTCGTCTAGCCAGCCGGCATATTCACCATAATAATATTGCTGCTCAGATTCGCTGAGCCGGGGATTAACTGCTACCACTCCACCGGGCATGACCATGGCATAGTCGATGCTTTCGTCGTCAATGTGGATCGTCTTCATCAGCAAGCGTCTCAGGACGGCGTGCAGATTTACCGCTATCTGGTAGCCGACTGCCACACCGGCCTGGCTCAGTGCCACTACTGCCGTATTCTCATAGCGATAGAGAGGCATTAGCTCGTCAGCCAGCTTCACTCCCGCCTCAGCTCGGGACTTAAAATACATGTGATCATTATAGCAAAGCCACCCTTTGATGTGGCTATCAAACATTTATGGCAAGCTGTATGGTTTCCTTATACTCACATATAGTTCTCCGTACGAGCAGTACAGGTGGTCTCCTCAGGCCTGGCGACGTAGCGAGCACCACTGGCAATTGCTAGCTTGCTAATGTATCAACAGCCTTCGTCAACCACACTGTACTACTCGTACCCAGGAATGTTTACTTAGATTGAGGTCCAACTATGGAATGAGACCGGGGAAATTACAGACATAACCTTCCTTACGCCCCAAAGGGTGTCTTTCGTCCTTCGTCTGCGTCAGTCATTTCCTGAAGACTGTGTGCGCTTGAAGCTCAGCAGCACACGAGCCAGCCAGGCGGGTCTGAAGGAAATGATGACGAGACGAAGAGTGAGGAGCTGGCTAAGCAGTAGAACTGAGGAGACCATACGGTCTGCTCTAAGTTACAGGTGCGATATGACTCAATCTTTTGACCTTGCGATAGCCCGGGCTTTCTGCTAACATAATTTACAACAAGATCAGCCAAAGCATAAGACTGATACATTAGATAGGGAAGAAGGGGGATATAGATGCTCGATGTGTTTATAACATCACGGGTTAGGCGTAAGATCGTAGTGGTCTATGCTAAGTACCCGGATTTCAAAACACACGTGCGAGGGCTGGCTAAATTGATCAAAGAAGACCCCGGCAACATCCAGCGGGAGCTGCGCCGGCTGGAGAAAGCAGGCTTCTTAGTCTCGGAGAAACGGGGCAACACCAAAGTCTTCTCAACTAATAAGAGCTTCCCGATCTTTAAGGAGCTGCAAGCGATAGTTATCAAGTCGCAGCAACTATCTAATAATCGTCAGCGCAATAGCCGCAATAGTGGCGGTGAGATGATTAGCCATTAAGATGGCGTCGAAAGCACCTTCGGCGGGTCAACCGGCGGAGCGGAAGCCGGCTAACCTTCCGCCCATCATTCGGAAGCTGCTTACTGCTCGGGGCTATCAAACGGCTTCGGCTAGGCGGGCATTTCTCCAGCCGGATTATCGGGCGACTGACTACGACCCATTCTTATTACCCGGCATGAAGCAGGCGGTCAAGCGGCTGGAACAAGCTCGAGCTAAGCAACAGAAGGTAACTATCTACTGTGACTACGATGTCGATGGCACTGCCTCGGCGGCCATCTTGCTAGATGCGCTCCCCAGGTTTGGTCTGACGGTTGATTACTACGTGCCCGACCGTTTCAAAGAAGGCTATGGTCTGAATAAAGAAGCGATCAAACACCTTCATGACGCCGGTACGGACTTAGTCTTGACAGTGGATAATGGCATAGTCTCTTTCGACGAAGTTGACTATGCTAACCAGCTGGGTCTGGATATGATCATTACCGACCATCATTCGCCTCGTGATACTTTACCTCGGGCGGTGGCGGTGGTAGACCCGAAGGTAATTCAGCGTGATCAGCCCGAGGCCTATGACGAGCGTTTTTGCCTGCGGGATCGACGGCGACGACTCTACCCCTTTCTTGACCTGTGTGGGGCGGGGGTAGCCTTCAAGCTGGTCGAAGCTCTAGGGCGGACGTTTCCCGATGACCTGCCGACCGGACAGGAGAAGTGGCTGCTTGACCTGGTGGCGATTGCTACGGTCAGTGATATCGTGACTTTGGCGGACGAGAACCGGGCGCTGGTTTACTGGGGGCTAAAGGTGCTGCAGAAGACCAGGCGTCCCGGCATCAAGGCACTGGTAGCGGTAGCAGGGCTAGATATAACGGAGGTAGACTCGCAGGCGATTGGCTATATGCTTGGTCCGCGCCTGAATGTAGCGGGGCGTCTAGCTAGTGCTCGTCTGGCGATAGAGCTACTAACGGCGACGGATAACGAACGAGCGCTCCAGCTGGCCACCGAGCTGGATAAGCTTAATTGTCAGCGCAAGGCCATCCAGCAGACTATCTGCACTCAGGCGTTAGAGCAGGTCAAGACGGATCAGCCGGTAGCTATCGCAGTGGGCGACGGCTGGCATGAGGGGGTGATCGGTATCGTTGCTTCGAAAGTCGAGGAGGCGGTGCTCAAGCCGACCTTTATCTTTAGTCGTCATGATGAGCTGGCTAAGGCGTCGGGGCGGAGTTTCGGGCAATTCTCGATCGCTACGGCGATTGAGGCGACGAGTAGCTTGCTAATCAAGGGTGGTGGGCATGCGGCGGCCGGCGGTGTGACTGTCCGGGCGAGCCGGCTGGATCAGTGGTGTCGGGCAGTGAATCAGCACTATCGGTCACTTGGCCTGGGTGACCAGCAGAAATATTTCTACCCGCCACCGGACTTGAGCTTAGATAACTTCAGCGAGCTTACACCGGACCTGGTAGAGACACTGGCGGTGCTGGAGCCATATGGCCAGGGGAACCCGGTGCCTACTTTCTTGCTACGGCATGTGACAGTGGCGGAGCGACGCCTGATGGGTAGTGAGCAGCAGCACGTCAAATACACTTTCACTGATACTCAGGGCAGGTGCTTGCGGGCGATTGCTTTCGATGGGGCGAGTAAGTTCGACCTGATGCCGGGCGATGAAACCGAGCCGGTTTACGCTGACGCCTTGGTCGAGCTGTCGCTAAACGAATGGCGAGGTAACGTCTCGGTCGAGGGCAGGCTGATCAGGCTGACTGGCGAAGATATTGACTAAGTGGCGATAGGTGGTACTATAGCGATATCTGGTATGGGCGTGGAGTCGCCATGTTCAGCCAGCTAGTGAAAGGGGTCTCTAATGGACTCGGCGGGTGCGATTTTTATTCTTATTGTTTTCGTCGCAATTATCGTTGTTATCAACCGACTCATCCGGAAGGGGGTGAACGCTGGCGTGAACGGAATAATAAATCAGATTAAGAAGAGGCTGTAGCCTCTTCTTGACCAACCCACCCCAGGCGCTATCTTACGAGATAGCGCCGTTTTCCTTGTCAACCTGGTTGTTGGTCATCCTGCTGGGATGCTGTGGCCTGAGGAAGCTAAGTGAGCTACTCTGGCTAGAGCATTGACGTACATGTAATTTCCCTAGTCTCGTTGCTCCTATAACCTGCGTTTGATGACAAAAGTGTCCTAGGTACGAGTAGTACAGTGTGGTTGACGAAGGCTGTTGATATATCAGTAAGCTATCCAGTGCACGTGGTAGTTTATACGGTGCCAAGCCTGAGGAGACCACCTGTACTACTCGTACCAACCCGGGTTATGTATGGAGGGAAATTACAGGCATAAGGTGTTAATGTAGGTGGAGAATTGACAAGCTTTAGCGTTTATGTTACCGTATGGATACAGCAAATCTAATAATATTACGGAAGGACCATCACTCGTGGAACTAAATAAATCTAATCAGTCGATCGGGGGAGGCGATTCCTCGTCTGATCTAGCTAAGTCTCAATGGGACGAGACTAAAGTAAATGATAAAGTCGATGTAGCTAGCTCAGCCATCGACCAAGATAAAGATACTGAGGTAGAGAAGTCGGCTGATAAAGCCAAGGCTTCCCGCTTGAAGAAGCTGGTGGCTAGTGTAGCCATCGGTCTAACTCTAGCTGTATCCGGCGGTGTGCATGCCTATCAACAGCACGTCGAGAACCAGCGGGTAGCTGAGGCGGCGAGAGAAGAGCAGGAACAGGAGTTAGAGCAAGCTAATCAGCGCCGTCAGGAGTATCTTGATCAGGTGCCGGACAATGACTTATCCCGAGATAAATATGTTTACAATGAAGCCGACAGAGCGCTTGGTCGTGACGTTGATTCAAGCGGCGCCAGGGTACTCTCGCCGGCTGAATTTGAAGAGTACTTTCACGTTACGCCGGAGACCTATCAGATGCTATGTCTAGAAAAGTACGGCATTAACGCCGATGACTTTGCTGATGATACCGAGGCTGAGGCGCAGCAACGCTTCGACAGGGCTAAGCAAGAGAAAGACGAGTATGAAGCGAGGTCTAAGGCGAGACGTGAAGCGGCTGAACAGCGCAGTGCTGAGCATCGTTATGAGTGGGAGTATGAGCGGGAGGAGCCGCCATTTACTGATGCGGAGTTACAGGCATTGCAAAATGGTGACGTTTCTTACTTCAAGCAGAGTAAAGAATCTAAGGTGAAGCAAGCTCTGAACGCTAGGATAAGAGAGCTGGGATGGGCTAGTGACCGATCAGAGGGATGATGGTGAGCTTCCGAATGACGTGAAGGGTGAGGATACCGGATATCACCCAAGCGATAGCGGTGGCGAGAAAGACTTCATTAGTATGGATGATTATATCGGTGCGAGACCGCACGGTAAAGAGGCGGATAAACCTGATCGTTCAGGTTGGAGTGATGATGAGATAGGTCGTCGTGAGCGTGCTTACTATGAACATGAATCAGAGCAGCGGAATAGAGAAGAGATTCAGATCGTAGATCTTCAGTAGTCCCTTTAACTAAGACTGCGACCAAGTAGAGCGAGGTCGCAGAAAGCAACAAGCCTCCAGGGCGGTGCCAACACCGCCCTGTTTTGCTTGGGTATGGAAAATGCTATACAAGTCTACTAGGCTATTGCTATAATCAGTTGTGAACATGTGGAAGTGTTCGAAAGGTATATTATCTGTTGTGGGAGGTAAAAATTATGAAAGAGTTGTATATCGACGTCGGGTCGTCAACTGTCAAGGTGTATGGCACCGGTAATGATGGTGTCGTACTTAAAGAAACAAAAAGCCTGCCATTTAAGAATGAGTTCAACTCGGAGGTGGGTCTCTCGGAGAAGATGAAGCAAGAGCTGATTGATTACGTTAACCGAGCTAAGGATAAGTATAAGCCGGTCAGAGTCAAGATCTTTGCTACTGCTATTTTTCGACGACTAACTAGGGCTGCCTATCATCGTCTGGCTGATGATTTCTTCGAGCAGACAGGGGTGTATTTCAATGTTGTGTCGCACGAGCTGGAAAGCTTTTACCTGGAGAAAGCTCTGTCGTCGGAATACACCGGCGGCGTGCCACTGCTACTTATCAATATAGGCGGTGGCTCGACCGAATTAATCGTTAAAGAAGCCGGTGAAGTAGTCGGAAGGTACAACTTAGAGGTTGGCGTCGGGACAGTACTGAATGATTTTCCCTTCCTTAATGAGGCGTACTCTAAACACACTCTGCGTGAGGTCGTCGATAGTATAAGCAAGCAACTGCCCGGCACTAAGCCGGCTACGCCGGTCGCTATTTATAATGGTGGTGAACTGACGTACATGAGGCTAGCCGGCTACAATTTAATGGCGAATGATATATTTAGCGACCCTGCCCACCCTTGCGCGATTTCTTCCGGTGACTTTGCTACTAAGAATGAGGAGATTTATCAGAAAATATCCATCAAGGAACTGGAGAATCTCATGCCGGATAATCCTTTGTGGATGCATGGCGCTAGAGCTTGCTCAGCAATCGCTCAGGCAATAGCCGAGAAGTTTCAAGTCGAAAAACTAGTGCCGTCTGACTCTAATATGATTGACGGGGCTATTAAACAAGAATATCGCTCGGTCGTCTTAACCGGTAGTTATCGTAAGCACTGGTCGTATATCTCCAGTATTAAACAAGATTTACTGAGAAGTGGTGTGGAGGTTCTAAGTCCGAGATTTAAGAATCCCAAAGATCCTGACGCTGATTTTGTTAAATTTGAGGGTGAAGAAAATATGTCGCCGATTGAGCTAGAACGATACCATCTGGATATGATTGACAATTCTGATGCGCTGATAATTTGTGACGAAAGTGGCTACGTGGGGGCGTCGGCGCTTATGGAGATTGGCTATGCTCATGGCATAGGCAAGAGGATAATCTTTACCGAGAAACCTGAAGAATATATACTGCAGATCATGCCCGCTGAAATTGGACTATAAGCGCCTGGGCGGCTGCGGCCTGTCCAGCTGATACTTGGGCAAACTGCTTGCCGGGAGGACATAATTGCTCATCTATTCAACCTTAGGCAAGGAATGGGCGATGTATCATGCTGTGGCCTGCCCAGCTCCCAGCAGGATACATAACGTTACGCTACCTAGGTGAAAAGGTGGATAAATCATATTTTGTCATGACTAGCCGGTCTAGCTAACGCATCAGCTGGGGTGTTGCGGCCCGCCCAGCAGATGCTGGTGAAACTAACTAATCAAAATAAAGCATGATTACGCAGTTTC
>CAJPSI010000037.1 GCA_905373275.1 Candidatus Saccharibacteria bacterium UBA1103 | reverse complement strand
GCCAACTCATGGTAAAACAGTCTTATAGTTCATTAAGGAGGTTGTGTCGTGAACCGTGATAGTTTTAGGGCGTTGGAGCAATACCAGTCGACTGCTGCAAATGCAGATAAGCGCCCTACTGGTGTAGAGCGTATGCTAGGTGGCGTAGCGGCTCGGACACCTCAGTTGCCCAAGCAAAATAGCGTTAATCCGGACGTAGATCAAGTCGATGATTACGATAAAGTAAATCATGAGCGACGTCGGGAACTAATGGAAGAGCTGGTTAGTCAGCCAATTGACCGGGCAGTGCTGGATGACTCTATCTTATTGATTGGTCCGATGGGGGCGGGCAAGAGCTCGGTTGGTAACGACTTAGCTAATATGACGCATCGACAATGCATCTCGCTTGATAGTCCGGACGTACAAGATAGCTATGACTTAGATAAGCTGGAGCAAGACCCCGACTACCGTGACTTTAAGGATAAAGAGTTTTATCTGACGGCTCGGGTCTTGTCTGATCTGGACCGACCGAGCATCGTTGATTTTGGAGCCGGTCATTCCGTCTATGAAGATGAGGCGATGTTTGATCAAATGAAGCGGCTGATCTCCCGGTTTAAGAACGTCGTATTACTGATGCCGTCAGCTGACAAAGAGGTTTCTCTGCGGGTGCTGAATCAGCATCTAGCCGATCGCCTAGCTAAATCAACCAAACAGAATGACAATCAGTCGGTTGCTCGGCTAGCCTTATCAAGGCTGCTGACCGCCCGGCGTCTGCGTCGTCAAGGGGAGAGTGCCGAGTATAAGCAACTGACCAGAGAGATGCATGATAACGAGCATTTTGTCGACATGCCTTGCAATGAAGAGCTGGCCACTCAGATCCAATATACCGACGGCTGGACACCCGACCAGATAGCTCGAGGTATTTTAGCCAGTATCGAAGCACGGTCGGTTGAGCAGATGTAAGTCGAATTGGCTGGGGGCTACTCTCGGCAAAACCCTATCCCTCTTCTGAACAGAGGGATTTTATTTAGTTCTGCGAAGTAGGCATAATTACAACATTTAGCACTCTTGACACGTGAGTGCTAAAAATCTATACTGAATACAGTTAATGCTAACATTAGCATTAAACAGGTTAGGGTAGATGAATTTGTAATAGAAAGGATGAAATATATGAGTGCAATTATCGGGATTGACTTAGGGACGACCAATAGCGCTTTTGCTTATCTAGTGGCCGGTAAACCTGAGATCATCACCAATAAGGAAGGCAATCGTACCACTCCTTCGGTCGTGGCGATCAATAGCAAGAGCGAACGCTTGGTCGGACAAGTGGCTGAGCGCCAGCGGGTGGTTAACGCCGAGAATACGATCTACGCCATCAAGCGATTGATCGGTCGTCGGTTTAAGGATCCGGAAGTTCAGAACGACATCAAGATCATGCCGTATAAGATTGTTAACAACAAAGGTAATGCGGCGGTTGAGCTTCAGGGTAAGGTTTATAGTCCGGAGGAAATTAGTGCCATGATCTTGTCGAAGGTCAAGGCTGATGCCGAGAAATACCTAGGTCAGCCTGTTACCGAAGCAGTGATCACCGTTCCTGCCTACTTTGACGATAGTCAGCGTCAGGCAACTAAAGATGCCGGTAAGATCGCCGGGCTGGAAGTCAAGCGGATTGTCAATGAGCCGACAGCAGCAGCACTAGCCTATGGACTGGAGAAAAATAACGACGAGAAGATAGTCGTCTTTGACCTGGGTGGCGGCACCTTTGATGTCTCTATCTTGGAGCTGGGTGACGGAGTCTTTGAGGTTAAGTCGACTAATGGTGATACTCACCTGGGCGGCGAAGACTTCGACAACCGGATCGTTAATCACTTCTTGGACAAGTTTAAGAATGATACCGGTATTGACCTGTCGGGTGACAAGGCTGCTATGCAACGACTCAAGGATGAGGCCGAGAAAGCTAAGAAGGAGCTGAGTACTACTACCGAATATGAGGTAAGCTTACCCTTCATCACCGCTGACGCTAATGGTCCGAAGCACTTTGAGACCAAGCTAACCAGGGCAGAGATGGTTGATTGGTGTTCCGACCTGATTGATCGTCTGGCCGGGCCGTGCGACAAGGCGATGAAAGACGCCGGTATCAAACCGGCTGATATCGGTCATGTCGTCTTAGTCGGTGGTATGACCCGTATGCCGGCAGTGGTGGACAAAGCCAAGAGCATCTTTAAGAAAGATCCGATGGCTGGTGTTAACCCTGACGAAGTGGTAGCTGATGGAGCCGCTATTCAGGGCGGAGTCTTATCGGGTGACGTCAAGGACGTTCTGCTGCTGGATGTTACACCGCTGTCGCTGGGTATCGAGACGATGGGCGGGGTATCCACTAAGCTGATCGAGCGCAATTCGACCATCCCGACCAGTAAGTCGCAAGTTTTCTCGACGGCAGCCGATAACCAACCGCAGGTTGAGATTAATGTGCTTCAGGGTGAACGAGAGTTTGCTAATGACAATAAGTCGCTAGGTAGATTTATCCTGGACGGCATTGCCCCGGCACCACGTGGCGTACCTCAGATAGAAGTGACCTTCAATATCGACGCTAACGGTATTCTGAATGTCTCAGCCAAAGACAAGGGCACGGGCAAGGAGCAGTCAATCACCATCCAGAATAGCGGTAACTTATCTAAAGAGGATATCGCCAAGGCGCAGGCAGAAGCAGAGGCGCACGCCGAAGAGGATAAGCAGAAGCGAGAGACGACTGATGCTCGCAATACGTTAGAGAGCATGATCTATCAGGCAAAGAAGATGCCGGATGAGTTCAAAGACAAGATTACCGAGGATGACAAAAAGGCACTGACCGAAGCAGCAGCTGAGGCGGAAAAGCATCTGAAAGCTGAGTCGAAGGACGAGCTGGAGTCGGCTACCAAAGAGTTGTCTGAGAAGATGCAAAGCATCGGGGCGAAGCTCTATCAGGCGGCAGCTGAGTCGGCCAAGCAATCAGGTGATCAGAAGCCCAGTGAGTCCGGCGGAGCTGATGACGACACCGTCGAGGGTGAGGTAGTAGATAAGAAATAGCTTCCGCTACCGTTAAAGACAAATAGTGCAACGATCATAGCGTCGTTGCACTATTTTGCTTGGGTCTAGGCTATAATACTAATCATGTCAATCAAGCAACGTTCTGCTAAGAGCAAGAAGGATCAGACTAAGGATCAAGCAAAGGCCTTCCGAGTCCGACGGCGATCTACTAAAGTTCTGCGACGTCGAATGACTAATCTCTCCGAGCTGAAGGCTCGGACGCTGGTGGCGCTGATCGTGATGGTGGCGATACTAAGTGGGATCCTAGGCTTAGGCTGGTGGAAGTTAACACATCACAACAAGACTAATAGCCCGAGCAGGAAGCCGGTTGTCAAGCAGTCACTGGCGATACCGTATAGCAAGACAGTTGGTTTCATCGGTGATTCGCTAACATACGGTTGCTGTCAGAAGGCGACGCCGGCTCCGACCCTGGAAGTGCAACGCCTGGGTGGTGATTATCGGGCGATTAACCGGGGTGCCAATGGATCGACAACGGCGGACTGGCTGGATAAACTACTGGAGCCGGCACTAAAGGAGTTTAAGAAGAATAAGGTGGAAGTCGTCCAGGTGATGCTGGGTACTAACGACCTTGTCAAGAAGCTGCCGACTGACGAGATCGTTGATCATCTGCGGGAGATAGCTGAGCGTGTCAAGCGCAGTGGAGTTAAGATAGTCATCGTTAATAATATTCCCTACTCCAGCCTGCTTGACGATGAACAGGCGCAGCATCTCAATATCCGGCTAGGGCATCTGGCGAGTGAACGAGATGTCTATATCGGCGATACTTCCGCCTACGATTACTTCAAGTCTCATCAGGAGCAGCTGACTGACGGTACCCACATGAACCAGGCCGGCTATCAGAAGCTGGCTGAGCTATGGTCGGATGCGCTGGGGCGAGTGGCGTCTACCGGCCAACAGCCCCGCCTGACTTCACCTCTCTCTGACTATCGGTCTCGATCTAAGCAGGACTTAGTAGTGACTTTGTCGAAGCCGGCGGAGTGGTTCTACGTGTCAGAAGGGTATTATGCCGGTGTAGAAATGGACGGCGAGACGATTGACCGGACCAACTATCGTGCCGGCGGTGCCGGCGACCGGACCAAGCTGGATGTCAGACATGACTACCTGGATGGATTGAAGGCTGGAGAGCATACGATTAAGGTTAAGTTTAGCGATGGCGTAAGTGTGAGCTGGAAGTTTAAGATCGTTAAGGACGACGATTAGCACTCTTGCTAGCTGAGTGCCAGTATAGTATAATCACACCATGCCAGAAAAGAGGGATTACTATGATGTATTAGGCGTCAAGAAGGGCGCCTCGGCTGATGAGATCAAGAAGTCTTTTCGTAAGCTAGCTATGAAATACCACCCCGATCGCAATCCGGGTGACAAAGAATCGGAGGCTAGATTCAAGGAAGTGAATGAAGCCTACGAAGTGCTTAAAGATAGTGATAAACGACGCCGTTACGACCAGTTTGGGCATGCCGGAGTCGGCGGGGCAGCTGGCGGAGGCGGCAATCCGTTCGCCGGCTTTAATGGTCAGGAGGTGCACTTCGATTTTGGCAGCTTTGGCGATATGGGTGATATCTTTAGTCAATTCTTTGGTGGCGGACAGACCACCCCCCGTCGTCGTTCTCGCCATGGCAGAGATGTCGAGACGGCGGTGACGGTGTCGTTTAGTGAGGCTATCTTCGGCACGGAGAAAACTATCGTCATCAGTACTAATATCACCTGTGATCGTTGTCACGGTGATGGAGCTGAGCCCGGCTATGAACAGAAGACTTGTCCGACCTGTGGTGGCAGCGGACAGGAGGTGCATATAGTTAACTCGCTGTTCGGTCGGGTACAGCAGGCGACTACTTGCCGTACTTGCGGCGGTGACGGTAAAGTGGCGGACAAGAAGTGTACTAAGTGCGGCGGTAAAGGTGTAGTGAGGGAGAAACAGTCGATCAAGCTCAAGATCCCCGCTGGAGTAGACGAAGGCTCGGCGATTCGCTTGTCGGGGCGGGGCGAGGCAGTCAAGGACGGACGACCGGGTGATCTATATGTCTTAATTCATGTTCAGCCTGACAAGAAATTCACTCGGGATGGCGATTTAGTGCTGAGTGAGGAGCATGTCTCGATGGTGGATGCCAGCTTGGGTTGCGAGCTGGAGGTAGAGACGGTAGATGGTCCTTTAGTAATGAAAGTACCGGCAGGGACGCAATCAGGCACAGACTTTCGACTGAGTGGGCACGGGGCGCCACAGGGGCGAGGACGTGATCGGGGCCCTCAGATAGTCACTATCAGAGTTGATACGCCAACCGGACTGACTAAGAAGCAGCGAGAGCTTCTGGCGGAGTTTCAGCAGGCGGGACGCAAGCGGTTTATCTAGCCGCTGCCTGAGCGGGCTTAAAATGTGTGCGGTTTGGCTATGCTATAATAGCCATGTTGCGGGTGTCGTATAGCGGTTAATATCCAAGTTTTCCAAACTTGTGACGAGAGTTCGACTCTCTCCGCCCGCACCAAGGACTTATAATTATGCAAGAGACAATTGTCGGTATTATGAATCATTGGGGCTACCTGGGGGTGTTCCTGCTGGTGGCGGTTGAGAATATTTTTCCGCCGATTCCATCTGAGGTTATCTTGTTGTTCGGTGGGGCGCTGACGGCTACGGCGTTGGGCGGTAAGCTAGGGATGGTCGGCATGATTGCGGCGGCGACACTAGGGGCATTAGTGGGGGCGGTTTCGCTCTATTATATTGGTAAGATTCTCAAGGTTGAACGGCTTAAGAAGCTGGTGTCGGGCAAGCCGGGTAAAGTGCTACGTCTCAAGCCGGCAGATATTGAGCGAGCCGACAGCTGGTTTGATAATAAAGGCAACATCACGGTTCTTTTCTGCCGCTGTGTGCCGATCTTGCGAAGCTTGATCTCTATTCCGGCCGGTATGAGTGAGATGCCGATGGGGCGGTTTCTCGTCTACACCGTCCTAGGCTCGGCGGTCTGGAATACGGTGCTGGTGGTCATCGGTCATAATCTAGGTGACAACTGGCAGTCAATCCTCGGCTTCTTCGATAAGTTCTCTGATGTGGTGCTGGCGATCTGTGTCGTGGTAGCCGTAATCGTACTGGTCTGGTGGTTTGGTTTTCGTCGTCCTTCCTCTCGCCGGGTAAGTCGGGCTAAAGAGGGTAAAGACGCTAAAGAAAGCGAGTCCGATCCTCGTGGATAAGCTGGCTCAAGACGAGACTAAGCAGAGACCAAAGACCTTCTGGCGTAACTTGCGTCGCACGGCCAGGTATACTAAGTCGTCAAGGAAATATGTTATCATTTACATCGCTTTCGGTCTGATCGAGATCCCTGTTAGTGTAATTATTCCTATGCTAGCAGCGCAACGAATTCTTGATCTGACTAGCAATCATTTAGAACAACTGCTCTATACATCACTAGTAGTCTGTGGTATCGGTCTGTTTCAAAATATTCTAAACTATATTGATAACTACGTATATTTGAAACTCTTTATTCAGATAATGACAAAGCTCCGAATGGAGCTGACTCGTGAAGCATTGAAGCTGGAGGTGCGAGAGATTGACAAGGCTACGACTGGGCTATTCATTATTCGGATCAATGACGACGCTAATGATGTCAGCTATGTGCTCGGAGAGGGCATCTCCGAGATCACTGCGGTGCTGACTCGTGTCGGAGTAATGGGGGCGATCTTTGTCATGAATAAGTACATGTTTATCTATGCTCTTATCACGGCACTAGTCACTTATGCTATCAAGCGTCGAGGTATGAAGCGGGAGTATGAGATCAAACGTAAAACCAGGAAGCTGGAAGAAAAGATGGCCGGCTTAACTAGCGAAATGATGCGGGGCGTCAGGGATATTAAGGTGCTAAATGCCGGGACAACTGTACTGAGTAAGATGTCGGAGCGAATAGATCAGACTAATCGTGGCGAGATTAAAGAGCGTTCCACTCGTTGGCGACATTGGCTTGTTGCTGATTCTTTGGAGACGTTGCTTGGCTTCCTATTCGTGGTGCTGGCGGTTGTGCTACTTCGTCACAACCTGATAACTATTCCCGTCATAGTAATAATATTTAACTATCGGAGTGAGATTATCAGTCTGGTAACTAACATTACTTGGCTCATTGACTATGCTGAAAAGTTTAATCTGGCTGCCGACCGAGTCTACGAAGTGATCGACAATAAGGTGTTTGACAAAGAGAA
>CAJPSI010000036.1 GCA_905373275.1 Candidatus Saccharibacteria bacterium UBA1103 | reverse complement strand
TCCTTCGTCTGCGTCAGTCATTTCCTGAAGACTGTGTGCGCTTGAAGCTCAGCAGTACACGAGCCAGCCAGGCGGGTCTGAAGGAAATGATAATAGAGTGAAGAATGAGGGCTGGAGTAACGAGTGATTCAGTTAGCCAAGCGGCAACAAGAGAAATGGTGTGAAGAGCATTAACAGAAAACTATTCTGGCTAAAGAGCGTACGTCTCTGTCCGGCTCTGCTATAATACTTAGCGGAAGGGTGACCGAGTGGTTTAAGGAGCCGGTCTTGAAAACCGGTGTGGGGCAACCCACCGAGGGTTCGAATCCCTCTCCTTCCGCCAAGAACTTATGACTAATTGTCTATAGACACTACCGGCACTGATAGTGGTGTCTTCGGTTGCACGGAGAACTAATTCCACATCCCGCTCCACTGCATGTGTATTGACGATGGACACACGTTGTGCTAATATTGTAACAATATCTAGAAAATTGAAAGGAGCATGCTGATGACGGTCAAATCTGATACCAATATGAATATCAGGACAAATCAGAGCATCAAGCGTCAGGCTCAGCAGATTTTTACCGAACTAGGTTTGGATATGTCGACGGCGGTCAATATCTTTCTGCGACAGGTCGTTTATCATAAAGGAATACCCTTTGATGTTTGTCTAAACAAACCAAACGATACTACACTTGAGGCACTAGAGGAGGGCGATTGCATGCTTAATGACCCGAACACTAAACAGTTTACTGGCGTAGACGAGCTATTTACTGATCTAGATAAATGACTCGGTACAGTATACAAAGAACCAGTCAATTTAAGAGAGACTATAAATTGGCGTTAAGGCGAGGCTATGATGTCGCCAAGTTACGGATCGTTGTGACAATTCTGATGGACGGTGACAGGTTGCCCAGAGAATACCTAGACCATCCTCTGAAAGGAAGAGACTATAAAGAATATCGGGAGTGTCACATTGAGCCGGACTGGCTTTTGATCTATAAGGTCGATACCGGTAGGCGCTGCGTGATGCTGTATCGGACAGGTACGCACAGCGACTTATTTAGATAACGACGGTCGTCGTAGATTAAGGTGTGTAAGCTAGCATTAAGGCGTTAATGCGGGAATTAGAACGGATGAGTCAGGCGCCAGGTCAGTGAAGCCGGCTTGATCGTTCGCTCTGTGATGACATTGATCTGGTTATTACCCAGACTCAGCTGTCCATAGATGCTGCCGGCGCTGGCGCTATCAACTTCGTCTGATAAATAGTGGACGAACTTACTCTTAGGCGGGCTATCGACCCAGTACGGCACAGTGACCGGCTTAGCGGTAACTAGCCGACTGGCACCCCAAGTGGAACTGAGCTTACCCACTGACGTATTAGCCTTTAGCTGGCTGACCGCAATGTCCCGACGGCTACTCTCCAGAAGCTGCTCAGTTCGCCTGAAAGCAGTATTATAACTGTCGTTACCCATGCTGACGATGCCGACGATCACCGTCACTCCATCGATCTGACGCCGACTGGCCGTGACTACACCCCGCCCCGCTTCATGAGTAAAGCCCGTCTTACCGGCGAAGACGCCGTCTCGCCCCAGCAGGCGATTGGTAGTGTGAATGACTTCACCGGAGGGCATAGTCGCCTCCGGCTCGCTCATGATCTCCGCTAAGATAGGCTGCTGACCGGCTAATAGTAGGATCTTGCATAGGTCGGTCGGAGTAGATTTTGTTGACGGGTCCAGTCCGCTGGCATCGGTACCGATGATGGTATCAGCAAGCTCATGATCTCTTAACCATTGGCTAGCCACCTGACGGTAGTTATCCATTGAGCCAAATGCCCAGACCGCCAGGCGATTAGCCATGTTATTGGCACTTGCCAGCAAAGTCCCCTCCAGTAGCTGACGCTGGCTAATCGTCTGCCCCGCTATCATCTGTACACTACTGCCGCCTACCGCCAGGTCTTGCCAATAGCTTGCTTCGTCCTGACTGTTGAGACTAAGGCTGGGTCCACTCTCGCCCTTAGCTAGGGGCATCTTACCGAGTACGACTTGAGCGGTGATCAGCTTGGCGATACTGGCGGTCGGTTTAGGAGTGGTATACTCCTCACCATTACCTAACGCTCGACAGCTGATTTCACGGTTAGCCGGATTAACGAAGCCGATAGCCCCCCTACCGCTATCCAGCTTATCTGAAGTAAACGGTCGAGCATCAATCGTCTGCAACTTGACGCTGGGTGTCAATAAGGGCAATGGCCTAAGTAGCGTCCAACAGACATAGCCCGCCACGACCAGCAAGATACCGGCGATCACCCCCACCAACTTTTTCATAAGCTCCATTATAGCGGATATTTCGCTCTACGTTTATACTCAAAGAGTAACTACTTAACTTACCGATGGAGGCTTATGACATATCACCCAATGATTAAGGTAACAGCTGAGAAGTTCTCAGATTATTGGAACGGACAAGCATTATCAGATACAATCCGTTGCATGAGTGACGGTTTAGTCGCCTTTCGAGCGGGCGACAAGAAACAACTACTGAAATACATTGAACACCTACGAGCAAATTACGATGACTACCAAGAAATCAATGGAGCCGGCGACTACACTGTCATCAGAGTCTACAACTGGCTCTGTATGGCATATGACAGTCTAGCTAAAGCACCGCACCATTTCTCGAAAAAGCAGATTGAGAGCTACTATGATCGTTGGTTCTGTGATGGCAGTTATTACCAATATGGCGAGAAGACCTATCGCTGGCGAAAGGCAACATTCGTTAGGCCATTTCTGAGAGTGATTGATAGCCTGGTGCTTCAGCAAGATCTGAAATCACTAGCGATGTTTTCAATAGCCGTTGAAAGTCTGAACGGTTGCAACCTGGTAGACGATGAAGATGACTCCATAACCTTATTTGACATCTCTGAATATATTACTAATGTCATTGACGGCATCGAGCATGGCAATACTCCTCTAGAGTCTATCCGCTCAGCTCGGGAGTGGCTGACTAATACCTCAAGTCAGCCCGGAGTCGCTTTCTCTGACTTTGAGCGGGATGATCGGGATACCTAGCCCATGCATGCTACAATCATCTTATGAAACAAGATAGTATTTTCACTAAAATAATGCGGGGTGAGATTCCCTGCTATAAGATCTACGAAGACGATCAGACTTTCGCCTTTCTTGATATCAATCCGCTCAGTGACGGACATGTCTTGGTTGCCCCGAGAGTACAAGTTGACAAATTCTATGACCTTGACGATGCAACCTACCAAGCACTCTTTGTGACTGTCAAAAAGATAGCACAGCGCATCGAGCAAGTCTTAGGCGTGAGAGCCGGCATCGTGGTGGAAGGGCTGGAAGTACCCCATGCTCACGTCCACGTCGTACCGATGTATGACGATAAGGTGCTGCGCCTGCATCATGGCTATCCGGTCGACACTAGTGACGCCAACATGAAGCAGATCGCCGCTAAGTTACACTTCAGCGACTAGCTTAACGTGGCACTACCCTAACTGATTTCCGCCAGCTGCTCACCCAAGTGAACAGTCTGGCGTTTTTTATCGGCTAGTTGCTTCTTAGTTTCGTGAACCAGCTGCTCCGGTGCTTTCTCCAAGTAACCCTGACTAGCCAAGCGTCGCTCCAGTCCGTAGATCTCACTCTTCAGCTTAGCCAGCTTCGCTTGTAGCTTGTCCTTGTAGTCAGCAATCTCCTCTTCAGTCAGCTCCAGCCAAGCGGTGCTATGCGGCAAGACAATTTTTAGTCCATGAGGAGTGCGATCCTGACGAATACCCCTCAGCTTCGCCAGGCCCTTGATCAGTGCCTGATTCTCTTCTATCATCTGACAGTCATCGAAAACCAGGTAGTACTTAGCGGGCGGTAGCTGACTGGTAATGTTGCGCAGCTCGTCGACCAGTTCTATTACCCGGTCAAAGCTACTCGCCTGACGCTTGCTAAACTTCAGTTGACTCGGCCAGTGTTGTGATATTAGCAATGACCCCTCTCCCCGGAAGGTTGTCCAGATGGTCTCAGAGACGAAGGGCGCAAAAGGATGGACTAAGCGCAAGGCGATACTCAGTACTCGCCGCATGAAAGCGATATTATCGGATGCCTTACTCGCTTCGATGTACCAGTCCGCCAGGTCGTCCCAGATGCAATGGTAGACTGCCTCCATCGCCTCAGCGAAGCGATAGCCGGCAATGTCAGCATCTATCGCCTGACGAGCCTGCTCCAGACAAGCCAGTATCCAGTGCTCGTAAATCGTCTCCGGTTGAGCCTGCTCAATCTCCTCATTGCTGACCGGCTTAGCATCTGACTTCCCTTCTATATAGCGAGCAATATTCCATAGCTTATTGCAGAAGTTGCGCCCTGCTATCACCGATGCCTCAGAAAAAGCCTGTGGCTGCCCTGCCGAACGATTCATGACGATACCGACACGCAGAGCATCGCTACCGTATTTCTCGATTATCCCCATCGGGTTAACCACATTACCCTTGCTCTTGCTCATCTTCTTACCATGCTCATCTAGGATCAGACCATGTAGAAAGACATCACGAAACGGCACTTTGCCGGTCATATATAACCCCAGCATGATCATCCGAGCCACCCAAGCTCGCAGTATGTCTACCCCTGTCTCCATGACACTGGTCGGATAAAAACGGCTTAGTCGCCCATTATCCAGGTAATCTGTCGCTATGAAAGGTAGCTGCCCACTACTGAACCAAGTGTCAAAGGTGTCTTCATCTCGTCGATAAGTCTGACCGTTAATCACAATCTCCTGCTGCTCTACCCTGGTGTCAAAAATCCAGTCGTCAGGGTCTGATACATTCTGAAAGGCAGGGATCGGTATCCCCCAGGGAATCTGCCGGCTAATATTCCAGTCCCTCAGCTCGTCATAATACCGAGCCAGCTCGCTAGCTTTCTGCTTCGGCATAAAGCTAACTTCGCCTCGCTCGATCGCCCGGCGAGCCGCTCCGGCTAGAGGTTTAACATCAATAAACCACTGTTTCATCAATAGTGGCTGAATAGTGGCACCGCACTTGTAGCAGTGTGGTACTTGGTGACGACAATCCTCAATGCTGCGTAACGCTCCGGTAGCCTTTAAGTCAGCCACGACCGCTTCTCTCGCCTGCTCGACCGTCAGCCCCCGATACTTCGGTGGCACCCGGTCAGTCATCTTGCCATCCAGTCCGATCACCTGGATCGGCTCCAGCTGATGACGTTGCCCAATCTCAAAGTCAAGCGGATCATGCGCTGGTGTAACTTTGACAGCACCTGTGCCGAAGCCCTGCTCTACCCCTTCGTCAGCAACGATCGGAATCTCTCGCTCGACCAGTGGCACGACGACTGTTTTGCCGACTAATTCCCGGTATTTCGAATCATCAGGGTGTACGGCGATAGCCACATCCCCCAGCATCGTCTCCGGCCTGGTGGTCGCCACCTCTATCTCACCTTTGCCCTCAGTTAATCGATAGGCGATGTGCCAGAGGTGAGATGGTTCATCTCGGTACTCTACTTCGATGTCGGCAAATGAAGTCCGGTGATGCGGACAATAGTTGACGATCCGGTTGCCCCGGTAAATTAATCCGTCATCCCATAGCTTATGAAAAGTCCGATAGACCGTCTCAATCACCTTCTTGTCCAAGGTGAAAACTGTTGATGACCAGTCACAACTCGCCCCCAGTGCCCTGAGCTGAAGCTCCATCTGTCCTCGATTTCGCTCCACAAACTCCCAGGTCATCCGATAGAGCTCTTCCCTGCTATAGTCAAAGCGTGATTTGCCCTGACTACTGAGATACCGCTCGAAAACTACCCATGTCTCAAATCCGGCATGATCAGCCCCGGGGATCCAGACAGTATCTCTCCCCTGCATCCGATAATACCTGGCCAGTATGTCCTCAATCGGGATCATATAAGCATGCCCCACATGCAAATTACCGTTGGCATTCGGTGGTGGCATCACAATCGAATATGGATCGCCCTGCCCCGCAGGTGCAAAAGCCCCACTGGTTTCCCAGAGGGCATAGATCGTTGGCTCATACTGATTTGGTTGGTAAGTTTTGGATAGTTTCATCTGTAAAAATCATAACCAAAATGAAAAAGGGCACACTAAACAAGACTTTCACGTAAAACAAAACATGAAGCCTCCACGCACCTTTTCAGGCATTCGTTACTAATATATGCGTATCGCAACGATCCGCATAACCATAATATAACTAGTGACGAGTAAGCGCAAGTAGGGCACGGTAAACAAAGTACTGCTGTTTCTTAATAGGCAGCTCCCATGTCCCCGGGCGGTTAATCCTTTGACCACCGTACGACAGCTTAAACCGGGTGAAGCCGACCCAAGATTGCCAACGGGGATTGTGATCATCATGCTCCGGAGCGACACCGTACCAGTCAAACCATTTACAGCCCTGTTGATGAGCAAATTTGAGTGCATAGAGTCCCAGTCCGGTGGCGGGGGAGTACTTGCGAGATTTAGTGAGATTAGCGGCGTGAGCATAATACATCGTCGTGCCATCAGTGAAGAATATGATAGAGGCAATCTTCTCGCCATCCAGCTCGGCGAACAGTAGTCCGGCAGCCTTAGTGGGGAAGAGAAAGCCGGCAATCTGTTGGAAGTAAAGATCGTCGTGCGGCTTCATGCCGGTACGTTTGGCCACTTGGTGAATCATCTCGATGTAGTACCGAATATCGGTCGGCTGATAGCTAACTGTATAGGTGATACCGGCTTTATCACATTTACGAGCATAGCGACGAGCTGTCTGCGACAGCTCCGCCTCTATCTCAGACTCGCTAACCGATACGTCGTTAATAACCGAGTAGGGTGGCTGAACGTCTCGACGAGAGTGCTTTAGACGAAGCTTTTTCATATCTACCTCCGTTAATCCCGGTAGGGTAGGCTCAACTCGTACGAAATCAAGCCGACGCTTCTTAGCCTCCTTAGCCAGGTCAGCTAGAGCCAGCTCCAGCCCATGATAGTCATCTACCAGCGGTCCGAAAGGGCAGTATAGTCTATTACTCCAGCCGCCTCGCTCGACGATGGCTACGTAGCTATAGGCATCGGTCCGCTTTTCGATCACCTGATGACCCAGCTGCTGTTGAAAGTGAGCCCAAGCAGAGCTCTGCAAAAAATTAGTCTCTCTCATCAGTAATATCTTAGCATAGCCAAGTCGTGTATTTCTTACATCATTATGTCCTTCATTTCATTTGCACTAGACTGACTGAACTGCTCGCTACTAAATCCCTTACTCTTCGTCTCGTCATCATTTCCTTCAGACCCGCCTGGCTGGCTCGTG
>CAJPSI010000035.1 GCA_905373275.1 Candidatus Saccharibacteria bacterium UBA1103 | reverse complement strand
CGCTAGCGATTAGTTCAAGTCGATTCGGTGCCAGCCACTGTTGCCAGCTAAAATCAGTGGCGTCGGCGATAGTCAGTCGGGGGCGGCTAGCCTGCCGGTATCGGCGGGCTAGCCAGTCGAGATTAGTCTGAGTGTAGTCGATCATCCGAGGATTATTATCGCTACCATAGGTAGTTAGCCCCATCAGGCCGGCCTCCTGCAGGATCACACCGGTACCGCAGAAAGGGTCGAGTAGATTCGTCGGCCGGGTTAGCTGACAAGCGCCTCGAGCCAGATTGATCATGGTCTGGGCCAGCTTAGGCGGTAGCATGCCATTACGAGTGTCACGGCGAGGGCGACATCTATCTCGCAAGGTGTATGCACCGATATCCTGGACGTAAATGGTCTTAGCCACTGCCAACCGGTGGCTGCCCGGCGCAGGTGTAAGGAGGAGTTCAACCTTCTTAGGGTTGCCGATAGCCAGCTTATTATGTAAAACAGTGGCGGTAGAGAGAGTGGTCTGCTCTGAGGGAACGAGGCGAACCGAGTGTCCGGACTGCTCAAGGCTAGCCCGCATAGCCCGGCTAAAGTTAGCCGTCAATTTACTCTTAGCTGACGACCCATAGTAGGAGACGCCGAGAGTGATCTTGCCGGTGGTCTGGTCGAAGAGATGGTGCGTCAGATGGGCGATGCTATCGGCATCGAGAGTGAAGCTGTCGCTGATTAGCTCAGCCACTTTGACTATAGAGCCAAGATCCTTGGCTGTCGCTAGAGCAGTCTCTTGCTCGATGTCCAGACCGGCGAGATGGCCGGCTAAGAGCTTTGGTGTCCGGCGGTAAACGGCTTGTAGTTCAGCCAGGCTAATCTCAGGCTGGCGACCTAGTACAAATACGATCATCAAGTTAAATTATAGCAAAGCTAAGTAGGTGGCTAGGTCTTCGCCTCGTCATCAGGCAGGTTCTTGATTCGCTCTTTCATTTCAGCTAAGAACTGGCGTCGTTCTTCAATTGTATACTCGTCGCTCCAGGTATCGACGGCCAGTGCTAAGATCTCATTGAGCTCCTCGTCTTCAACCATCTCGTCATATTCGCCGACTAGATCTAGTACGGCGTCGGAGAGCCGATCAATGTACCTACCTTGCGGTATCTCCTCGTCGCCATACTCTTCCAACAGTGCCTTAACCTTATGTCTAACTAGTGGAATATTCATAAACTTTAGCTTGATTATATCATTCGCCACTAGCTCTTTGCTATAATGTCTCCATGTCTAAGTTTCGAGATGATTTTTCGGGTAGCTTTCGGCGGGCTCGAGCTAAAGTATGGCGGCGCAAAGCGGGCGGGATTCGGTCGTGGATCAGCCTGATCACCTTTATCCTAATCATTGCCGTGCTATGGGCGGCCAGGGCGGAGCTGATCCGGGCCTTTCATCTGATGGCACATGTTAATCTACTGGTATTGCTGGCGATTATCCCGGTTCAGTTCGCTTCCTACTATGCCAGCACCGAGATCTTTTTCACCTACTTGCGAGCGAGAGGGCAAGCCAAGGAGATTACTCCGCTCGCCTCGACCTCGGTGGCGCTGGAGTTTAACTTCGTCAATCACGTCTTTCCCTCGGCGGGAGTTAGCGGTGCATCATACATGGTCTGGCGACTGGGCAAGATCGGTGTACCGGCGGGGCAGGCGGGCATGTCGCAGCTAATTAATTATCTCAGCCTGGGTGGTACGTTCATGGCGATGATGGTGCTGGCGCTAATCTGGGCAACTTTCGAGAACAAAGCGGCTAATTGGATAGTGGTGGCGACCACCATCGCCGTGGTGGCGCTAGTTGCCGTCGTCCTATTCGGCAGCTATCTGATTGGTAGTCGACAAAGACTGATGCATTTCGCTCACTGGCTGACCAGGCGGACTAATTGGCTGGTCAATAAACTAACCTTCGGTCGTAAGAAGAAAGTGTTGCAGATCGACCGAGTAGAAGAGTTCTTTAGCGATTTCTACGATGACTTTCAGGCGATCAAGGCGGACAAGGGGTTGCTCAAAGGCCCGATCCTCTGGGGATTTGCCTCTAATATCCTTGATGTACTGCTCATCGCCGTGGCGTTCTGGGCGTTGGGCACGGCGGTGAACCTGCCGATCCTACTGATCTCTTTCGGCGCCTCGGCGGTAGGGAGCTTCCTGGTGGTGACTCCGGGCGGAGTCGGTGCTTATGAGGCGGTGATGATCGGCGTCTTGGTGGCGGGTGGCATGAGTGCCGGTATGGCATCAGCCGGTGTGATCTTGGCTCGAGTGATCTTAGTGGTGGGGACGATCGTCTGTGGCGTCTTCGCCTATCATGGGGCACTCAAGAAGTATGGCAAGCCTGACTTTAAGGATGTAGATATCGATGTCTCCGGAGACTAGCTACCCGGTAGGCGAAGTACCGGTCTTTAGCGTAGCACAAGCGGTAGCGACCTTTAATCAGATCCTTGATGCGGCAGTGCCGCTGGTGGAAGTGGTCGGTGAGGTGGCTAACTTTAAGGTCAATCAGGGTAAGTGGGTTTTCTTTGACTTGAAAGATCAGGAATGCCTACTGAGCTGCTTCATGCCTGTTTATCAGCTGAGGATAGCAGTCGAGGATGGTATGCAGGTGCAGGTACTGGCTCGCCCCAATGTGACTAAATGGGGGAAGTTCTCGCTGACCGTTCAGTCGATTCGCCCCGTGGGCAAGGGCTCTATCAAAAAGTCGTTTGAGCTATTACACCGCAAGCTGGCGGATGAGGGGCTGTTTGACGACGAGCGCAAACGGACTCTGCCTTATTTGCCACAACACATCGGGGTGATTTCTTCGGTTGATGCGGCCGGCTACCGGGACTTTATCAAGATCATCACAGCTAGGCTGGGCGGGCTGCGGATTGACGTTATCTCGACCTTGGTTCAGGGTGCCGAGGCGCCTGATCAGATCATCGCTGCTATCCGGCAGTTTAATCAGCTGGCTGATCCGCCCGAAGTACTGGCAATCATCCGTGGAGGCGGTTCACGGGATGACCTGGTAGCGTTTGACGACGAGCGGCTAGTCCGGACTATTGCCGCTTCTCGTATCCCGACTATCGTCGGGGTGGGGCACGAGATCGACACCACTCTGGCTGACTTGGCGGCAGACCGGCGAGCCTCGACACCGTCTAATGCCGCCGAGGTGCTGGTGCCTGACCGGCAGGAGCTGATGACTCAGCTGGAGGGGCAGCTGTCATATATGACACAAGCAGTGACACACCAATTGGCTACCCGCAGGGCGACGTTAGCCGGCACGGCAGAGCGTCTAGGCGAGTTGATCAGTTATCAGTTACAGGCGGAGCAGAGCCGGCTCGGTAGTCTCAAGCAGGCTCTACAAGCCTATGATCCGCAGGCCGTGTTGAGACGAGGTTATGCTATGCTTTGGGATAGTGGTCACCACCCGGCTAAACAATTTAAGACCGGCGATAAGCTGCTAGTTGAAACGACGGATAAATTAATCAAGACGGAGGTACGAGATGTCCAAGCCAAGTAAATCAACTAAGGCCGATACTTCTTCGGTCAGCCTGAAAGATCTGATGGCTCGGCTGAATGAGATCGTCGGGTGGTTCGGTGGCGAGGATATTGACCTGGAGCAGGCGACAGCTAAGTACGACGAGGGTATGGCGCTGGTGGAGCAGATTAAAGAGCGACTTGCCCAGGCGGATAGCCGGATCAATCAGATCATGCTACAATACGACAGTCAAAATAAGCATTGAGAGATAGCGGGAAAGACTAATGAAATTAGAGCTACGTGATATCCGTAAGAGATTTGGCGACAAACAAGTGCTAAGGGGTGTGTCGTTTAAGACTGAGAGCGGTAAAGCCTTTGGCTTACTGGGGCGCAATGGTGCAGGTAAGACTACGACGATCCGCATCTTGATGGATGTCTTTTCGGCAGACCGGGGTGAAGTGCTGGTTGATGGTGATCCGACTGAATACAAATTTATTCGGATGGGCTATCTGCCGGAGGAGCGGGGGCTGTACCCGAAGAAGAAAATTATTGATCAGCTGGTTTACTTCGCTATGCTCAAGGGCATGACGAAGCGTCAGGCGGTGGAGTCGGTCGATATCTGGCTGAAGCGCTTGGGGATGAGTCAATTTCGGAACAAACGGCTGGGGACGCTGTCTAAAGGTAACCAGCAGAAGATTCAGCTAATCACTGCCCTGGCGCACGATCCGGACGTTATCATCCTGGATGAGCCTTTTACCGGGCTGGATCCGGTCAATGCTGAGGCGCTCAAGGAGATCGTCCGGAGTGAGATCGCTCGGGACAAGATAGTGATCTTTTCGAGCCATCAGATGAACTACGTCGAGGAGTTCTGCGACCATATCGCCATCCTGAATGGCGGCAAGATCGTCTTAAATGGCGACCTCAAGGCAATCAAGCGAGACTATCCTCGCAACCGGCTGATCGTTAGCTCCGGTCAGTCAGACGAAATCATGGCAAAGTACCGGGGCGAGAGTCAACGACTGGATCAGGATACGATTCTGCTGAGCCTGGCTTCGCCCGATGATAAACAGGCGACGATGCGCCAGCTGGTAAAGAAGTGGGATATCGACGAGATTAGAGTGCGTGAGCCGTCGCTCAACGATATCTTCGTTCAGTATGCTAAGGAGCAATTTTAGTGAGGAGTGATGATGAGGCAATTTAGAACGATTCTAGGGTTCGAACTACAAAATTATTTTAAGAACAAGGTCTTCGTCAGCGTGACGATCATCATCATGCTGGCAGTGGCGGGGGTGATGTTTTACCCTCGGGTAGCCTCATTCTTCACTCACGGCAATGAAGCGGGGCGGAGCGACCAACCGATCATGTTGGTGGCGACTGATTCGTCCGAACTACCCGCCTCGACCACTGAGGCAGTCTTTCGGCGGTCTTTCCCGCACTATCAGATCAAGGTAACGACCGATCGGGTAGAGCAGGTCAAGGAGCAGGTGAAATCGGGCAAGGCGAAATATGCTCTTGTCTTCAGTGATACGTCTTACACCTACTATGTCAATGGACTAGCTATGGCGGACAGCAATGTAGCGACGGCAAACTCGGTGGTTAAGGACTTGTATCAGCTCAAGATATTGCGGCGTCATGGCCTCTCGGCAGAACAGACCAGTCAAGTCATGACGGTGCAGATCAAGCCGAATGTTCAGAATCTAGGCAAGGATCAAACTAAGAACTTCTACTCAGCTTTCATCATGATTTACGCCCTATACATAGCGGTCATGACGTATGGTCAGATGGTGGCGACCAACGTAGCTAGCGAGAAGAGCTCTCGGGCGATGGAGCTGCTGACTACCAGTGCCAGCCCGGTAGCGATGATGTTCGGCAAGATTATCGCCTCGTGTCTGGCCGGGCTCAGCCAGCTGGTCGGCATCTTTGGCTCAGCTCTCTTATTTTATAATCTCAATCGAGCTAGCTGGCAGGGGAATCAGATGATTAATTCTATCTTTAACATTCCGCCCGACTTGTTGCTCTACATGATCCTTTTCTTCCTGCTCGGTTTCTTCATCTACGGCATGATGTATGGGGCAGTCGGCTCGCTGGTTTCCAAGCCGGAAGATATCGGTTCGGTCGCTATGCCGATCATTCTGGTCTTCGTTATCGGTTTTGCCGTAGTGATGTCGTCGATCGAGGATCCTAATAATGCCATCGGTATGAAGATTTGCTCCTTTATTCCTTTCACCTCGTCGATGGCGATGTTCGCTCGAATTGCCATGGGTAGCGTATCGACCGGTGAAATCGCTCTCTCGATCGCCATCTTAGTAGTATCGACCGTGCTGATCGGGATTCTGGCGGCAAAGATTTACCGAGCAGGCGTCTTGATGTATGGCACTAGACCAAAGCTTCGCACTATCTGGCGCTCAATTCGACAAGCCTAGAGTTCTGTTTGGTTCATTAAGAAATCCAGCGCATTAAGGTGGCGGATGCCGTTATTGTCGAACGAAGCTTGGTCTAGGGTGATCAGGTATTTGGGGTAGTTATCGTCAATCTGTCTCAGGGGAGTTAGCTCTCGGGTGAGAGTTTCCTCGGTGGCTACGGAATATGCCACCTGATAATAGCTCAAGTCACCGCTCGGCGACTTGACCACGAAATCAACTTCCTTGTTGCCGGTTTTGCCGATATATATCTCACCACCTCGGCGCAATAGCTCCAGGTAGATCACATTCTCCAGCAGATGACCCCTATCACTGCCGTCTTGTCGGCCGAGTAGAACCCGCCTCAAACCCAGATCAACGGTGTAGTATTTCTCTTGCGTAGCCAGTAGCTTCTTTCCCTTAATGTCCCAACGCTCTGCTTTGTAGAGAACGAAACTATTGACCAGCGCCGACAGGTAGCCGTCAACGGTGGTGTGCTTGATGCTTTGGCTGTTGGCGGTCATGACTGTAGCTATGCTGCTGGGTGAGACGGCGCTACCTATGTTATCCAGGATGAAGCGAACGACATTGTCGAAGTTGCGTCGGCTCTTAATCTCACGGCGAGTCATGACGTCTTTGGTAACTACGCTCTCGTAGATGCCTCGCAGGTAATTATTGATCTGGTCGGGTATGGTCTCGATCATACTGACTGCCTGGGGAAATGAACTGTAGTTGACGTATTGGTCGTAGCGACGGCTTAGCTCGACCGAGCTGGAGAAAGATGAGACAAATTCAGCAAATGAGAAGGGCAGGATGCTGATCTCGATATAACGACCGGACAGTAGCGTAGCAAGCTCAGACGACTGGAGAAAAGCGTTACTGCCGGTGATGTAGATATCGACATTCTTTTTGACATAGAGGCTGTCAACCAGGACTTCGTACTCAGGGATATTCTGGACCTCGTCGAGAAAGATATAGTTCATCCGGTCGGGAATCAGCCTATCTTCGATGTAATGGTATAGCTTGTGTCGATCAAGCAGGGGCTCATTCTCCACTTCCTCAAAGTTGAGGGCAATAATGCGCTGACTATCAATGCCACTTTCTATCAGTTCACCACGAAAAAGCTCCAACAGGGTAGATTTACCGGACCGTCGGACTCCGGTAACGATTTTGATCAGGTCTACATCCTTGAGCTGGCGCAGTTTACGTAGGTAGTCTTCTCGCTGTACTGTTTTCATCATTTTTAGCCTTTCTTAGTCTTAGATTATGACATAAGAGGCTATTTTTGGGTAGATTTTACAGATGGTAGGGGCAAAACTTGTTAAAATCGACAAGTTTTGCCCTTTGACACATGTAGCCTTGGATTCTTCGTTACTCCAGCCCTCATTCTTCACTCTATTATCATTTCCTTCAGACCCGCCTGGCTGGCTCGTGCACTGCTGAGCTTCAAGCGTG
>CAJPSI010000034.1 GCA_905373275.1 Candidatus Saccharibacteria bacterium UBA1103 | reverse complement strand
TTCGGCGATAAAGAGGTGGCGGATTATGAAGTGGGTGATGATTCGATCAAGCTTTTAACGCCGGCTAGTGATCACTCCGGCGCTGTCGAAGTTACTCTAAGTGAGGACGAAGACCACGAGACTAAGTTGTCTCAGCTGTTCACCTACACTGATCCGGTTAATCCTGACGACGATAAAGACAAGGATAAGGGTGGCGACAATGATCAGACCGGTGATAAAAATGACAACAAGGATAAAGACAAGTCCGGTGATAAAAGAGCTGACAATACTACCAGAAAGCCTACTGCCAGGAAATCAACCGGCGGTACCGGCTCGACCGGATCGAAATATCGACTGGCTGCCCCGAATACCGGAGCTGTTAACGAGCTAAGACATATGGGGATATGCCGGGTTTCACGCCGTCCTTGCATTGACTAGTTAACTGCTTGTGCTAAATTAGATGTATGGATGCCTTTCAAATACTAGTTCTGATCTTGTCGGTGTTTCTGGCGATATTCCTGGTGCTAGGCATCATTTTCTTAGTCTTGTCGATTCGGATCTCTATCCAGATTAAGCGTATCACCGATAATGTTGAGGACGCCAGCGATAGTCTGCGTTCATTCTTTGCTACGCTTAATCGGTTGGCTAATCCGGCGATAATTGCCAAGATTGTAGTAAAATATATCCGTAACCATCTTAGCGGTAAAAGGAGGAAAAAAGATGAGCAGTGACAAGAAATCATCAGGCGCAGGCAAGTTTGCCCTGGGGGCAGCTATCGGTACGGCCGTGGGCGTAGTGGCCGGTATCTTGACGGCACCAAAGTCAGGTAAAGAGACTCGGCAGGATGTCGCTCGTAAAGCCCGAGAAGTCAAGAAGGCAGCTGGTGACAAAGCTGGTGAGGCTAAGGCTTTCGCCGGTGAAAAAGTGCGGGATGCTAAGAAGTTCTTCGGTCAGAAGAAAGAAGAGCTGGACGATAAGATTGATAGCAAGTTAGACGACTAGCAGCTACCAGCTAAGCTTAGATAGACCCCGGAGAGGGGTCTATTCTTGTTGCTCCCGCCAGCCCGGCAGCACCACAAATTAAGCATTATTTTGCTATAATAATTAGCGATGAGTCAGGAGGGAGTAAAGACGAAAAAGCAGGATGATCGGACTGATGTACCGCCGATCTGCATTAGCCGTGAGGAAGCACGCAAGCACAAGTTTACCCCGAGTGACTTCGTCCATTTGCACAACCATACCACTTACAGCGTGCTGGATGGATTGACCAAGGTAGATGACCTCATCGGTAAAGTCAAAGAGTTTGGTATGGAGGCCGTGGCAGTGACCGACCACGGCACTATGGGCGGCGATCTAACTTTTTATAAGAAGGCGAAGGCGGCGGGTGTCAAGCCGGTTCTCGGCATTGAGGTTTATATGGCGACCCGAGGGCGCAAAGATCGTGATCCGGCAAAGGACAAACAGCGCTTCCACCTGACTATTCTGGCTATGAATAAGGCCGGATGGCACAATATGATGCGTCTCTCCAGTCTGGCTAACCTGGAAGGAATGTATTACAAGCCGCGGATTGACCACGAGATCTTGGAGAAATACAACGAGGGGCTAATTGTTCTATCGGGCTGTGCCAGTAGCGAGATTAGCTGTGCTCTAAAGACCGGTGATTATGACAGGGCGGTCGAGCTGGCGAAGTGGTATCGGGGAGTCTTTGGTGACCGTTTTTACTTAGAGATGCAGGACCATGGTCACCCGAAGAGCAATACTCACTGGGAGATCCAGAACCGGATTAACGAAGGGCTGAAGCGGATGAATCAGGAGCTGGGCATTCCTCTGGTAATTACCTGTGACGGGCACTACCTGACCCACGATTGTCAGCAGGCACACGAGATCCTACTTTGCATCGGTACGGGTTCTTTCTTGAGCGACAAAAATCGCATGAGCCTGGCTGATTTTGAGCTGCATTTGACTGACCCGAGAGATATAATTGACCACTGGGGCGACGAATGTCCGGAGGCTATCCTTAATACCAGGCTGGTTGCCGAGCGATGTAATGTCGATATTGAGCTGGGGCAAGTGCTAATCCCGAAGTATCCCTCTCTCCCGAAAGGTGATAGTGAGCACTCATTCTTTCATAAGTTGGTTTATCAGGGTTTGCTGGTGCGTTATAACGGCGTACCGCAGGCGGAAGCGGAGCGGCTGTCGGTTGAGCAGATTAAGCCGATGCTGTCAGACGAAGTGCGTCAGCGGGCTGAGCTGGAGCTAAGTGTGATCGGTTCGATGGGCTATGAGGGCTATTTCCTGATCGTTCAGGACTTCATTAACTGGGGCAAGTCGCAAGGCTATGTCTTTGGCCCGGGGCGGGGGTCGGCGGCGGGGTCAATCGTCTCGTACGCCGTCCGGATCACTGACCTGGACCCGCTGAAGTACAGTTTACTATTTGAGCGCTTCCTTAATCCTGACCGCATTTCGATGCCGGATATCGATGTTGATATGCAGGATACTTGTCGGGACGATGTGATCGACTACTGTGCTGATAAATATGGGCGAGATCATGTCTGTAATATCGTCACCTTCGGCACAATGGCCAGTCGCTCGGCGGTGCGTGATGTGGCTCGAGTGCTGGAAGTACCGTATGCTGAGAGCGACCGCCTGTCAAAGCTGGTACCGACCGGACCGCAGTCAGCTCATATCGGTACTCTGCGGGAGATCTTGCAGACCGACCCGGATATCAAGCACGAGTATGAGACTAATCCCACGGCCAAGAGAGTTTATGACTTTGCCGCCCAGCTGGAGGGCACGATCAGAAGTCACGGCGTTCATGCTTGCGGTACTGTGATTGCCCCCGAGCCGCTGATTGATATTATTCCGCTGGAGATGGCGCAGAAGGGTGTGATCACTACTCAGTTCTCGGCTCCCGAGGTTGAGGATATGGGGCTGCTGAAGATGGACTTTTTGGGGCTGTCCAACCTGACTATCATTGATAACTGTCTGCGGATCGTTCGCAAGGTCTATGGTGACAAGGTTGATCTTGATAACCTCCAGCTGGATGACGAGGAAGCCTACAAGCTTTTACAACGAGGTGAAACGACGGGGGTCTTCCAGCTGGAGTCTGCCGGCATGAAGCGCTACCTTAAGGAGCTGAAGCCGACCTGTTTTGACGATATTATTGCTATGGTGGCGCTATATCGTCCCGGTCCGATGCAGTTCATCGACTCGTTCATCGCTCGTAAGAACGGCAGAGAGCCGATTACCTATCCACACCCAACCATGGAGGATCAGCTGAAAGAGACCTATGGTGTATTGGTCTATCAGGAGCAGTTCATGAATATCTCTAAGGCAGTCTGTGGCTTTACCGGCGGTGAGGCGGATACTCTGCGTAAGGCTGTGGCTAAGAAGAAAGCCGACCTGATGGCGAAGATCAAGCCTAAGTTTATCGATGGGGCGGTCAAGACTGTCGGTGTGGAGCGAGAGCTGATGGAGAAATTCTGGTCGCAGCTGGAAGACTTCGCTAACTACTGCTTTAACAAGAGTCATGCTGCTTGTTATGCCCTGATTGCCTACTGGACAGCCTACCTCAAGGCGCATTACCGGGACGCCTTTATGGCGGCTCTGATGACCTCCGATTCGGGTGATACTGAGCGGCTGACCATCGAGATCTCCGAGTGTAATCGGATGGGGATAGACGTATTAAGGCCTGATATTAATGAGTCATTCCAGGAGTTTGCTGTCGTTAAGGGGACGAAGAACATTCGCTTCGGCCTAGCCGGGATCAAGAGCGTCGGCTCGACGGCGATCGATGACATCATCAAGCAACGCAAGAAAGATGGGCTGTTCGCCTCAGTGGAGGACTTTGCTCGGCGAGTCAATAGTCGGGTCTGCAATCGCAAGGTCTACGAGTCGCTGATCAAAGCAGGAGCTTTCGACTGTTTTATTGATAAGAGTGCTCCGGCCGGTACTTACTCCGGCTCACGAGCCGATCTACTCTTTAATCTAGACAGCATCATTGCTTTTGCTCAGAAGTCGCAGAAAGAAGCCGATTCAGGCCAGGGTAACCTGATCAGCATGCTGGAGGGTGATACTAAGGGTGTAGTATCCAGCTTGGAATTGAGTGCGGCGCCCAAGCAAACTGACGCTAAGGAGCAGCTTAATTGGGAACGGGAGCTGCTTGGTCTGTACCTGTCGGCTCATCCGCTGGACGCCTATGATGACTTTCTGAACGAAAAGACGAATCCGACTAACTCGCTTAGCTCCGACCAAGATGGCGGTCTGGCGACGGTTGGTGGGCTGGTCAGTAAGAGTCGGACACTAGTGACCAAGGCCGGCTCGAAGATGGCATTTCTAACTATCGAGGATAAGTTCGGTGAGATAGAGGTGGTGGTCTTTCCTAAGACTTTTGAGGCTAATATGCCGGCGACGATCAACCCCAGTGACGTGGTCTTGATTAAAGGCAGGATCAGCGGTAAAGATAAAGAGGGTAATCGTCTGCCCGACCCATCTCTGGTAGCTGATTCGATTCAAATCGTCACTGATGATGTACTGAGTGCCTATCAGCCGACCGGTGTGCCGATGAGTGAAGTCAAGGCCGCTCCGGCTAGGTCAAGGCGTGGTAACAGTCGCCAGTATCAGGCGAAGCAGGTGGCAGAGAGTGGGCGAAAATATCATTCGGTAGCGACTAGAGCTAGCTCACCTGCTACTGATATGTCGCTCTATGATATCGTTGAGGCAGACAAACCGAAAGTGATGTACATCCACATCAAAGATCCTACTGATGGCAAGAAACTGGTGGCGATGAGGGAAAAGGTTGATCAGTACCAAGGCGAAGATCAGGTTATCTTAGTGCTGGGTGAGTCTAAGAAGAACGCCGTGCGCATGCCGGTGCGCACTTCGGCTTGTGCTGAGCTGGAATCAGCGGTCGGGTCGATCTTCGGCGCTGATTGTGTGGCTATTCGTTAGGGGTAATTATCACGACACAATATGCTAGGGCTTAAAGTCCCAGGCTTCATTCTTGCGGATAGATAAAGTTTGTCGTATAATTGCAACTGAAATAAGGTGAAAAACAAGTGAAATAAATTACTCAGCTGATGCGGAAAGGAGAGATTGGTGGTCAAATCGCTTGATACCAGGGCAGAATTGACTGAGGCTGTCCAGTCGATCGTGTCATTTATAGAGCGGCCTCGAGAGGCGGATATTGTCACACGGCGTTATGGGATCAAGGGCGAGCAAGAAACGCTAGAGCAAGTCGGTGAGACGATGCATATCACCAGAGAGCGGGTACGTCAGATCGAGAAGGCGACCATGATCCGGATCAAGCTGTGGCTGGAGAAAGGGTCTTGTCAGGCATTTAATGTGGCGGAAATGGATATCGTCAAGTCGCTGCACGAGATGGGGCGAGCCGCCAAAGTCGGTGACTTAGCTGAGGCGGTGATGGGTGACTCCGAGAGACAAAGTCGAGCCTATGTCATGTTCTTAGCCGAGCTTAGCGGCAAGATGCTACCGACTACGGAGAATGATAAATACCACGCCGGGGTGGTATTGACAAGCGACAAGGATGATCGCAGCGTTAAGGCGAGGATTGATGAGATTATCAAAGTACTCAAGGATAAGAAAGAGCCGGCTACTCTGGACGAACTATTTAAGTTAATTGGCAGTGGTTACGAGCATCCTAAGGAGATCGGAGCGATTGCTCGGCTGAGTAAGCAGGTGGCTAACCTGGACGATAAATGGGGCCTAGCCAAATGGGCCTCAGTCAATCCGCGGACCATTAGAGATAAAGTATATATTGTCCTTAAAGATAGTAAGAAGCCGATGCATTATAGCGAGATTGCCCAGCTGATCCGAGACCGAGGGCTTAATCGCAACAACTCCACCGACCCGGCAATTCACAACGAACTGATCAAGGATGATCGTTTCGTGCTGGTGGGGCGAGGTATTTACGCTCTGGCTGAATATGGCTATAAGAAGGGCTCAATCACTGATGTGATCACCGAGGTTCTTCGTCAGCATGGTCCGATGTATCGAGACGATATCGTCCGGGAGGTGCTCAAGGCTCGTCAAGTCCGAGAGACTACTATCTTGCTCAACCTACAGAGCCGACCGCAGTTTAAGCGAGTCGATAAGAATAAGTATGCTCTAGCTGAAGAAGTAGAGGCGAGTCCGGCTAAGTCCTAGGCCGGGTTATATCTGCCGATAGTCGATTTTGCCTGTGAACATAATTAACTCACCTTGACGAATGAGCTAGCTTATTACGCTGTCAAGATTTGACATACACATCGCTCTTCCTCGCCCCTTGCTTCCGAGCAAGGGGTTTTCCTTTTAGGGTAACTCCGGATTTTTCCTGAGTTTGACTCCGTGTTTTGCCGAATGCTAAGAATCTTGGACCACGAGCTAATTCTTCAAGCAGCCAATCGGGACGATATAGATGCCATCGTCTTGACGGTAGGCGTAGTTGGTGGTAGCTGTCAAAATCATTAGGAATGACGGCTGACGCATGACTTCAGTATCAACGCTATCGACGAATCGCTGCAGTGATCTCGAGCCTTCGCTAATGGAGGTCTCGTCTGACCCGAGTTTAATCTCAATGGCTCCCCATTTGCCATCCGGTAGATGAATGATAGCATCGCACTCTCGACCGGCTTTATCTCGATAATAATATAGACGACCATCTAGGCTTTCGGCATAAATCTTCAGGTCACGTAACGCCATAGACTCAAAGACCAGCCCAAATGTCCGATAGTCCAGGCGCAGGTCATTCTCCGAAGCAAGTAATGCTGCTACCACCAGTGACGGGTCGGTAAAGTTTCGTTTCCAGCCTGATCTGATGGTAGTCCTACTTCTTAGCTGTGGCGACCAGGGCTCAACGTCATCAAGAATATGTAGGCGAGCTAGTGTCTCCAGATATGACGATAGTGTCTTATCGCTGATTGTTTCGCCGGTGCCGATAACATCATTTATAATAGTCTGCCCGGTTACCGGTGAGGCGATGTTGCGAGCTAGGCTTCGTATGACGGCTCTCATCTTGGGAGTGGAGAAGGAGGTGTCGTTGTCTAAGTCGGTCATCGATTCGTTAGTTAGGATGATCTCCAAGTAGTCACGAGCTAATTTGCCGGCGTTGGTCGGATTACGCTTGACGCTAGCCGGCCAGCCACCACGGGTGCAGAGTCGGGCAATATCCTCAGGTGTCAATCCGGCTTCTCCGGCGATATTTTCATTACCGTGAAAAAGGTTTTTTAGTGAAACGGCACCATTAGACTCGCCGGATTCGTAGAGACTCATGGGGCGCATGATTAGTCGGACTATGCGCCCGGCGCCGGAGTGGGCGGGCTTGCTAACTTTAGGTGTGGATGAGCCGGTCAAGATATATTGTCCGGTCAGCCCGGTCTTGTCAACATCGTAGCGAATAGCATCCCAGATAGCGGGCGTATCTTGCCACTCATCAATCAGACGGGGCTTGTCGCCACTAAGTAGGATACCGGGGTCTGACTTGGCGATAGCC
>CAJPSI010000033.1 GCA_905373275.1 Candidatus Saccharibacteria bacterium UBA1103 | reverse complement strand
GTTGACGAAGGCTGTTGATATAGCAGTAAGCTATCCAGTGCACGTGGTAGTTTATGTGGTGCCAAGCCTGAGGAGACCACCTGTACTACTCGTACGCCAAAAAGTTATGCATGGAGGGAAATTACAGGTATGGGTGAGTGAGTCATAAAGTTCCTTACAAAAAGTGTAGTGATAGCGCTAAAGTTCGTCACAAAAAGTGTAGTAAATCGCCAAAAGTTCCTTACAAAAAGTGTAAAAACATGGCATAATTAGTAATGGAAGAGAGGAAGTTGCCATTATGTATATGTATCGTCAAAAGATTGAAGACCTGAAGGCTTGGCAGAAGAGCTTGCACCGTAAACCGCTGATCGTTCGAGGTGCTCGCCAAGTGGGCAAGACAGAGCTGATCAAAGAGTTCGGCAGGACTCAGTATCAGCAGACGGCATACGTCAACCTGGATAACAACTCTCGCATGGTGGCACTCTTTGGTGGAGACTTTGATGTTAGCCGATTGATCCAAGGTCTGAAAGCTGAGACGAACGTGGATATCGAGCCCGACAATACCTTGATCGTGCTGGATGAGATCCAGGAAGTACCCAAGGCGCTCACGGCGCTAAAGTACTTTTGCGAAAATGCCCCTCAGTATCATATTGTTGTAGCCGGCAGTCTGCTGGGTGTAGCCACTCATCAAGGTGTGTCCTTTCCGGTCGGCAAAGTGGACTACTTAGAGCTGGCGCCTCTGTCGTTCCGGGAGTTTCTGATGGCCTTAGGCGAGAAGCATCTGGTCGAGATGATCACGTCTCCGTCGGTGGATCAAGAATTACTGGCGTCCTTTCACGACAGATTGATCGATTACATCAAGACCTATTGCTACGTTGGCGGGATGCCGGAAGTGGTGGCCAGCTATGCTGAGCAGAGATCGTGGAACGAGGTGCGACGAATCCAAAACAGCATCTTGTTTGATTATGCCAATGACTTTAGCAAGCATACACCCGAAGCGTCTTTTGCGAGAAGGATCGAGCAGGTCTGGCGTATTATCCCAAGTCAGCTAGCCAAGGAAAATGCTAAATTTGTCTTTGGCATGATTCGTGCGGGAGCTAGGGCAAAGGAATATGAATTGGCGCTGGCGTGGCTGGAAGAGGCGGGGCTGGTGCGTCGGATAAATCGGCTGGAAGCTCCCCGGATACCGATCATGTCGTATGCTAATGCGAGTGCCTTTAAGTTGTACCATCTAGACGTCGGGCTGTTAGCAGCTATGGTACGTCTAGACGAGCGAGTCTTGCTGGAAGGCAACCAAGTCTTTACTGAGTTTCGGGGATCGTTAGCCGAGCAGTTAGCCCTGCAAGAATTGCAAGTCGATGGCGGTTTGGATGTCTGCTATTGGGCGATGGATGGGCAATCACGAGCTGAAGTCGAGTTTATCGTCCAGACCGGCAGTCAGATCGTGCCGGTCGAGGTCAAGAGCGGCACGAATCTACGAGCTAAGAGCTTGGCGGTATATATGAATAAGTACCAACCACGGCTGGCAGTCCGTTCATCGGTAGCGAACTATAAGAAAACGGACAATCTATATGACGTACCCTTCTATCTACTGAATAACTTTTTTCAGAACGTCCAAAAGTACTGAGTAAATGTAGTGTTCAGTCACTACTGTTAGACGGAGCTGCCACGACTATGCTATAATCTAGCTGTGGCTCAGTAGCTCAATGGATAGAGCAGCTCCGTCCTAAGGAGAAGGTTGTACGTTCGACTCGTATCTGGGCTACCAGGTATTATTAGGCATATATGTGCTTGTCCGGGGGCAAAGGGGGCGTAGCCGGTTTGCCGTTTGCCCATGGGTTTTATGGAGGCGGTGCGTCAATGATCATTCAGGTAGAAGTAGCACCATTTTGCTATAATGTAGGCATGGTAAAGCAGAGCTTCGTTGGGCAGCAAGCGGGCGAGCAGGTTGACTTCGTCTTTCGTCGGCATTATTCGGTGATGCTGGAGGCAAGTTGGCCGGGCATAGCTTTGCTGGCGGTCGGCGGAGGCGTATTGACACAGTGGAGTCAGTATCCGTGGAGCTGGTATGTAGCGCTTGGCTTGGTCGTAGTTGGGCTGCTCAAGATCTTTGGTGCCTGGCTGAGCTGGTACTATAGCGTCAATATCGTGACTAATCAGCGGATCCGTCAGCAGATTCAGCGAGGTTTATTCCACAAGACTACTACCGATATTAATTTGGCTAAAGTAGAGAATATCCAGTATAATATCGACGGGCTACGAGGTAGCATGGCGGGCTATGGCACGATCATCCTCCAGACTATGGTCGGTGATATGGTCATGACCAAGATCGCCGGCTGTGAACAAATTTGCGGTAGGCTTAATCGGGCGGTGCAATGTAGTCACCGAGGAGCATCTGCCCAGGAAGAGAATCGATGAGTAAGAGTAGTGAACAAATAAATGATTCGTCGGGTAAGGAGCGACGCTTGGGTGGCAAGCTAAGAGCGAAGCTGTTCCGCCGTCGAGCTAGCTTGTCGCCGGTGCGCATTACCAGTGAAAATATCGATGAGCATCGGCAGAGTATCTTAGCTCGGGGCCGCCGGCTCAAGTATCCGGTGCAGTACTCTAAGAAGCGTCTGCTGGTCATCACTGTGATACTGGTCATCGTCGCCACTACCGGCTTCGGGCTTTGGCTTCAGAATGCACTCTATCGGCAGCAACAAACTGGTAATTTTTACTACAATGTCACCAAGGTCTTGCCGCTCAATGTCGCTTCGGTCGATGGCCATCCGGTGCGCTACCAAGACTACTTGCGTCGTCTGCGAGCAGATATTTATTATTACATTAATCGAGAGCGACGTTCATTCAATAGCAAGGAGGGTGGCAAGGAGTTAGCTTATCTCAAGCGGAAGGATCTACAGGTGACCGAGAAAGCTGCCTATGTGAAGTGGCTGGCCGGGCAATCCGGCGTGAGCGTATCGGACAGCGAAGTCGATGCCAAGATCAAGTCGATGCGGGAGGCTGACAGAGCAACCAAGGACGACTTGACGGATACACTCCAGAGCTTCTATGGCTGGACACTGGATGATTATCGGGCGACGATTAAAGACCAGATGCTCAGTCAAAAGCTGTCGTATCTGATAGACCAACAAGCCAAATCTAAGATCGATAAGGCTAAGCGTCTGATCGAATCGGGGGTGGATTTCGCTCAAGTGGCTAAGGATATGAGCGATGATGATGCGGCAGGAGCGAATGTCAATCGGACAGTTAGTCTGGCCGGTCAAGATCCGACCGGTATGGTCAAGCTAATCCGGCGGCTGGAGCCGGGGCAGACGACCGGTGTGCAGAAAGTCTGCTTGGACAGCTCAGACTACTACTATATTGCTAAGCTGATCAATAAGAATAAAAAAGAAATGACCTACCAGCTGGTCATGGTCAAGCTGACTAAGCTGGATCAGGACTTCGCCAAGCTACGGCAGCGAGGGGTGATCAAAGAATATATCAGTGTGCCGAGCGATAGCAGCTTCACCGGTAAAGAAAATTAGTCGACCACAAAGTGTAACCGACTAACCATACTCTAGAGTAAATCCGGGTTGATGAGATCTATTTAGGATCTTACTCATGGCGCGCCCGACCGGATTCGAACCGGCGATCTCCTCCGTGACAGGGAGGCGTGATGGACCAGCTTCACTACAGGCGCAAAACTCTAGGCGTATAGTAGCAAAACCCCTCGGCTTTTGCAACTCACATGGTATAATGTAGCAAGGCGTGCCACCTTGGCTCAGTTGGCTAGAGCATCGCTTTCGTAAAGCGGGGGTCCGGAGTTCGAATCTCCGAGGTGGCTCCAGTACTTTGACTCCGAATATGCGGGTGTCGTATAGCGGTAATACATAACCTTCCCAAGGTTGAAACCAGAGTTCGACTCTCTGCACCCGCACCATAAAGGAAGTAAGATGAGCAAGCAAATCAAAGAGGCTGTAGCAGATGCGATCAAGAGTCGCTTTTTTGTCGTACTAAGCATAGTCTGTCTGCTGGAGATGCTGGTGATGATCATTATCGCTCTGACACATGCTCGGGCAGGACTAACTATCAAGACCCATTGTGAGATTATCGGCAAAGCAGCCATCAATTGTACCTCCAGTGACGCTCCCTGGTATTATATTTTTAATTTTGCTGTCTTTCCGGCGGTAGTCTTCGTGGCTAATCTACTGGTTTCGCTCAAACTATTAGCCGTCAAGGGTCGTCAGCTGGCTCTCTGCTGGTTATGGCTAACTGCTCTAGCCGGCTTGGTGATCGGAGTACTTGGTTCTGCTATGGTCGTCCACGTGATCTGAGCGAGGAATCTATGACAGATATTGAGATACCCCTAGGCAAGCGGACTCGACGGTACCGCTTGCTTGAGATATTGCCGGGGGCAATCTCGATAGGGGCGGTGATTCTACTGGTCTTGCTGAGCTTTCTTAGCCCGCTGATTGCCTCGCTATACATACTTTCGCTAGTCTTACTGACTTTCGTCCGAGCGGTCACCACGGCCTATCGGACTGTCCAGGGGCGTCTGGCGATGCAACACACCTCGGCGCTTGATTGGGCGGGGCGACTGGATGACCTAAGGCACCCGGCCAAAGCGTTAGCCCGCTACCGGCAAATGCCGAGTAAAAAAGTTGCTCAGGAGTATACACTGGCTGACCATATAGCTAAGCTAAGCTACCTAACTGAACACAAAAATATGTGTATCGACCCAAAACAGATCGTCAATGTGGTTATCGTTGCTTTATATAACGAGAGCTACCAGGTGCTTGGTCCGACTATGCAGAACTTGGCTGAGCTGGACTATGACATCAAGCATAATCTGGTGGTCTTCATCGCTTACGAAGAACGGGGCGGTCAAAATGCCCTAGATACCGTAGCTCAGATCAAGGAGCACTGGTCGGGAGTATTTCGTGATCTGGTTTTTGTGCAACATCCGGCTGATCTGCCTGACGAGGTGATGGGCAAAGGCCCGAACCTGACCTATGCCGGCCCGCAAGTCTCAGCCTGGGTCAAGCGTCACCGGATTGACCCTGGTAATGTCATCGTGACTACTCTAGACTCCGATAACAAGCCCGACAGGCAGTATTTCTCCTATCTGACATACCGGTGGATCACGACTGAGAATAGGCAGCAATGTTCCTTCCAGCCGATATGTCTGTTTAACAACAACATTTGGGATGCGCCGGCTCCGATGCGAGTGGTAGCGCTGTCTAATTCTTTCTGGAATGTCATCTCGTCAATGCGCCCTAATACTCTAAAGAACTTTGCTTCGCACTCACAGGGGCTGTGGGCGCTGGAACAGATGAACTATTGGAGCAAGCGGACGATCGTCGAAGACGGACATCAATACTGGCGCAGTTACTTCTTCTTCGACGGTAACTACGAGGTGATCCCGCTGCGGCTAAGCATCGGGCAGGATGCGGTGCTGTCGAGTACTTATCGGCGAACGCTCAAGGCGCAGTTTATTCAGATGCGGCGCTGGGCATACGGTGCTTCGGACGACGCCTATATCGCCACTCGACTGATGAGCGGCAAGTTTCGGGGGAGCTTACTGGACGGTTGGGCCCGTTTCTTCCGCTCGCTTGAGGGGCATGTCTCACTGGCTTGTATGGCGCCGATCGTCGGCTTCGGCGCTTTCGCTCCTCTCTACATTAATCCAATCGCCGCCCATAATAGCATCCTGGTCAATGATTTACCGCTGATCGTCTCTCGAGTACAGCAGATAGCGGTGGTTGGGCTGCTGATCACGGTGATTACTTCACTCTCTATGCTACCGGCTCGTCCGAAGCGCTATCGCAAGGGTAGGAGCTTGCTGATGGTGCTACAGTGGGCGCTGATGCCGATCAATGCTATCGTCTATAGTAGTGCTTCGGCTTATGCCGCCCAGTGGCGACTACTGACGGGCAACTACATGGAGAAGTTTGATGTGACCGAAAAGGCGATCAAGCAGGTCAAACCCAAAGCCACCAAGCCTAGGCGCTAAGAAACGTAGAGCACCCGGCGCATACGTCGTTATTTTTCCTGTTATCTCCTGGCTAATCAATTGCTCGCTACTCCAGCCCTCACTCTTCGTCTCGTCATCATTTCCTTCAGACCCGCCTGGCTGGCTCGTGCACTGCTGAGCTTCAAGCGTGCACAGTCTTCAGGAAATGACGATGTAGATGAAGGACAAAAGACACCCTTTATGTGCTAAGGGCTGTATGTGTCAGAGTAACTCACCTAGCTTCCTCTGGCTGTTGATACAGCAGTAAGCTAGCAATTGCCAGTGGTGCTAGCTACGTCGCCAGGCCTGAGGAAGCTAGGTGAGTTACTCTGGCTAGAGCGTTGACACGCGTAATTTCCCTAATCTCATTTCTTAATCTAGCCTCAATTAAAACAGACATTCCTAGGTGCGAGTAGTACAGCGTGGTTGACGAAGGCTGTTGATATAGCAGTAAGCTTACCAGTGCACGTGGTAGTTTATACGGTGCCAAGCCTGAGGAGACCACCTGTACTACTCGTACTAACTCAAGCTATACGTGGAGGGGAAATTACAGGTGTACCAAAGGGCGGCGAACAACAAAAAGACCCGCCACTTTTGGATTTCTCCATGGTGGGGCGGGCAACTAATGTACTAGTTTTTGGTCGTTCCTGAGATACTATCTAGCCCCCGGTGCAGCCTCGCAGCTCTGCGCTGGGAGCTAGGAAAGTGTGGTGATCATCGCTCAAGCGACTAACCTAGATACTTTCAAAGTAAATGTGGAACTGTGCTAGGCGAGATGAGCGCTGGCTCTTCGCCTTTGAACTCTTGTTCATAAGCATTGTTACTATACCCTAGCCGTCACTGTATGTCAATGGTAGACGATGGTGGTAAATATATCATAGGGCGCATAATAACGACCGGATAAGTCATAATAATCTGTGGAAAAGGCGGGAATAATGAGTAGTATCAGTAGTGATAGGTGATGAGTCTGTCGAAGGAGAGACGTAATTTTCTGTGGAAAAGTCTGGGGTAAATAGGCGTAAAAAAGCCACTACCTGAGGTAGTGGCAATAATGCTGGTGGGTCGAAAGAGGCTCGAACTCCTGACCTCATCCACGTCAAGGATGCGCTCTAGCCAACTGAGCTACCGACCCATCTATGGCATTCATACTAGCAAATCAGCCGGCTATATGCAAAAGTTCAAGCGCATTGCATTATTATTTATGCCTCAGAGGCATTCGTTTTTATCTCGCAGCCCAGGGTGGAGTTTGTAATTTCCCTCCACGCATAACTTTATAGCGTGCAAGTAGTACAGGTGGTCTCCTCAGGCCTGGCGACGTATAGGTCACCACGGGCAATTGTTAAATTACTGCTGTATCAACAGCCTTCGTCAACCACACTGTACTACTCGTACCAGGAGCATCTGTTTTTAACTAAAGCCAGACTAAGAAAATAAGACTGGGGAAATTACAAACGTATAAATATTAAGTCTTGTAGCTCAGAGCAGGGCGTATGGTCTCCTCAGACCCCAGCACGATGCATAATATTGCACTACGATAGGAGAGAAGAATGTGTATGATGCATTGTTATATCTAGGTAGACTCAATTAGCATCAGCTGGACAGGTTGGCGACGTGCTAGTACCACTGGCAATTGCTAGCTAGCTGTTATATCAACAGTCTTCGTCAACCATATCGCCCTGCTCTTACGCACTA
>CAJPSI010000032.1 GCA_905373275.1 Candidatus Saccharibacteria bacterium UBA1103 | reverse complement strand
CATGCTGGAGGACCCAGTTCTCTATGCCGACACCGCCTAGTCCACCTATTCCCTTTGCCTCAGGACTGCGCCTGGGCTTGTAGGCACCGGCAGCCTTGAGGAACTGCTTAGCGTAGATAATGTTAGCCAGGACTTGCTGGTATTTAGCTTCTGACTGTTGCTTGATGTTAGTTAGACGGTCAGCTAGTGCCGCATCGGTCGGGTATTGGACTTTGTTGGTCTTCTGAGCAAAGGTGATATCGATGTCAACCGGTTCAGCCAGTCCATCGATGGATACTTGCTTGAGGCGGAGGTTGCCATTGACTATAGTACTGCCGTCATTCTCTCTGCCAAAGGCAGTCAGTAGAGCATCAGTGATTTGCTGCTTCTTGGTCGGGTCATTAAGGATACTTCTATCCAGCCTAGCCAGGTAGTCAAAGTCACCGGAGCCGGGAACGTTAGTCTGTCTACCGGTAGAGCCGGTATCGATCATCTCGACTATGTTCTCAGTTAGGTCTCCGTCCAGATAGTCTTTGTAGTTGAGGTTTAGCTCAGGGATATTAGTAATAGCTTGCTTGATGGCCTGGTTGATCACTTCATGCTTGTGGTCAGTCTCAGCTATACTGGCGGGGAGTTCACTGATAATGGCGGTGGTACTGGGAATGGTAGTTCTTTCAACATTGGTAGGGGGAAGCTCCAGTTCGTCCTCCGGGGCAAACTGATAGTCACCGGTGCTGTAGTGACTGAGACCGGACATCTGCTGACGCATGGTGTCGTAGTCATCGGGTGTGAAGATGAGCTCTTCGCTATCTCTGTCTATGATCGGGATGTAGAAGCCATTGAGGGCAATTTCCAACTTAGTGACTTCGGAGACGGGCGTGGAGTCAATACGGGTGGAGTCGGTGACGCAGTAATCAACCAAGTTCATACCAAAGCCGGTGCGGACACCATAATGACCACTGCCATCCACACCGGTGGCAAAGATTTCCAGCTTGGGTAATCCCTCTCGGCGATGACGCTTAGCTTCCGCTATCTCCTCAAGACGACGGTCAATCTCTTCCTGGGTGAGGTCAGTACGGTCAAAGTTGGCATCAGGCACACTGAGGTCATAGACACTCCGGTCAGCTTCACGATTGTCTCGCCGAGTGATGATGAATCTATCCTTGTCAGGTCTCAGCACCACCCAGAGACCGCCACCATAACCATCAGCTAGCATACTAGCCATGACCTGATTAATAGTCTGCTCACCATTTAGCAGATCTAGCACTATGCTGGCGTCAGCATCTAGTGGCGTGGTGTCACTGCGAGACGCATCTCCCAGGTATTCCTTAGAGATAGAGCCATTCTGGAAAGCGTAAGATAGGTAACGGATGCCATAACCGTCAGTTCCGCCCATACCCTTGACCAAGTCACCCGGTTGGAGTTTAGGCTCCTTCGTAGTAGCAAGGTATTCAGCTGTTTTACGGTTTCTGGCGTCGGCCTCCTTGACAATGTTATCCATATACCGCTCAGCACCGGCTAAATCCTCGATACCGACAAAGTGAGCAAAGTAGCGAACTGCTCGGTCAGCTAAAGAGTATCGACCGTTGGGCTTGATCAGGCTGGTCAGGTTAGTAAAGTCGGTCTGGAGTGCATTGGGTTGGCCTGACTGTTGATCTGCTTGTTGGTGAATCAGCTGATAGGGGTGTTCCTTGCCAGGCAAGGTACTGTTATAGATAGCGGCTAAGTGCCAGGCGAAAGTGCTGAGAGTATCATAGTTAGCCTTGGCGTCCTTATCCATCAGGCTAGTTGGCTGATTAAAGGCATCCCAGTCCAGTTCACCTGAGCTCAGCTGGTCAAGTAGTGCTTGACCATTCTTTAGTGTGGTCAGGTATTCTCTAATGGAGCGGTTATTAGAGCCGAGGGAAGCTCTAAGTAAGTCGGAGACAATGATGGCATCCCGGCTATTGAGCATCTGATCCAACTTGCCACTCTTCAGATCACCGGTGGCTTGCTGGAGGACGGGGCTGATCGTATTAGGTCTGCCATAACTAAGGGGGCTGAAATTAAAATCGTCTTCTAGATTCGGCGACGGGTGCATGGTGCGAAAGACCAGATAGTTCTTGCCGACGTAAGGCAAGTGGTTATGAATATAGATATCATCGATCTTATCCAGAGCTTCCGGTATCTTGTCTGTATCCAGCTTGAGCAGCTCACGAGTGAAGGCTTCGGAACGCTCAGCCAGCTCACTGGCGTTAGAATTAACTAGACGAGAAACAATGCTTGCCATCCACTTGATCTGATCAATAGTCAGTTCATCGTAATGCTCTTTAATATATGAATCAAAGAGTTTCCGAGAATCGTTCCAGTAGTCACCTTTATTAATACTACCATAGCCTCTTGCGACTGTCATCTGCTTGTCATCCAACCCCATCCGCTCTCTACCGGCTTCGTCTTGATTCTGATAGTATCTAAGAATCATAAGGTGACCCCCTCGTGAGAAGATATCTTGCCAGACTTCCGGCTTCAGACCATTTGCATCAGATAACTCCGCATAGTTATCAGCAAGATCGGTCAAATGATGTAGATCAATAATAGCTTCCACATCATAACCGCCGTTCTCGTTTTTCATCTTGTCAAGTAGATCAACTATTGCTCTACTGCCGTCAGCTTCGCTGGTCTGATCCTTATGCGCTTCCAGAAATCTAATAACCCTTGCGTACTCCTCGCCGTCACAAGAATCATAAGTCTCTTGGGCGTAGACGTCTTGTAGGAATGATCCTGGACGATTTTGAAAGAATGCATCCTTGAGAAGACCATTCTCATCTATCAGGTCGGATAGATCAAGTCTCTGTCCATCACCCTGCTCTTCTTCAGTCATATCAAGCGCCTTCGCCATACAGAGCCGCATCGCATCGTTGCCCAAGTAGCTAGATTGCTTCCGCCAGTAGTTAGCCATCAGGTTATTGTCACTTGGGGCCAGATCAGGACTAACGACATAGCCGGACAGTAATGCATAATCACCGGTATTATTCAGGCTGAACCTAGATCCTTTTTTCGCTTCGCTGAATAGCTCCTTGAATTGATGATTATATAGTCGATCAGTAACTTCAGGAGTAACTAACCCCAACTTGTACGCTTTGCTTTGAAGGTCAATTGACTTCTTAGCACGTTCTTCTGCATTGGGCCTATAGTCCATGCTTGTATAGAATAGCTTAGCAAGTGACTCATCCTCCTTCAGCGGCTCCCAACCGAGCTTCCTGAGTACGCCGTTGTACTTAGCGACGTTCCGGATGAGAGCACTATTATGGGTAAGCTCATCATACTGTTTACCGTAAAGCCACCTATCTTCAGAATTAATGACCTGCAATATATCGTCCTCAATCTTCTCACCCACATCCTGAATGCTCTCGCATCCGGAGACTTTATTTATCGAGTCGACTAAGCGTTGTCTACCCTCTTCGGTGGCGCAAATTGCATCAATAACGCCGAAGCGGTATAGGTCGCCGGCTTTATCTGACGAAGATAACCCATTGAAGCCGTAGTTTCTCGTATCTATCGAATGCACCCTTCTGCTTGTTTCGTCAACGATAACCTGCCGGATGTGTTCATTAGCTGCAATCTCCTCAATAGGAAGACCGGAGGCATCAAGTAAAGCTGCGTTATCGGCCTTAACGTCATCAAGCGAATCTAAGAAATGGCGCTTGATATCCTCATTGGATAGGTCAAGCTTACCCAGCTCAAGTGCCTCTCGTATACCAAAATACTTGTTATGATAGTATCCACGAGTATCCAGAAACTCTTTAGCCATTTCCGGGTCAGATAAGTTGATTTTACCCTCTCGCAGCATCTTGGAAATGAACTTAGAGTCTGATTCGGCGGTCTCATCGCTTATCACCGTCCTCATCCTCATCTTATCCATATAGGTCTGCAAGACTCGCTTGTTGGATAAGTCAAGTTCGCCGTCTTCAACTAGCTGATTAAGCTGATCATGCTTCCGCTGTTGCTCTAGTGCCTCTTGCTTGCTGTGATTAATAGCGCTGGACGGCATATTCAATGTGCGTCTGATTAGCCCCACCTGCTTATATTCTTGCTTCTTTGCTCGGAGCTGCCTCACCGAGTCGAGTGCTGTCTGCGCCATGACACCTAGCGGGCTAGATCCAAGTAGCTCTATTATTCCTCTTTTCTTAGGCTGTGTCTCGGTGCTAGTCTTGACAGCCCGACCGCTCTGCTCTTCCGGGGCGAAGTTAGTGCTATATTGCGCCTCAGTATCAGTCTGGACAGTCTGACCAGCTTGACTGCCCCGCCCTACCTGACCGGGCTCGTCGTTATTAGGTTCGTCCCTGCCACCTTTGATTACCCGGACTTCAACGGTTTCGCCCTGATCTGAGATGTGGTTGATGTCATTAGCATTTTTGCCACCATTGACATCACTGGCGTTGCCGTAGTTGCCTACTTTACTAGCTCCTTGTTCCGGCACGTCAATCTGCCACTGCTTGGCGTTAGTATTATCCGCTGTCGCCTCCGGCTGTTGATAGCTATCGTGTCTATTCATGGTGCTTATGGAAATTATAACAGATCTTCAGCTCGCTCGGCGCAGCACTCACTCAGTACAATAAAGTGCTAGCGTCACGTCCGGTCGCATCACTCACCCCCGGCGTTTGCTTTGCGCCAGCCTCTGCTTGATCTCGCTAATGGTGTCTCTCAGCTCAGCCGCCTGCTCGAACTCCAGGTTGGCCGCCGCTATCTCCATCTGCCCCGTCAGCTCGCCGATCAAGTGCTGATATTCGTCAGTCGGAATCTTATTCAGATTCAGCTTGGGCTTCGCCTTTGACTCATCGACCGGGATGACCGCCCGTAGCCCCTCATCGATCAGCTTATTGACTGAGTGCGGAGTGATGCCATGCTCTTCATTATAGCGAGACTGGATCACCCGGCGTCGCTCCGTCTCGTCGATAGCGTAGCGCATCGCCCCAGTAACTTTATCGCCGTACATGATCACCTTGCCCTCGACATGGCGAGCCGCCCGACCGATCGTCTGAATCAGGGCTGACTCCGAGCGGAGAAAGCCCTCTTTATCAGCATCAATGATCGCCACTAGGCTAACCTCCGGTAGATCCAAGCCCTCTCGCAGTAGATTGATACCCACCAGCACATCGTAGACACCCTCCCGCAGCTCTCGTAAAATGTCGCTCCGCTCCAGTGTGCCTACGTCGCTATGAATATAAGCCGTCTTCACTCCCGCCTCGACCAAGAACTCGGTCAAGTCCTCTGCCATCCGCTTAGTCAGGGTAGTCACCAAGGTGCGCTGGTGCTTCTGGATCCGGAGCCGGATCTCATTCATCAGGTCATCTACCTGGTGCTCGCTGGGACGAAGTTCGATCTCGGGGTCCAGTAGCCCGGTCGGGCGAATCACCTGTTCGACAGGCTCTTTCGAGTGCGCCAGCTCGTACTCGCCCGGCGTAGCACTGACAAAGACCACCTGGTCAATGTGCGACTCGAACTCAGCGAAAGTCAGCGGGCGATTATCTAGAGCGGAGGGCAGGCGAAAGCCATACTCGACCAGCGTTTCTTTACGAGCTCGGTCGCCATTGTACATACCTCGCACCTGCGGGATAGTCATATGTGATTCATCGACCAGCAGCAAAAAATCGTCAGGGAAATAATCCAGCAGAGTGGCCGGCTGCTCACCGGGCGCCCGGCCGGTCAAGTAGCGGCTATAATTCTCGATACCTTTGACGAAGCCGGTCTGCTCCAGCATCTCGAGATCATACTTGATCCGCTGGGTTAAGCGCTGAGCCTCGAGATATTTCTGATGGTCCTCGAAATATTTAAGTCGCGCCTGATATTCCTGTCTGATCTGCTCGATCGTCTGCTTCATCTTTTGCTCCGGTGTCACGTAGTGACTAGTCGGAAAAATAGTCACCTGCTGTGGATAGCCCATAATCTCGCCCGTCAATGGGTCGATCTCTAGGATACGCTCCACTTCGTCACCAAAGAACTCTACCCGATAAGCTGTCTCTCGCCCCGAGGGGTAGATATCGACTGTATCGCCCCGCACTCGGAAGCTGCCCCGAGCAAAATCCAGGTCGTTGCGGTGATACTGGATATCGCTCAGATGACGCAAGAACTTGTCGTGCTTGTAGCGCTGACCCGGCGATAGCTTGATCGACATCTCGGCATAATCACCCGGCGAGCCGATGCCGTAGATGCAGCTGACGCTAGCCACGATAATCACATCCCGGTGGGTCAGTAGAGCACTGGTCGCAGCATGCCGCAGGCGGTCAATCTCTTCATTGATCCGTGAATCCTTTTCGATATAGGTGTCTGAGCTGGCAATATAAGCCTCGGGCTGATAGAAATCAAAGTACGAGACGAAGTAATGCACCTCATTCTCGGGGAAGAATTGCTTAAACTCCGAGAATAGCTGTGCCGCCAGGGTCTTATTGTGAGCCAGCACCAGGGTAGTCTTGCCGGTGTTCTTGATCAAGTTTGCCATGGTAAAAGTCTTGCCCGAGCCGGTCACGCCCAGCAGAGTCTGGTACTTCTCACCCCGCTCTATCCCCTCGGTCAGACGAGCAATCGCCCTCGGCTGGTCACCGGTCGGCTGATACTTAGTCTGTAGTTTGTACTCCGCCATTACTCCTGTCATTCTAGCATAGGCATAGTGCTATAATCAGCCCATGCGTTCCCGCTCCTTCGTAAAGCCCGACCGAGACATCGTCGTCATCGCCCATAATATCCGCTCTATTCAGAATGTTGGTGCCATCCTCCGCACCGCCGAGTGCCTAGGCGTCAGGCAGGTTTATGCTACCGGCTGGACACCTAATCTGGAGCGATCCAGCGACGGAAACTACCTGCCCCTACTACCCCATATTAAAGCTAAGCTGACCGGGCAACTCCACCATACAGCACTGGGTGCCGAGCAGTACGTCCAGCTAACTGCTCACCCCGCCGTCCTTGACCTCGTTAAGTCACTAAAGAAAAGTGGCTACTACATCGTCGGGCTGGAACAGTCTCCAGCCAGCGTGCCGCTAGACCAATTTCGGCCGCCGGACAAGCTCGCCTTACTCTTAGGCGAAGAAGTGCGGGGGCTGGATGCCACATTGCAAGACACTTGCGATCAGCTGATAGAGCTGGCCATGTTTGGACACAAAGAGAGCTACAACGTCAGCGTCGCTACCGGTATCGCTCTCTATTACTTGAGTCTAGCCGGCAGTTAGATCCAGCGGAGTAATCTCGATCGGGTCAAGCTGATCAATATTATCGCCTCTTAAGATGCCCGGCTTCGAGCCAATTCGGACAACTACCGAGGCTGAGTTAGCAGTAGCGTAATGAACCGAGCGCCGCAACCCCTCGCCCAGGGCATACTGCAGGGTAAAGCCCGAGCAGAACGAATCGCCCGCCCCGGTCCGATCGACCGAAACATGCTCCGGGTGGTATAGCCCCGCCCAGATAGCCTCCGTCCGATCAGCGAGGACTGCGCCATTGACGCCGTCAGTGATGATCACCACCGGGCAGAGCTCTCTTAGCCCCTTTAGTAGCTCCGGCATCGTCTCGCCCGGTACGATCTTCTGCGCCTCCTCCTTATTGACTGAGAGGATCTCAATGTAGGGTAGCAACTTCCTCAGCTCATCAGGATGATCCAACTCAACTCCGCCCGGATTAAAAGCAATCTTGATCCGACGCCGACGAGCTTGGCGTACTATCTGAC
>CAJPSI010000031.1 GCA_905373275.1 Candidatus Saccharibacteria bacterium UBA1103 | reverse complement strand
CCTATGGGGCGGCTTCGCTCCGGGCGAAAGCCAAGATCTTACTGGCCGGCGTGACCCAGCTCATGCACTATCACCAAGACGGTCAAGATCACCAAGCCCACGATCACACCCAGCACTATTTGCCACCATGCTAATACCATTTATCCTACCCCTTTCATCATCCGATATTTGCTTGATACTATTCTACCCTTATTTCTCACCGACGACCAGCCGGATTGCCGTTGCCCGCCATAGCTTACTTGCCGAACCGACGGTTGCGCCGAGAGTATTCATCTATGATATCGTCGATATCTTGCTCAGTCATATCAGGCCAGTTCTTGTCGATAAACATCAGCTCGCTATATGCCGCCCGCCACAGCATGAAGCCCGACAGGCGTTGCTCACCGCTCGTCCGCACCATCAAGTCTAAGTCGGGCAGCTCGGGATGATACATATACCCGGCGAAGCGCTCTTCGCTCATCTCAGCCAAGTTAGCCTTATCCGCTCTGACATCAGCCGCTAAATGTCTAGCGGCATCGATTATCTCAGCCCTACCGCCGTAGTTAAAATGAAGCGCCAGCACCGTCCGGTCGTTACCCGCCGATTGCTTCTCCGCTTCGTCCATAGCACACAGGATATCCCGGCTGACTCGGTCTCGTCGTCCTAAGAAGATAATCCGAAAGCCATCTCCGATCATCTGCTTCATATCATGGCGAAAAGCGTGAAGAAAGATCTTCATCAAGTAGCCAACCTCACTCTCGCTACGTTGCCAGTTCTCGGTCGAAAAGATAAAAGCACTGAGATAAGGAATCTGACGAGCCTGAGCGTAGTAAGCTACTTGCTTTAAGACTTCAAAGCCCTGCTTGTGTCCCTCGTAGGTAGTCAAGCCCCGTTCTTTTGCCCAACGTCGATTACCGTCAACGATCAAGCCAAGGTGATTAGGTATAATTCGCTCCGCCTGCTCCATCAGCTACATCTCTCTTCTCTGCCCTATGTTAGTATCCCGGCATCCGCCGGAACTGAGCTTAGATGGTCATGATCTCGGTCTCTTTATCCTTGGCGATCTTAGCAATCTGCTCGTTAGCCTGACTTGCCGAGTCGTCAATACCGGCCTGGATGCGCTTCTCGTCATCCTCGGAAATATGCTTACCCGCCTTGGCCACCTTGATCGCTTTGCGAGCCTCATCACGCACTGACCGCACGACAATCTTAGCCTCCTCTACCTTACTGTTAAGACTCTTGACGATCTCTCGCCGTCGCTCTTCGGTCAAGGGCGGGATCGGCACCCGCACATTGTGACCGTCGTCGCTCGGGTTAAAGCCCAGATCCGGTGTCGAGCTGATAGCACCGGCAATCGCTCGCAGATTAGCTTGGTCAAACGGTGTGACCAAGATCTGCGTCGCCTCCGGCGCCGTGATATTTGCCACCTGGTTAAGCGACATCTTGGTGCCGTAGACCTCGACCTGTACACCGCTAAGCATATCAGGGTGAGCCCTGCCGGTACGAACCTTCTTAATTTCCTCGGCGAAGTGAGCCACTGCTGACTCAAACTTCTGGTCGTAAATACTTGTATCCATGTACTGCTATTCTAGCACGGCAAGTTAGTCTTCGCTAACACCGAGCTCCAGCCTGGCAAAGCGACGAACCACGATGTTTTCACCTAGCTTCGCCATTTCTTCCTTGACCAGTGTACCGATCGTCTTACTATCATCTTTCCAGTAGGTTTGATCAAGCAGGACTAGTTCAGAAAAATATTTGTTCAACTGGCCGTCGATGATTTTATCTAAGATCTCAGCCGGCTTACTAGCGTTCTTCGGGTCGGCTTTAGCCGAAGCAACCAGCTCTTCCCGTTTACGAGTCCGCTCCGCCTCAGGTATGTCATCCTGCGACACCCATTTCGGTCGCATGGCGGCAATCTGCATCGCCAGCTCGTGGGCTAGGCCCTTGAAGTTGTCAGTGCGAGCCACAAAGTCGGTCTCGCAATTAAGCTCAACTATCACTCCGATCCGATTGCCATGCACATAAGACTCGATCAGCCCCTCTCGGGCTTCTCGTTCACCTCGCTTCTCGGCTTTCGTCAGACCTTTCTTACGCATCGCCTCAAGCGCCTTGTCGAAGTCGCCACCCGCCTCCACCAAAGCCTTCTTAGCGTCAGTTAATCCCACACCGGTCAGTTCTTTCAGCTTCTTGATCTCATCCAGACTTACACTCATTTGTCTTCTCCCAGCTTTACACTTACTTAATTCTATCTACTTTTCGTTAGATTCTTTTTCCTTAGCTTCTTCGGCTCGACGCTCTTCGGCTCGCTTAGCCGCCACGCTACTACCGTCTTTGACCGCCTCAGCCAGCTGATCTACGATCAAGCGCAGCCCGGCCAGAGCATCATCATTAGCCGGAATGACATAGTCGATGCCGGTCGGATTAGCATTAGAGTCACAGACTGCCACCACCGGCACACGCAGCTTCTGCGCCTCGGTAATAGCGTTGCGGTCCGTCACGGCGTCCAGTACCACCATCGCTCCCGGTTTACCTCGCATCTCTTTGATGCCACCATAGCGGATATTCAGCGTATCAATTTCCTCCTGGATGCGCTGCACTTCCAGCTTAGAATAACGATTAGCCAGCTCGCCGCTCGCCATTCTCTTCTCTAGCAACTTTAGCTTCTTGATCTGTGACACGATGGTGTGCTGATTGGTCAGCATGCCACCCAGCCATCGCTCGGTTACATAAGGCATACCGACCGACTCGGCAGCCGACTTCACGATCTCTTTAGTCTGCTTCCTAGTACCGACGAATAAGACCTGGCGACCTCGCCCGGCCACCTCTTTCAGAAAGTCGCTCGCCCGATCAAGCTGCGCCACCGTCTGATCCAAGTTGATAATGTGGATACCATCCTTTTTGCCATAGATATACTTGGCCATCTTCGGGTTCCACCGTGAAGTCTGATGCCCGAAGTGCACTCCCGCCTCAAATAGTTGTTTGATGTCAGCTGACATATTATTATTCTTAACTCCTTTCCTCACCACTATCTGCCCCGAGATACCAGGAGCTACGCAGATAGCTGCTTCGTTAATTAGTATTACAGTGATAATGATAACACACTTAGTCTACTGATGATACCGCTCGCACACATTGGAGTTAGACCGGGGCTTTGACCTCATGGTCACATAACGAATAAAGGAGGGCTAGTCCCTCCTTTATTGCATTGATTACTATTATTACTACTCAACTGATTCATCCAGATCAGTAGCCAAGTGCTTCGGGGTAAGCGGCTCGGTACGAAGATGCTTCGGCTGCCGAGGCTCGGTACGAAGGTGTTTCGGCTGAACACTATCAGCTGGCTGATCTGCATCCGCAGAGGCCGTATCAAGTGATCTTAGACCAAGATCTAAGCTATTTGACGGTACTATCTCAAATCTATACTCGGGGACACTTTCTACCGGAGTATTCTTATTCGAATAGGATGTCATTTTATTAGCAGCTAGACCGGTTGCCATTATTGTCGCTAATGCAGCAGCAGCCGCTTTTCTGGCAACTTTATTTTTCTTATCTGCAAGGGAATGGTTCATTGCTTTTAACACTGAATCTTTCGCCTCAGCAACCTTGGTCTTAGCATCATCCCAATCGCTCTTGGTGGACTGGTTAATGGCGCTACTCTTGTTGAATGATCGTTCGTTCTTCATAGTGCTTGTACTTTACCACATGTTTACGCTTATGTCAACTATAGGAACAAGATATATAGTATTAGTCAATCCTTCAAGACCCTTGCATCTAGAAAACGCTTTTGCTAATATACTTACAGAGTTAATAATTTATGAGGTGGGAGACACAACAAACATGCCAGAAGACAACAATCCTTTTCGACCAACATTAGCCAAGCCAGTCAGCGATACGATGCTGGCTAATGACCCGGCACCGGATAACTTCCTAGCCGGTAACGACCGTTTAGCTCAGCAGGCTAATCTAGATGGTGTGACGGGAGGTCACCAAGCAGCCTCAGCCGCCCCACGTCTAGATCAGATGTCTAACGGCAATGTAGCCGGTGGACAATCGGACAGTCAGTCATTCAACGACATCCTATCCGGCGCAACCAATGCCGGCTCACTCACTGATACTACCTCGACCGACCCTAAGCCGGTTGTGCCGACATCAAGTGTAGTTGCACCGGAGCCGACACCGGCTAGTGAGGAGAAGTCTAAGAAGAAAAAGAGTAAGAAGGGTTCACTCTTCTCCCGCAAGAAGAAAGAGAAGACCGGCTCAGACAAGCCGGCCGACCCGGCCGGCAATACTAGCGCCGTCTTCGGGGCTGACTTAATGGCCAGCCACGCTTCCCCGCTCGGCTTTAATCCGCTTGACCCGGTCACGCCCGAGGGTACACCCGGAGTAAGCGTCGATAGTTCCAGCTCATCAGGCACCACACCAACTAGTGAGAGTAGCGATAGCAGCTCGCCGATCGGTGATGCCTTGTCCGCTGCGGCTGCCATGGCAGACAGTCAGACCGGCGACGTGACTATTAATAAGACCCCGGCTAAGAAGAAGTCGGTATCCGGTCAGCCTAAGCAGCTAACTATCTCTCTCTTGACTATAGTCTTTTGCGTCCTCTTCATCATCTCGACCGTTTGCGCTGTTTACTTCGCCATCCAGAACGGCAAGAGTGCCAACCAGCTGAGCGACACCAAGGCTGAGCTCCAAGAGCTTCGAGACAAGGACAATGCCAGCAGCACCACCAATAGCAAGACATCAGACCAGTTCGACGCTCTACAAAACAAGATCGCCGGCTTGACTAAGCAAGCAACCGACAATAAGAAGACCATGGACGAAAACAAGAAAACTATCGAGGACTTGACCAAGAAGAATACCGACCTAACTACCCAGCTCAACGCCGCTAACGCTAAGCTGGCCTCAGATAAGTCAGTTAGCGACAACATGAAGAGTTTGGTTATAACCATGTGCACAAAGCCTGACTTCAAAGAATCGGCTGCTTGCACAGCACAGAACCAAGGTCAGCAAAATCAAGGTCAGCAGCAACGCTAAGCCCCTCCTGTCCAGCACCCAGCAGATGCGTTAGTTAAACCAGCTAATTACAGTGAAGCATGATTATACACTTTTTCCGCTTAGGTAGCGTAGTGCCATGCATCCTGCTGGGCTGCTGGGGGTTTACTTTAGATGAAACATAGTCTATAATCCTACAGATATGAAAAGCAGTATTCACCCTAATAACTATCGGCTGGTGGTCTTTGAGGATGAGGCAGCTCACTTCTCATTCTTGACTCGCTCTACCGCTCCCACTAGTGAAACTATCAAGTGGAAAGACGGCAAAGAGTATCCCGTGGTCAAGATTCATATTTCGTCAGCCAGCCACCCCTTCTTCACCGGTGAGGAAAAGATCATCGACACCGAAGGACGAGTTGACCGCTTCACCGCCAAGCTCAAAGCCGCCAAGGCTCACCGTCAAGAGCTAGCTAAGAAGCTAGAGGACGCCAAGGCGAAGCAGGTCAAGGCTGACGCCAAGACTAAGTCGGCCAAAGAGCCGGTAGCTGAAGCACAGTAGTATAAGTCGCCCGGACAACCCACTCTATTTTAGTTAGGAGTGGGTTTTTAGTATTCACCCCCCCCATTCTTAATCTCCTAAACCTAGATCATACAGTATAATAAAGAGTAGCATGAATATCGAAATTAACTTAGACCGGTTAAAGCAAGAGCAGATAGCCTTGGCTAGCGAGCTGGCTCGCCCTGATGCTTTCAGTGACCCCGGTGCCACCGCCAAGAGTCGCCGACTAACCGAGCTAAACGACTTAATCGCCAAAACCGAACGGCGAGACCGGCTGATCGCCCGGCTGGCGGAAGATCAGCAACTAGCTAACGGCAAGGATGAACCCGAGCTGGCTGAGTTAGCCCGGGCAGAGATCGGCGAGCTTGAACAACAGCTTAAGGCTGCCGAGGCAGAGCTGCTGGACCTAATGATGCCGCACGATCCGAACGACGACAAAAACGTCATTCTAGAGATAAGAGCCGGCGTAGGCGGCGATGAGGCAGCTCTCTTCGCCGGTGATTTGCTCAAGATGTATCTGCGTTACGCCGAGAACCACCACCTCAAGACCGAGCTGATCTCGGAAAATGCCAACGGGGCCGGTGGTGTCAAGGAGGCAATCCTCAAAGTCACCGGCAAGCAGCCCTACGCTCAACTCAAGTTTGAGTCCGGTGTTCACCGAGTACAGCGTATACCGGTCACCGAGAGCCAAGGTAGAGTACACACCAGCACCGCTACCGTCGCCGTCCTACCCGAAGCAACCGAGACCGAGATTCAAATCGACCCCAAGGACTTGCGGGTTGATATCTATCGCTCCTCCGGCAATGGAGGCCAGGGCGTTAATACCACCGACTCAGCGGTACGAATCACCCACCTGCCGACCGGGCTGGTGATCACTAATCAAGACGGTCGCTCGCAGATTCAGAACCGAGAAAAAGCCATGGAGGTGCTTCGATCTCGCTTGCTCCAGATGGAGCTTGATAAGAAGTCCGCCAACGAAACCGCCGAACGACGTGCCCTGATCGGCTCAGCCGAGCGAAGCGAAAAGATTCGCACCTACAATTTTCCCCAGGATCGCATCACCGATCACCGTATCAAATATTCTCGTTCCAATATCCCCGGTGCCCTATCGGGCGAAATTGACGATATCATCCGGGCGCTGCAGGATCAAGAACGTACTCTCAATCTCCAACATGGACCCGGTCACCAAGAATAGCCCCCGCCTCTCCATTGCCGACTTTCTAGCTATCAGTACTAAGACGTTATCCGAGGCGGGCATAGCCTCTGCCAGGCTAGATAGTGAGCTCATCCTCGCCCACGTCCTTCGACGATCACGAGAATGGCTCTTAGCTCACGATGCGACCGCCCTGACACAGTCACAACAGCAACAAGCCCGGCAATTACTGCTACAGCGTACTCAGCGTCAGCCGATCGCCTACCTGACCGGTAGGCGTGATTTTTATGGGCATAGCTTCCTGGTAAACGAGCAAGTGCTCGTTCCCCGCCCCGAGAGTGAAGTTATCCTCGCCATACTGGACGAACTAGCGCAAGATCATCATCTCGGGACGGTACTTGACGTCGGCACCGGCTCAGGCTGTCTGGCTACCAGTATCAAGCTGGCCCATCCCGACCTAGCCGTTAGCGCTTGCGATATATCTGAGTCCGCCCTCCTAGTCGCTAGGCGCAATGCTGCTCGGCTTTTGCCATCCGGCCAGCAGATCAAGTTTTATCAGTCAGATCTACTGAGTGGTCTACCGGTCAGCAGCCGGTTTGATCTCATCGTCGCTAATCTGCCCTATCTATCTCCCGGGCAAGATGGTCTGTCGCCGGAGCTGGCCTACGAGCCGGCTACCGCCCTCTATGCTGATGACGATGGGCTGAGCTTGATCAAGCAGCTTATCACTACAGCACCGGCTCGTTTGACGCCCGGTGGCTACTTGCTCTTAGAGATGAACACCGACCAGATAGAGACAGTAGCAAGCTACGCCACCGACTACCGCTATCAAGTAGTCAAGCAAGAACCATTTCACCTGCTGATGAGACTAGCCAATTAGATAAAAATGAGAGATTCCACTTACTCTCTTAGTAATAAATCTGTAGTTCAAAGTAGAGTCTGCAATTTCCCCTCCCCACGCATAACTCTTTGGTATACGAGTAGTACAGGTGGTCTCCTCAGGCTTGGCACCGCATAAACTACCACGTGCACTGGATAGCTTACTGCTATATCAACAGCCTTCGTCAA
>CAJPSI010000030.1 GCA_905373275.1 Candidatus Saccharibacteria bacterium UBA1103 | reverse complement strand
GCACGGTCGAGCCTCGATCGGCGACGATCAGACTTCGTTCAAACTGCCCGACATTACTGACGTCGATCAGGAAATAAGCCTGCAGGGGGATAGTCAGATGTACGTCGGGCGGGACATAGATGAAGCTACCGCCACTCCAGACGGCAGTATTAAGGGCGGCGAATTTGTTATCTCTACTGGAGACAACAGTACCGAAATACTCCCGGAAGAGGTCGGGGTGCTGTCTCAGGGCGGTATCGGTATCGGTAAAGATCACCCCCTGACTCTGCCATTCTTCTTTGAGACGGTTATAAATAGCGGTGGAATCAGTCTGGGCTTGGCTGCCGGCTAAGTAGCGCTGCTCTGCCTCAGGTAGACCAATCTCTTGATAAGTTTGTTTGATTTCATCGGGGATTTGATCCCAGTTATCCGCTACCTGCTCTCCGACCGGATGATAGTAATCAATCGTGCTGAAGTCCAGGTTGCTTAGATCCGGACCGAAGTTAGGCATTGGCCGGCGGACGAACTCGTGATAGGCCTCCAGGCGAATATCCAGCATCCAGCTCGGCTCGTGCTTCATAGTCGAGATGTGTCGGATAGTTGCCTCAGATAGTCCGACCGTAGACAAGGCTAGAGCTCCTCCAGGTTGTAGGTGACGGTGGGCTTGAGCTCGTTTAATAGGTGGTCGTGATGGGAGATGACGATCAGGCTGGTCGGGTAGTCGATGGCAAGTAAGCGTTCGGCTAGTCGACTAACGCTATCTCGGTCCAACCCCGAGTCCGGCTCATCGAGAAGGGCAAAACGGGGACGAATAGCTAACATCTGAAGGATCTCAGATTTCTTCTTTTCACCGCCACTGAAGCCGGTATTGAGCTGACGTTGCGGGTCGAAATCATCAAAGCCGAGTCGGCCGGCATCCTGCTTGAGCTCGTCCAGTACGTCGAAGAAATTGCGTTCACCGGTATCAATATTAGCCAGTACGGAGCGGAGAAAATTGCTATAGCTGATGGGGATCTCGATCGGCGACTGCATAGCCAGGAATATGCCTAGCTTAGCTCGTTCGTTGGGTGGCAGATCGGTGATATCCGTCTCGTCCAGCCGGATTTGCCCTGAGACTATCCGGTATTCCGGCGAGCCCATGATAGCACTGACCAGGGTAGTCTTGCCGCAGCCGTTATGACCGAGCAGGGCGTAGTTGGTCCGGTCGCTAAAGTGCAGGGATATATCTTTGATGATCTGCTTACCGTCTTTGGTGGCTACGGTTAAATGTTTTATCTCTAACCCTTTTCTCATACTTCCTCTCATTTTAACCCAGGTAATTTGGTGCTTTTCCACAGTCCGGATTACTGTCGCTATCTATAGTGTCTGTTGCAAAAAGCATAACGCTAATTGTGTGGTTACTTATTGACTACACCATATCTTGGTGAGTACAATCTATCATACACGCAACATATAGCGTATGCAACAAACAAAGTCATAAGGAGGGCAGGATGCTGAAGTCGGTGCAGAAGAGGGATGGCCGGATCGTCAGTTTTAATCAAGCGAATATCGCTACGGCTATCGCCAAGGCGGGGGCAGCTACCAAGGAGTTTAGCAGTAAGGAAGCAACCAAGCTGGCGGGTGAGGTGACGGACAAACTAAGTCAGGAGTACGACGGGACGATCCCGACAGTGGAGCAGATTCAGGACGAAGTGGAAGATATCTTGATGAACTCCAGCTACAAGACGACGGCTAAGGCATATATTGTCTACCGGGACGAACGGTCTAAAGTGCGCGGTTCAAAGTCTCGGCTGATGTCGCAATTTGATATCATTACCGGCTCATTAGCAAAGGACTCCAGCGATCTCAAGCGTTCTAATGCTAATGTCAATGGTGATACTGCTATGGGTAAGATGCTTCAGTATGGTGAGGAAGGGTCGAAAGAGTATGCTAAGACTTTCCTGCTCCGACCGGAGCATGTACGAGCTCACGACGATGGCGATATCCATATCCATGACCTTGACTTCTATGCCACCGGAACGCTGACTTGCTGTCAGACCGACCCGCTGAAATTGTTTGCTAATGGCGGCTTCTCGACGGGGCATGGCTTCTTAAGGACGCCTAATAGCATCGGTAGTTATGCTGCTTTGACAGCGATCATCCTGCAGTCAAATCAGAATGAGCAACACGGCGGGCAAGCTATCCCCAACTTCGACTGGGCGATGGCGCCGGGCGTTAATAAGACTTACCGTAAAGCCGTTCAGTCAAATGTCGAGCATTACAATGACTTTACCGGTAAAAAAATCAAGCTTGACCCGGCTAAGCTGGAGAAGCTGACATATACCGAGCGGATCAAAGGTATCCCGGCTAAGATCTTTGACTTCGCTATCAAGGAGACCAAGCGCCAGACTTATCAGGCGATGGAAGGCTTGGTGCATAATCTGAATACGATGCATTCTCGAGCAGGCGCTCAGGTGCCCTTCACCAGCCTGAACTTCGGTACTGATACTTCCCCCGAGGGTCATCTGGCCAGTGAGCAATTCTTGCTGGCGACCGAGGCGGGGCTGGGACACGGCGAGACGCCGATCTTCCCGATCAGCATCTTCAAGGTGAAGGAAGGCGTGAATTACAACCCGGAGGATCCTAACTACGATCTATTCAAGCTGGCGATGCGAGTCTCGAGCAAGCGACTCTTCCCCAACTTCGTCTTCATTGATGCGCCATTTAACTTAAAGTATTACAAGCCGGGTGATTACAAGTCTGAGATTGCCACCATGGGTTGTCGCACCAGGGTCTATGAGTCGATCTTCCCTGAGTCGAACGGTACTACGATCGGGCGAGGCAACTTATCCTTTACCAGTATTAATTTACCGCGGCTGGGTATCAAGCATGGTATCTGCCTGGGTAAACGTAGTAAGCCGGACTGGAAGGGATTTTATAAAGAGCTGGATGACTTGATGGATCTGGTAGCCGACCAACTATATCAGCGCTATAAGTTTCAGTCCAATATGCTGGTGCGCAACTTCCCCTTCCTGATGGGGCAAGGCAACTGGCTTGGCAGTGAGAAGCTTGGTCCGGATGATCGGCTGGAAGCGGTCACTAAGCACGGCACTCTCTCGATCGGTTTTATCGGGCTGGCTGAGGCACTGGTGGCGATGACCGGTCATCATCATGGCGAGTCGGATGAGATACAGACTAAAGGGCTGGAAATCATCGGTCACATGCGTCAGCGAGCTGATTATTATAAGGATGAGAAGTACCATCTGAACTATGGCATCTTGGGCACGCCGGCTGAGGGATTGTCGGGTCGTTTCACTCGGATAGATCGTCAGCATTTCGGCAAGATCAAAGGCGTGACCGACCGAGAGTTCTACACTAATTCCTTCCATGTGCCGGTTTACTATCAGATAGGAGCCTTTAATAAGATTGATAAAGAAGCGCCTTATCACAAGCTGTGCAGTGCCGGGCACATCACCTACATTGAGCTGGATGGCGATCCCAGCCAGAATATTGAGGCTTTCGAGACGGTGATTCGCCATATGAAAGAGGCGGGGATCGGCTATGGTTCGGTTAACCATCCGGTTGATCGTGATCCGGTTTGCGGCTTCACCGGCATCATCTACGATGATGTTTGCCCCAGCTGTGGTCGACACGAAGCGGATGGACCCAGCTTTGAACGTTTGCGTCGGATCACCGGCTACCTGGTCGGTTCACTGGATCGCTGGAACGATGCGAAGCAGGCTGAGGAAAAGGCTCGGGTCAAGCATGGGGTGACGGTCAATAAGAATGGTGTCTATACTACCGAGCAAAAAGCCGAGCGGGAGCTCCAGAAAGCTAATCAAGCCAAGATGATGGCCAAGGTCTGAGATGCGGCTGGCGGACGATGAAATTAGGTTAGCCTCGCCGGTGGCGGGCGATAGTATCGTCGATGGACCGGGGCTCAGGGCGGTGGTTTGGTGCCAGGGTTGCTACCGAGCCTGCCCCGGCTGCCACAACCCTGAGACCTGGGATGTCCAGGCCGGTACGGTGGTTAAGATTGATTGGGTCAAGCAAAAGTTGCGTCAGATGGAGGGGCAGACCGGACTAACGCTGAGCGGTGGCGAACCGATGCTTCAGGCTAAGGCTTGTAAGGAGCTGGCCGACTGGGCACACCGAGAGATGGGTTGGAATGTACTGTCTTTCACCGGCTACCTATATGACGACATCAAAGCGGGGCGAGACTGGTCAACCCCCGAGATGTGGGAGCTGGTCAAGTCAATCGATATGCTGATTGATGGACCGTTTATCCTGGCGGAGCGGGATCTATCGCTTAAGTTTCGAGGCTCTCGTAATCAGCGTTTACTACACCTCAAAGATGGCGAGATCGTCAAGGTTGAATAGCTGAGTATGATAGAATATCAGCTATGAATGCTGACGAAATCAGGCGACGATTCTTAGAGTGCGCCAAAGAACATGGGCATACGGTGATTCCTCGTGCCAAGCTGGTGCCGGAGGACGATCAGACCACCCTATTTACCGGCTCGGGCATGCAGCCCTTACTCAAGTACCTGCTGGGCGAGCCTCATCCCCTGGGTACCAGGTTAGCCGACAGCCAGACTTGTGTTCGGGCGCAAGACATTGATGAGGTGGGAGATAATCGTCATACCACTTTCTTTGAGATGTTGGGTAATTGGAGCCTGGGGGACTACTTTAAGCGAGACCAGATCACCTGGTTTTTTAACTTCCTGGTTGACGAAGTCGGTCTGGATCCACACCGACTATATGTGACTTGCTTCGCCGGTGATCCGGAGAATGGTATTCCTCGGGACGATGAGGCAGCGCAGATCTGGCAAGAATTGTTCCAGAGTAAAGGGATCGAGGCTAAGTTGGCCGATATTGGCAGTGAGGCGCAGGGTGGTCAGCGAGGCATCAAGCCGGGTGAGCGGATCTTCTTCTATGATGGTAGCAAGAACTGGTGGAGCCGTAATGGTGGTCCGTCGACTACGCCGATGGGTGATCCTTGTGGCCCGGATAGTGAGGTCTTTTATGCCTTTGAGCATGTTGACCATGATCCGGCTTATGGTGATAAATGTCACCCTAATTGCGATTGTGGTCACTACATGGAGATTGGCAATCAAGTCTTTACTCAGTACGTTCGTACTCCGGAGGGCTTTAAGAAGCTGCCGAAGCAGAACGTTGACTTCGGTGGCGGGCTGGAGCGGATTGCGGCGGCGGCGATCGACTCGCCGGATGTTTTCCGTACTTCTTTATTCATGCCGATCATTACTAAGCTGGAGCAGCTGAGCGGACGTAAATATGATGAAGAAAAACAAGCGATGCGGGTGATCGCTGACCATCTGAGAGCAGCTACCTTCTTAGCGGTTGATGGAGTCAAGCCGAGCAACAAGCAGCAGGGCTATGTCATGCGCCGGCTAATCAGGCGAGCCATCCGCTTTGCCCTGGAGCTGGGGGTAGAGCAGAACTTCATGGAGGAGATCGTGCCGGTGGTAGCGGGGATTTACCGAGCGGACTTCCCTGAGGTAGAGGCAGGTCACGATGAGGTGGTAGCGGTACTGGTTAAGGAAGAAAAGGCTTTTCGTCGCACTCTGGCGAAGGGTCTAAGAGAATTCGACAAGATGTCAGCTAATGGGTTAACGGGCAGTGAGGTGTTCAAGCTATACGATACTTATGGCTTCCCAATTGAACTATCGGTGGAGGAGGCGACTAAGCGCCGGCTCAAGATTGCCGAGACCTGGCAAGCTGACTATAATGAGCTCATGAATCGCCAGCGCCAACTCAGCCAAGCCGCAGGGAGGAAGTTCTGATGTCATCTCTGAGAATGCAGTATCAGATGCCCATCCACGACCTCAATCGTTATCTTGCCGTAGCTAACGGTTACTATACTGTCAGGAAGATTACGAGAGCGCTGGAGACGCAAGCGTCGCAACGACATAGTATCCTATCTTGTAAAATACAATATAGTGTCGATTATTATCGGATGATTCTAAACATTGAGTGTTGTAACGTTGACCAAATAAGCTCGGCTATCATGTCGGCTATAAGTGGTGGTCAAACGGTTGATAACGAGATGATAAACAAATGCCTTAATCAGCTTCCGGCCAGGTTTGGAGAGCGTATTGAGCTGGCTAATGAATATATCCGGGAAAATATGACAAGCTTATGGCGAGTGGGGTGCTTGCCGATCATTGATACTGAGATAATAGAGGATATTTTGCCGGATAGCTTGTCTTCCGAGGACAATAAGACCTGTGTCAAACGTCGGATGCCTGTACAGCGGGGGATCTGGACGATTGATCTGGAGCTAAAACAGATAGATCTGACAGATCGAGTACTTTTGCCGATCATAATGACAACGATTGGTGGTCTGATGGATAATATGGCATACTTGCACGGGCTACACTACCTGGGTGGTAAGATTATTAACGGTGATAGCGACAACGCATCACTTCGTTACAATTGTTACCACGTTCCATCCATTAGCTGTTCAATCGAAGACTTCCGATCTGAGTTGGAGCAGAAACTGGCGCAAGAAAGCTTTTATGATGAGGATGTCGACAATCTGATTATGATGATCGAAGAGCAGATTATGTGCTTTGATCCGGTAGACGACTACCTTGAGACGGGCGTGCTAATTGATCGAAACAAGCTGATGTACCATGTGATGACCAAAGATAATCTAAATGCGACTCTGGCAAAGGTAAAGGTTAGATCTATAAGCAATGGAGGCATTGACTAGTATGAATGTGACTGACGGGATATCATCAGTAGAGACTCCGAAGAGACTGTTTGTCTTTAATGCCGAACTTGATGGGACGATAGATCTTTCAATCGTGGGGATATATCTTTTCTATCTTGCTGATCAACTAAGCAACCATTTATGCACCGAGCGTCACGTTAAGACTATTAGTAGCCTGTGCGGACTACGCTATTTAGGCTTTCGACATCGTATGATCGTCCGAGTTAATGTATGCGATGAGATGGTGTATGGGCTAGTACTACGTTTCCTTACCCAAGGTCTGAAAGTTCCTAATGACGAACAGCTAAGACGATGTATAGCCAAGCTTGAAACTGCTTGGAACATCAATTATCTGATCAAGGATGAGAAAAAGTTTTATGAGGCAATAGAGCGATTGGCTCACACAAAGTTCTATAATCTAAGCGGTGACGATACTATCTACTATGACAAGCCGATGGGCAAAGGATCCGACATAGAAGCTGACCGGTTAGGTTTCCAGTCTCCCAGTCGACCGGTCATTCAGTTAGAGCCAAATATAACAATACTCAGACCGACAAGGACGGATTTGATTTTACTGTCTACTTTGACTGGTTATGTAGGTGGTGTACTGGCACAGGTTATGAGCGATAAGTATAATGCTTACAAACTAGGTCAGGTTATGATACCGTCTAAAGCAGGATACAAGATGAAGTTCGGATATTTATTTAAGCAAGAGCAGGATCTGATATACGGTCTGCGGACTGATATAGAACGTATCCTGCGTGACCTGTCTAACAAGGGGGATGTAGCCGAGCTTGAACAGCTGGTAAGGAGCATTACCTACACTTCGTACCGCTATAGCCCGGGAGCCGAGTACATTAATTCCGGTCTGGTTGTATCAACTAAGATTTTCTTAAAGAGGTATATGACGGTCGATAATTTACATAGCGCCATTAGTAGATTACGGTTGAGGGACATAGAGAAGTTCCATTTTGGCGGAAGTCGTCATGGTGAGCCTGAGCCGGCGAATATCATTATTGGCTAAGAGTTAAGGTAAGCTTTATCGGTTAAATTCAGCCGGGCTAAGTGGGCGGTATAGCTCAATGATCTTGTTTCAATAACCTTATCCACTAACCTATCCATGGTAACAACCAGGATAAATGCAACCTGTCTCCATGACACAAAGATCTGATCTGTAAAAAGAAAAAGAAGCAAAAAGAAAAACATCCTAGAAAGACAA
>CAJPSI010000029.1 GCA_905373275.1 Candidatus Saccharibacteria bacterium UBA1103 | reverse complement strand
CATCTTCCCTCACTAATTATTCTTCACTGCTTTGATTGCTTCGGCTAATTCTAGCTCAGTCTGCTCACCCGTTGCAACTCGCTTGAGCACTACCTGACCATCCGCCAGCTCTTGCTCGCCGATGTAGACTAGCCACTTCGCCCCGGCTTTGATGGCTGCTTTGGTCTTCTTGTCCAGCTTACGCTGCGTCGTATCAACCGCTACCGACCGGACTGACTCCGCTCTTAATCGATCTGCCACGACCATGGCTCGTCGAACGCACTCATCGTCCGACATCGGCAGAATTGCCACGGTTGCCCCCAGCTGATCGCTAAAATCCGGCATCAGATCATGCGCCAGCAGAAACTCTCGGAACATCGTCTCGCCCGGAGCGAAGCCAACCACCGGCAGCGGCTCGACGCCAAATTGCTCCACCAAGCCATCATAGCGACCGCCGCCGAAGAGAGCTCGCTTATTCTGAGGTGCTTCATCAAATATCTCAAAAACGATACCGGTGTAATAGTCAAACCCTCGCATCAAGGTAATATCGTAGCGGGCGTTATCGATGCCTCTGCCCTTAAGCTCAGCCAGTAATCCCGTTAGAGGCTCAATTACTTGGTCATGTTTAATCCGGTCAGGCAGGTCAGATAGGCTCTGCACCGTCATCAGCCGATCAAGCTTAGACACCGCCTCGTCATCACCAAGGATCTCTTGCGCCTGAGCTTGAAACTGCTCGTCGGTCAGCTTGTTCTTTCGGTCAAGCAGCTTGATGGCTCGACCGGTCCGCTCGGCGTCCAACCCCAGGTAATCAGTCATAAGGTAATTCGTCAACCGTCGATCGCCCAGCCGGATAGTGAACATATCGTCCTCGGCTTGGAAAGCCCGTAGAATATCATAGGCCAGACACACCATCTCGAGGTCAGCCCATATGTTGGCTACACCGAATAGGTCAACATTAAGCTGCCAAAACTCCCGTTCTCGCCCGTGCTGTGGTCGCTCGTAACGCATGAAGTTAGCAATCGAGAAAAGCCGTGCCGGCATCGGTAATTCCTGGCGTCGAGCCGCCACCATCCGAGCGACAGACGGCGTCATCTCAGGACGAATCACCATCTGACGACCACCCCGATCGGTAAAGCTATAAGTTTGCTCATTGACGATCTCCTCGCCACTCTTGGCGGCGTAGACATCGATTGGCTCCAGCAGCGGCGCCATGTATTCTTCGTAGCCGTAGCTCTGCACCACCTTACGCCAGCCCGAGAAGATATAGTCCCGCTCCGCCATATCCGCCGGGTACAGATCACGTGTGCCTTTATAACTAGTTAATTTTAGACTCATAGTAATCATGATATCACTTATTACAGTCTCCAGGGGGGCTGATAGATTCATCACATCTTCCCTCAGACCTGGCGCCCATAATGTACCACTGGCGATTGATTACCCGTAGGACATTGATTAGTCTTCGGTAATATGTGATGAATCCGCCCGACCCATTGCGACGGCTCATCGCCAAGGGCTAGCCGCCAGGTCACGGTACTTGGGCTCCAGCACTAAGGCAACTCTAGCCGGTAAATATAGCTGCACATAGCTATCTTGACCATTACCGTTACCCAGATAAATCATCGAGGTGTCAACCCGCCCGAAGCCACCATAGCTTGGGTCATCCGTCGATAAGACGATCTGCCAATCCTTCTTGGGGGCTGAGACACGCCAATCCGTTAGCGATACCGACGAGAAGTTAAAAACAAAGAGTCGCCCGCCTCGGGCGAAAGAGATAAGCTGACGCTCGGAGTCAATCCGGATATGTGAATAATCCACCCCGACCAACCCCTTAATCTCCCGGATCATCGCTCTGTCAAAATCATTAAGCTGGCTATAGCGCAAACGCAAGTCATCGACTAAATGCCATTGCCGACGAGCATAACGATACGACCACTCGTTACCCGGCCTAGGGAAGTCAATCCATTCGGGATGCCCAAATTCATTACCCATGAAGTTTAGGTATCCGCCGGCATTGGTACTAGCAGTGATCAGTCGGATCATCTTATGCAGGGCAATGCCTCGGTCGACCACCAGACTCTGACTGCTTCGCTCCATAGAGTCATACATCGTGTCGTCAAGCAGCCGGAAGATGACCGTCTTATCGCCAACCATCGCCTGATCGTGACTCTCGACGTAGTTAATCGTCCGCTCCTCAGCCCGATGCGAAGTAAGCTCGTGAAACAGCTTGCCCATATCCCACTCTTCGTCCTGCTGGTCTTTGAGCATCTTGATCCATAAGTCCGGCACTCCCATATTGAAACGGTAATCAAAGCCAATACCACCATCGACCACCTTGGCGGCCAGCCCCGGCAAGCCGGATGTATCCTCGGCAATAGTGGTAGCATCCGGCTTGATGGTGTGAACCAGCTCATTAGCCAGACGCAAGTAGACTAGCGCATCTTGATTGATATTATCGCCAAAGTAATCATCATAGCCGGTGAACGCCCTACCTAGCCCGTGATCCCGATAGATCATACTGGTCACTCCGTCGAAACGAAAGCCATCAAGGTGGTACTCATTGAGCCAATAGCTGATATTAGATAGTAGAAAATGACAAACCTGCGGCTTGCCGTAGTCAAACAAGCGAGAATCCCAAGCGGGGTGAATCTCGTCTACGAAATACTGGGTAGTCGTACCGTCAAAGTTGCTTAGCCCTTCCGCCTCGTTCTTCACTGCATGAGAGTGGATCAGATCCATGATCACTCGGATGCCCAGCTGATGCGCCCGGTCAATCAGATGCTTTAGCTCGTCCGGCGTACCGAAGCGAGAACTCGGCGCAAAGAAATTTGACACCTGGTAACCGAAACTACCATAGTAAGGATGCTCCGCTATCGCCATTAGCTGCACGGTGTTGTAGCCGAGGTCTTTAACCCTAGGCAAGACATCACGTTCAAACTGACGATAAGTTGAGACCGCCTCTCGGTCACCGGCCATACCAATGTGTGCCTCGTAGATCAGGGCTTCATCCGGCACCGGCAATTCGGCTCGGTGTCGCCAAACAAACGGTTTCTCGGGCTGCCAGACCACTGCGTCAAACTGCTTGGTCGACGGGTCTTGCACTACATAGTTAGCGTAAGACGGCAAGCGATCACCTGAACCGCCAAGCCAGTGGATATGCAAACGATAGTGATCAAGGTGATGCAAGGCATCCAGTGGTAGCTTGATCTCCCAGTCGCCGTTACTACCCAGCAACCGCTCTAGGCGATAAGCGGGATCGTCTCGCCAATTAGTCGCTTGGCAAATTAGGTAGATCTGACTGGCATTAGGCGCCCACTCCCTCAGCACCCAATCCCGTTTAGTCCGATGTAGTCCATAGTACAGATGACCTAGAGCAAAGGTTGAGACCGAACGATCGCCTAGGATTCGCTCTTCATGGTAGTCTAGGTACCTCTGTCGCTCCACTAGCCGATGCCGGTATGGCTTGAGCCAGGGGTCAAGATCCGCTACCGTCCTTATCTGATCCGGGCTACTTGCCGGCTCACTCATTAGCCAGCTCCACTATCTCTCGATAAGCCCCCGAAGCATCAGCCGAATAGCTGATAGCACTGCCGACATCAATCTGCATCACCCCGGCGCCGGCTATGACGGCAATATTCTCCGGCTTCGCCCCGCCGTCCCATTCGACTAACGCCCTAGGGTTAATCTGCTTTATCTGCGCCACTTTCTCCAGCTGAGCCAGATCCGCCTCCCCGCCCTGATAGCCCAAATGACCGCCGAAGATTAAGACCGAGTCAGCCAGCCTGATCAGCTCGCCAACCTCAGCCGGGGCGGTCCGGGGCAGTAGAGCCAGCCCACAGCCAATCTGAAACTTAGCTAAGTGGTCAAATATCTTGGGCAGCAGTTTGTCCGCCTGATCACTCTCAGCGTGCATAATGATCCGATCCGGCGACAGTGAAACAAGCTGATCCAGCCAATCAATCGGTCGCTCCATCATCAGGTGTAAATCAATCTTCAGCCCACCGCTATCGTTCCACGGCCAGTAGAGCTGGTTAAGATTTAGCGTCTTACTGGGAGCGAACTGACCGTCCGACACATCAATATGAATCCGCTCAGCGAACTGTCGATAAATCTCAAGCCTATCCCGATAAACTGCCGGATCATCGGTCGTAATAGTCGGAACGATAGCAACCATTAGTCCAGTTGATCAAGCTCCCGATTACGACGAATATAGCGCTCCGCCCCCGCAAATGGCGTATTCATAAAGGCATCAACGATATCTCGCCACAGAGGAATATTGTACTCCCTGTCCAGCACCCGAGCCGGCAGACAAAGGACATTGGCGTCGTTATCGTTGCGACCATAGGTAGCGTCCTCAACCGAAGAGGCAACTATGGCCCGTACTCCTTTGATTCGATTAGCAGCCATACACATTCCCTGTCCTCCGCCGCAGACCAGGATGGCCACATCGGTGTCGTCCTTCTCGTCGACAACTCTTTTGGCTGCTAACTTAGCATACTTGGGGAAGTCATCATCAGGATCAAGCTCTTCATTACTGTAGTCAGTGATCTGATACCCCGCTTTGGTCAGGTAGTCTCGTACTTTATTCTTCAGGAAAAAGCCCTGGTGATCGGCGCCTAGATAAACTCGCATCTATCCCACCTCGCCTTAAACCAGCTTAGCCACATCTGCCGTCAGCTCAACCAGCCGATTCGAATAAGCCCATTCGTTGTCATACCAAGCCACCACCTTCAGCAAGTTACCTTGAACCACCGCCGTCAGACTAAGATCAACGATCGAAGAGCAGGGGTTGCCGATGAAGTCGCTACTGACCAGCTTCTCATCAGTGGCGTCAAGGATGCCCTGATAATAATCCTCTTGAGCCGCCTTGCGGAAGACGTCATTGACCTCGTCTACCGTCACGTCCTGTTTCATCAAGGCGGTGATATCGGCGATAGAAGCAACCGGAGTCGGCACCCGCAGGCTCAGTCCGCCGAACTTATCCTTCAGACTCGGGATCACCTCGGTCGCCGCTATGGAGGCTCCGGTGCTGGTCGGGATGATATTCTGCCCGGCACTCCGCATCCGGCGCTCGTCGCTGTGCGGTGCATCCAGCAAGCGCTGATCTGAGGTATAGGAGTGAACCGTGCTCATCATCGCCTTTTCTACGCCGAAATTATTCTCCAGTACCGACATGACCGGAGCGATGCAGTTAGTGGTACACGAGGCGTTGCTCAGTATCTCACCCGCCCCGGCTACATCACTGTCATTGACACCTAGGACGATCGTTGTAGCGCCGGCACCCTTAGCCGGAGCGCTCAGGATAACCTTTTTCGCCCCTGCCCTGATATGAGCCTTGGCTTTGTCCGGATTAACGAAACGACCTGTCGACTCGATCACTACGTCGACACCTAAGTCGCCCCAGGGTAGCTGGCTAGGATCTTTCTCGGCATAGACAGCGCAACTTTTGCCATTGACGATCAGGCTGTTATCGGTGCTACTGACCTCACCGTCAAAAGGTCCGTAAGTAGAGTCGTACTTTAGCAGATGAGCTAGGGCAGCAGGGGCGACCAGGTCGTTAATCGCCACCACTTCGATATCGTCACGACCGAGAGCAATCTTAAAGGCATTACGCCCGATCCGACCGAAGCCATTAATAGCAATCTTCTTTGACATGGTTACCCTCCTAACCTAACTCACTTATGGTTATATAATATCACACCACCATCACTGTTCCAGCCCCTAGCCCGATAGCCATTCAGGATGCTACAATATAGCCATGAAAGAGGTCGCCCGGTTCACTGAACTAATCAAACAAAAGTTCCCCGACTCCGGCGACCGGGCGATTATCAAGCAAGCTCTGGACTATGCTACCGAGAAGCATGCCGGGCAGAAGCGTCTCAGCGGCGAAGACTATATCATCCATCCGATCGCCGTAGCCACCATCCTGGTTGGCTGGGACATGGATCGTGACACGGTGATAGCCGGTCTGCTGCACGACGTGGTCGAGGATACCGGCACTACGCTAGACCAAGTCGAGCAAAAGTTCGGGCGGGAGATAGCCCTGATGGTAGACGGTGTAACCAAGGTGGGTAAGGCCCGAGCCGGCAGAGATGATATCACCACCTATCTACCGCGCACCAAAGATAATCTGACCAAGCTACTGGTAGCGATCGGTGCCGACGTGCGAGTGATCATCATCAAGCTAGCTGACCGTTTACACAATCTCCGCACACTTGAGTTTCAGCCTCGCCAAAAACAGCTCAAGAAAGCTCGAGAGAGCCTTGAGATCTTCGGACCTTTGGCGGATCGACTCAATATGGGGCGGGTCAGAGTCGAGATAGAGGATCTGAGCTTTAAGTACTTAGCGCCTCGGCGATACGAGAAGCTAAAGAACGAAATCCGGACCCGTATCAGCCGGAGTAAGCAGAGCCTCGACGATGTCCGTAGTGAGGTCGAGAATAAGCTAAAGGCCGAGCACATCAAGGCCCATATCGACGGGAGGATCAAGTCAGTCTACTCCCTGCACAAGAAGCTGACTAAGCACAATAATATCGACGAGATTTACGACTTGATCGCCCTGAGGATTATCACCAAAGATATCACCACTTGTTATCTGATATTAGGGATACTTCATCAGCTATACCAGCCCCTACTGGGGCGGATCAAAGATTACATCTCTCGCCCTAAGCCGAATGGCTACCAAAGCCTTCACACCACCGTCGAGACTCCGGCCGGGCAGATCGTCGAGTTTCAGATCCGTACCGAGCAGATGCACGAGTATGCCGAGCATGGTCTAGCCGCCGCCTTTCATTACAACGAACAAAAGCTCAGCGATACTTATAAATCCGGCGGGTTAGCGCCCTTGCCGGCTAATCTACGCTGGATCCAAGATCTCCAGAAGGCTGCCGGTAAGCTGCGCTCAGGCGAAGAAGTTGACTTCGAATCCTTTAAGATCAACCTCTTCTCCGACCGTATCTTCGTCTACACGCCGCAGAACGATATCTTTGATCTACCGGCCGGCGCCCTGCCGCTCGACTTCGCCTACCAGATTCACTCCGACGTCGCCGCTAAGGCAGCGGGCTTTCGGATTAACGGTAAGATAGCTCGCTTTGACACGCCGCTGAAATCCGGTGACACCGTCGAGGTAATCACCCGGCGTAACGTCATCCCTCATGTTGATTGGCTGAACAAGATTTTGACCAGCCGAGCCCGCACCAAGCTGAAGGGGCAGCTCCGCCGGGCCGAGCAAGCCAAAAGACAAAAAGAGCGGTGACCTCATCACCGCTCTTTAGTTTAGTCAGTAGTCATCGGTAGTCAGACAGCCCGATAGCTATCTATCAGCCCAGCGCTTCTGCGCCAGCTTGATAGTCTCGATCGCTTCATCATAGCCCTCGATCCCTTTAACCTCAGTCGAGCCCGGCTTCTTGAGATCCTTGTAATGACTAAAGTGAAAGACGATCTGCTTCTTTAACTGTTCGGGGACATCATCAATCGTCCGGATATGGTTACCGGTCTGACGATCATCCTCCGGCACAACGATCACCTTGTCATCCACCTCACCGCCATCTACAAACTTAAGCACACCCAGCACTCTAGCCTTGAGGAATACGCCTGTCGGCAACGGCTTATCGGTGATCACCAGAGCATCCAGCTCATCGCCATCTTCGTCCAGAGTCTGTGGGATAAAGCCGTAGTTGGTCGGCTTAGCAAAGACCTCCGGCTCAACTCGGTCAAGCATCATTAGCCCCAGGTCTCGACGCCACTCAACCTTGTTGTTGCTGCCGGCCGGGATCTCCACCACTACATTGATCACCCCCTTAGCAACGTCACCGGCATCCAGCACTTCGTTCCAATCATTCATACGCACTCCTCTCTTTAGCTATATCCAGCTTAGCAGATCACCGACCTAATTGTCACTAGCCTAAGCAGCTAACTTAGGTAGCGCAGAATCGGCCGCCGGAGTCGGCTCTCGGTGAATCCTACCGAACTCATCTCGCTCTCTGATAGAAGCGATCTCTTCCTTGGTATCTCGCTTAAACTGCTGGATACCGTCGTAAATCTTCGACGCTTCCATCGCCGCCTGCTCACCTTGCGACTTCGCCTCACTAGCCCGCCCCATAATAGTGCGGACGATCTGCTGAGCATCGTCAAACTTCGATACTTTGTTGTCTTTTGGCTTGTCGTCGATAAACGGCAAAGCCTCCTCGGGGATGTCGATATTATTAGTATGATCATGCACTGTCTTATCGATGGCGCTTAAGATCAGCTCGACAGCGTGCGTCGCCGAGGCCACCGTGTCGTCGTACTCCCTGGTGTAGGTCTTGAT
>CAJPSI010000028.1 GCA_905373275.1 Candidatus Saccharibacteria bacterium UBA1103 | reverse complement strand
GAGATAGCGCCTTGATAGTCGTATAGGCAATATTGACCTTGTTGGTCGAGCCGAGCGACTTAGTCACCAAGTTGTTAATCCCAGTCGTGCCGATGATAGTTCTGATGACACCACCGGCAATAATCCCCGTACCGGGCATAGCCGGCCGTAATAGCACCCTGGTCGCACCGGACTTTAGTTCAATCTCATGCGGAATGGTCTTATTGGTCAGGGGGATGCTGATCATCCTTTTCTTAGCTACGTTAGTCGCTTTCTCGATAGCCTGTTGAACATCTCGCCCCTTAGCCACGCCGACACCGACCTTAGCTTTACGATCACCCACAACTACCAGTGCCTTAAAGCGCAGGCGTCGACCGCCTTTTACCGTCCGAGAAACTCGATCAATGGCGATGGTCTGCTCCTCAAAGAGCTTATTATCAGCCGACCGGTCATTACGACGACCACCCCGACCGCCGCCACGCCCTCGTCGAGAACGGTTACCGGCCCGACTAGGCATGCTATCACTACTAAAGTTATTTGACGAGCCAAACTTGCGTCGTGGCGCCTCGCTACCGTGGCTAGAAGCCGGAGCGCCGGCAGTGGCTACAGCAGTATTTGCTTTTTCTTCGCTCATATTAGAACTCCAATCCTTTCTCTCGAGCCGCCTCGGCTAATGCTTTTAAGCGCCCGGCATAACGCCGACCGCCTCGGTCAAATACGACAGCCTTTATCTTCGCTTTTTTAGCAGCCTCAGCTAATTCAGACCCGACTTTAGCTGCCATGTCGGTTAACGTGCCGGATGACTTGATGGACGAGACGTAAGCCAGGGTGGTACCCGTCACGTCATCAATCAGCTGAGCAGTAATATTGCGATTCGATATACAGACACTCAAGCGCGGTCGCTCTGCCGTACCGCCAACTTTGGCTCGGACACGATTCTTGCGCAACGCTAGATTGCTAAGCTTCGCCATTATTTACCTGCCTTTCCTGCCTTACGGATAATCACCTCGTCTGCATATTTAATACCTTTGCCCTTGTACGGCTCCGGCTTCTTCAGTGCTCGAATCTCAGCCGCCACTTGGCCAACCTGCTGCTTATCGATACCACTCACGGTCAGCTCCATCTTGTTGACAGCTAAGGTAATACCGTCCGGCGCATGATAATGCACCGGGTGCGAGAAGCCTAGTGCCATCTCGATGTCCTGCTGACCTTTGCTCATCAGGCGAAAGCCAACGCCATTGATCTGAAGCTTTTTCTCGAACCCTTTGGTTACCCCAATGACCATATTATTGATCAGCGATCGCATCAAACCATGCTGACTACGAGCCGGCTTGGTATCGCTATGGCGAGTCACCACTACTTGCCCGTCTTCAACCTTGACATCGACCTCCGGCAGGCTGAACTGCTCAAGTCGCCCCTTAGGACCCTGAACGACGATATTGTCAGGCTCAACCGTGATTGTCACACCAGCGGGGATCGTAATTGGCAGTTTTCCGATTCTACTCATGTCCTTTCCTTTCTTCTCTTTACTTTATCGCTTCGTCTAATAAACTTGACAAATCAGCTCACCGCCCAGGTGCTGCTTCTTAGCCTCTCGACCGTTCATGATGCCGCTGCTAGTCGAGACCACCACGACACCTCGCCCGCTCATCACTACCGGAATCTCGCTTGACTTGGCATAGACCCGTCGACCGGGCTTGCTCAGGCGACTGATCTCGGTAATAGCCGGATTAGCTCCTTCTTCAGCGATCTTTACCACCAAGGTGTCACGTGGCGACGACTTCTCGTTGTCGGCGCTAACCAGGTAGCCATCCTTGACCAGCTGCTGAGCCACAGCCAGCTTCATCTTGCTAGTCGGCACTCGCACTTCATTCTTGCCAACACTAATGGCGTTACGAATCCTAGTTAGCAAGTCGGCGATTGGGTCGGTACTTTGTAAACTCATCTCAATACTCCTTTCTCTACCAACTAGCCTTCGTTACACCGGGGATCTCGCCTTTAGAGGCATGCTCTCGGAAGCTGATACGACTGAGCCCAAACTTGCGCATATACGAGTGAGGACGACCTGTCTCGGTGCAGCGGTTCTTAACCCGATTAGGATTGCTATTGCGAGGCAGCTTCTGGAGAGCTTCGTTGTCACCCGCCGCCTTTAAGACCTGACGCTTAGCCGCATACTTCTCAGCCAATTTCCGGCGTTTTAGATTTCTAGCTAGGGCAGATTTCTTCGCCATTATTTAACCTCCTTTTCGAATGGGATACCAAATTTCTCCAGTAATGCTCGTGAAGCAACCGGGTTGCCGTTTTTAATCGTCAGAGTTACTTCCAGCCCGTGTAAAGTCGTCGTCTCTTCAAAGGTTAGCTCAGGAAAGATCGACTGCTCACTGATTCCCAGGCTGTAGTTGCCTTGTCGATCAAACGATTTAGCACTGACGCCATGGAAATCTCGGATGCGAGGCATCGCCACATTGACTAGGCGGTCCAGAAACTCCCACATCCTGTCTCCTCTGAGGGTGACATAGACACCAATCGGCGCTCCCATACCTTTACGAATCTTGAAAGTAGCGATTGATTTCTTCGCCTGGCGGGCGACCGGTCGCTGACCGGTAATCTTAGTCAAGGTATTCATCACCACTTCCTGATAACGTTTGTCGTCCTTATGGCGACCGACACCGCTACTGACGACGATCTTGCTTAGCTTGGGGACGTTATTCACATTGGCAATACCCAGCTCATCTTTGAGCTGTGCAGCATATTGCGTCTGATACAGCTCTTTTAGCCGTGGAGTGTACGCCCGAGTCTGATCCGTATCAGCCATTATTTAATCTCCTTTTTATTAAGCTTGGCTATCCGCACTTTCTTAGTATCGTTAATCAGGTAAGCTACCTTAGTCGGCTTATCATCGACCAGTAAAGCAACGTTACTGATATCGATCGGTAGATGAACATCTCGTTTACCGCCCTGGTTGTAGGCGGTAGCCCGATAGTGACGTTCGACCTGTCGGATACCCTTGAGGTAAACCCGTGAACCGTCAAGACGCTCTACCTCAGCCACTTTACCTTTCAGTGATCCGGTCATAATTTTGACCTTGTCGCCTGTCTTTATCCGCTTCATTATAGTACCTCCGGTGCTAACGAAACTATCTTGCTATAACCTAGGTCACGTAGCTCTCTAGGAATCGGGCCAAAGACACGGGTGGCTTTCGGTGTCTTGTCATCGTTGATCAAGACCACAGCATTATCGTCAAAGCTGATAGTCGAACCATCTCGACGTCGAATCTGCTCCCGAGTACGAACTACCACACAGCGTACCACCGATTTACGGGCTGTATTACCATGCGGATCGGCTTGCTTGACACTAGCGGTGATAACATCACCTACCCGAGCATAACGTCGACCGGTCGCCCCCAGCACTCTGATGCAGAGAACTTCCTTGGCGCCACTGTTGTCAGCTACTCGAAGGCGACTTTCTTGTTGAATCATTACGCCTCCTCCTCCGGCTCCGGCTTGGCGTGACCCTCGGCCCCGGCTTCCAGATCTTGCTCAAGTTCCGGCTGCTTGATCTCCAGCTTTTCATGACCACGTGACAAAATCTGCTTCATCGTCCAGACTACCGTCCGAGAGTAGGGCTTACTCTCCTCGATTACGACCGTGTCGCCGACTTTGGCGTCGTTCGCCTCGTCGTGAGCATGAAACTTGCGACTAGTAGTGTAGCGCTTGCCGTATAGAGGATGAGTCTTGCGTACTGTCCTCGTGACGACGATGGTCTTGTTGCCGGCAATGCTAGAGACTACACCGGTCAATGTGCGCTTACTCATTTCGCCTCCTTATCCTTGTTATTCTTACTTTCCGTCATAACGGTATGAATCCGAGCTATCTTAGCTTTCATCTGCTTGATGACATGACTGGCCGGCAGCTCGCCCGCCTTCAGCATCTGCTGAGCCTTCTTGAGGTCGGCTTTCGCTTCGATCAAAGCATTATTCAGCTGAGCCTGCGAAGAGCTCCGCAGATCATTAAGCAGATCGGCAGTCGAACGCTTGGCCGGCTTGGCACTCTGCTTCGTCCCGACCGGCTTGGTCGTCTTTTTCGACTTAGTTACTTTACTGTCCGCCATAGCTTATGCCTCCTCCCGTTTCACAAAACGAGTCTTGACCGGTAGCTTATGCCCGGCCAGGCGCATCGCCTCTCGGGCGACATCTTCACTAACACCGTTCATCTCAAAGAGCATAGTGCCGGTCTTGACCTTGGCTACGAAATATTCCGGCGAGCCTTTACCGCCGCCCATCTTCAGCCCCAATGGCTTGTTAGTCACCGGTGTATGAGGGAAGATCCTGATCCAGACCTTACCGCCACGCTTAGTCTGCCCGGTAATTGCCCGACGAGCCGCCTCGATCTGACGACTGGTGATACGCTCGTTACTCAGACTCTGCAAGCCATAGTCACCAAAGGCGAGACGATTGCAACGGGTCGCTACGCCGTCATTGCGACCTTTGAAGGCTTTGCGATACTTGGTTCGTTTTGGTAGTAACATCTAACGCCTCTCTCCCTTATTAATCCACACCTTGATACCGATCGTCCCGGCCGGTGTTCGAGCCACCGCCAGATTGTAGTCGATATTGGCTCGGATGGTGTGTAGCGGCACTGAGCCTTCGATGAACTTCTCTCGGCGAGACATTTCTGCCCCGTTCAGACGCCCCGCCACCTCGATCCGGACACCTTTAGCCCCTGCCGACATGATATTCTGAATAGCTGACTTGATAGCCCGACGGAAGTTAATGCGACGCTCCAGCTGACGGGCGATATTCTCGCTAACTATCTTAGCAGCCAGGTCGGGACGCTTGATCTCTTCTATATTGAGGCGAATCGGCTCACCGGCAATCTTTTCCAGCTGAGCTTTGAGCTCCTGTACGCCGGCACCACCTCGACCAATCACGATACCGGCCTTAGAAGTCCAGATGTTAATTACTGTCTGACCGGCTGACCGCTCAATGTCGATCCGATCAATCACTGCCCGACTGGTAAAGCGTTGCTCAATCGTCCGACGCAGCTTGATATCCATAGCCAGCCAGTTGGCAAAGCTCTTTTTGCCACTAGCAAACCATTTGCTCGTCCAGTTCTTCGTGCTCTGGATCCGCATGCTAATCGGATTTACTTTCTGACCCATTACTTGCTCTCCTTCTTGGTCGGCTTAGCCACCTCCTTATTTTGCTTGGGCTCCGACTTCTTAGCTTGTTTAGCCGGCTTCGCCACTCCGCTAACCACCACTAAAATATTACTGGTTCGCCTCTGGTAAGGATGAGCTTGACCGCGGGAAACGGGTCGGAAACGCTTCAGTCTGGCACCGGCCGTCACCGAGAGGGTGCTAATCCTGAGCCCCTCCGACTTGAGGTTATGATTATTGATGGCATTCGCCCGTACACTCTCCAGTAACTTAAGCAGTGGCTTAGCTGCCCGCTTCGGAGTGTGTCCGAGGATGACTATCGCATCTTCGACGGTGCGACCACGCACCAGACCGGCGACAAGCGAAACCTTGCGGGGGGCTAGACGCAGACCATTGAGTATCGCCCGAGCTGATAAGTTATCGCTCATTTCTTTTTCCCTCCATGCTTACGGAACTTGCGGGTCGGAGCAAACTCACCCAGCTTGTGGCCAACCATATTTTCACTGATGAAGACCGGCACATGCACCCGACCATTATGCACCGCTATAGTCCGGCTGACCATCTCCGGAGTGACCGTCGAGGCTCGTGCCCAAGTCTTGATGACTGTCCGATCATCTGTCGACAAGCCGGCTATCTTCCTTGCCAGTTTGACGTCGACATACGGCCCTTTCTTCAGGCTTCTACTCATTTATTTCCTCCTCTTCGCATCATGGCGACTTTTGACGATCATATTGTTAGTTGATTTACGTCGACGAGTTCGCTTACCCAGAGTCAGCTGACCCCAAGGTGTGCGAGGCGGCTTACCGGTACCGTGCTGACCGCCATCACCACCACCGTGCGGGTGATCTACGGCATTCATCGCCACACCACGCACTCGCGGTCGGATACCGAGGTGACGCTTGCGACCGGCCGAGCCGATCTTGATATTCTGGTGCTGCTCATTGCCGATCGAGCCAAGAGTAGCCATGCACTCCAGGTGAAACTTGCGCACTTCACCGGAAGGCATCCGCACCATCGCATACTTACCTTCTTTAGCGGTTAGTTGAGCGCTGGCTCCGGCCGAGCGGACTGCTTGACCACCTCGACCGGCTACTAATTCAATATTATTGATAGTTGAACCAAGTGGAATATCCCGCAGCTTGAGACGATTACCCTGCTCAATCGCCGCCGGAGTGTTGTCGCCGGAGACTTGGACTACCTGCCCTTGCCTCATACCATGAGTAGCCAGCGTATAGCTGAGGCGTCCACTCTCATCTCTCAGGCGAGCAATTCGAGCCGTCCGACCCGGGTCGTACTCAATGTGTTCGACCGTCGCTTTCAGTCCGGCCTCGGGGTTAAACTCAACTAGGCGAATAAATCGCTTAGCCCCGCCACCTCGATGCCGACTGGTTATCCTACCTGTATTATTACGCCCTGACTTTTGCTTCCTGGCTACGATCAGACTCTTGACCGGCTTCTTGGTGGTGATCTGGTCAAAGTCCTGCGAGGTCATACCTCGTCGAGCAGGAGTTGTCGGAGCCATTCGCTTGACTGCCATTATTTCTCCTCCCTGTCTTTCGCTAGATCCTTAAAGACATCTAGCTCACCTTTAGTCACCGTTACATACGCCTTCTTGCTATCAGAATGCCTGGTCTCGCCTGGGCGAGCTCGCTTGCCCCGGTTAGTCGCCTTGACTTTACCCTTGGCTACCATCAGGCGGACATCGGCTACCTCCAGGTCGGGGTACTCCCGAGCCAGCTCTCTGATTACCTCGGCTTTATTAGCACCCATCGGTACGTCAAAGACGTAGATATTCCGGCGGGACAGAGCGTAGCTCTTCTCTGAGATTCTCGGGGAAATAACCATTACTTGTCCTCCTTCAGCCACTCGGTCGTTGCCTCAAGGGCCGGCTTAGTAAAGATGATCGCATCGGCGTTAAGAATGTGATAGACGCTGAGATAAGTCGGGCTAACCAGCTCAAGATTCGCTAAGTTAGAAGTCGCATAAATCTTCTCAGTCGTCTTGTTGTCGACCAGTAGAATACGGCGTCGGTCAGCTAGACCGGCCGACTGAATCAGCTTGACGGCGTCTTTGGTCTTGCCAGTAGACTTGAAATCATCTACGACGGTAATCTCGCCCGACTTATTGGCCAGAGACAGAGCTTGTCGGATAGCCGTCCGCTTGCTCGCCTTGGACAATCGCTTGGTGTAGTTCTCGATACCCGATGGACCGAAAGCGACACCACCGCCCCGCCAGATCGGGTTACGACTGGAGCCGAAGCGGGCTCGCCCGGTGCCTTTCTGGCGCCATGGTTTACGTCCACCACCTCGCACTTCACCCCTCGTCTTAGTCTTAGCTCCGACTTGTCGGCTGGCTGCCAGGTAACTGTCGTAAGCCAATCTAAGTAGCTGATGGTTCGCCACGTCGACAGCGAAGACAGCGTCGTCTAACTTCGCATTAGCCATTACTTAGCCTCCTTTCCGTGTCCGAACTGCTTCGCCGAGCTAATCACCACTATACCCTTCTTCGGTCCGGGGACGGCGCCCTTAACCCCGATCAGGTTCTTAGCCGAGTCAATGTAGGCGACTGATAAGTTCTTGACGGTGACCTGCTCGCCGCCCATTTGACCCGCCATGGGGTGACCCTTCCAGATTCGCTGCGGGTACATCGAGCCGATTGAGCCTATCTTCCTGGTGTTACCTTTGCCACCGTGAGTTTTACGCTGTCGATGGAAGTTGTGGCGCTTGATCGTGCCCGCCCAGCCTTTACCCTTGCTGATCCCTCTGACATCGACGCTATCGCCAACATTAAAAATGTCGGCACTGATAGTATCGCCGACTTTCTCCTCACCCAACTCGTCTAGACGCACCTCACGAATCACTTTAGGAGTTGCACCGGATGCTTTAACATGCCCGGCAACGGCATTGCTCAGGTTCTTCCCATTCCCATAGCCCAGCTGTACTGCATTATAGCCGTCATGCTCGAGCGACTTCACCTGAGTGACAGTACAAGGACCGGCTGCAATGACGGTGATCGGGATCACCACGCCACCTTCGCCAAGGATCTGGGTCATACCAAGTTTGGTACCGATTAAAGTATGCATACTTTCCCTTTTCCACTTAAAACGCCTGAGAATCTGCAGTATCTCCGACTCATCAGAGACTTACAGACGTTCTCAGGGACGTCTATCTAATATTAACAAGGCTAGTCTATCACGGATAGTCTACTTTTACAACACCAGACCGACGGGGAGAAAGTAGCTCAGTAGACCGGCTGCCAGCAGGATAGCCAGCTCGATTTTCCGGCTGGTTCGAAAGCGCTCCAAGCTGACAACGACGAGACCGATTATCAGACCGATCGGGAGGCTGGTGAGCGGTCCGACGACGATGCCGATGCGTAGCCAGCAGAGACCGATGACGAATAGTACTACATATTTTAGCAGGTAGTGCGAGTAGATGAGCTGGTTTTTCTGAATGTCTCGGTCGAGATTGCGGGCGTTCAGCCGAGGTTGGCGCTTGATTTGTCGCCCTTCACCCCGAGAGGTGCGTCTTTTTAGCCATATTTTTACTTTCGCCATTTCTACTATTCTACAAGCTGGGCCGTTCGGCATCAAGCTGTTTGTACTAGCTCAGAGCATAGTCCATAATTTCCCTCCACGTATAGTTTGAGTTGGTACGAGTAGTACAGGTGGCCTCCTCAGGCTCCAGCAGAACGCAAAGCGTGATAATTAGTTCTTGCGACTCAGAGTAAGTTGTAATTTCCCTCTATATATAACTCTTTGGCGTACGAGTAGTACAGGTGGTCTCCTCAGGCTTGGCACCGTATAAACTACCACGTG
>CAJPSI010000027.1 GCA_905373275.1 Candidatus Saccharibacteria bacterium UBA1103 | reverse complement strand
TTGGCTAAAGCCGTAGCACCGACTCCATTACTGATCAGTTGATTAACCTGGCTGATGACCGACCGAGGTTTCCCTTTGGTGATATTGGTTGCCAATTGGCTTATCTCAGCTTGCGAGATTAGCCCCAGGACGTCATTGACCGTCTCTACGGTGATGGATTGGTTGCCGGCTAGCTGATCCAGCAGAGTAATCGCATCACGCACACTGCCGCCACCGTGCTCAGCGATCAATCTCAGGGCGTCGTCATCGACATTGATCTGCTCCGACTCGGCGATCATGCGCAAATGTCTGGTCAAGAGCTCGACCGGTACGGGCTTGAAATGAAACCGCTGCACTCGTGACAAAATGGTAGCCGGCACCTTTTGTAATTCGGTGGTGGCGAGGACGAAAATGACATACTCGGGCGGCTCCTCGATGGTCTTGAGTAGAGCATTGAAAGCCGGCTTACTGAGCATATGGAACTCGTCAATGATATAGATCTTGTAGCGACAGTTCATCGGTGCCAGCTGGACGCTGTCTCGGATCTGCCGCACATCATCTACGCCATTATTACTGGCAGCATCTATCTCGATAATATCAATGCTGTCGTTGCTCAGGTTGTCGCTGTAGTCCAGTCCATTGACCAAATGTGCCAGGATACGAGCTACGGTCGTCTTGCCGGTACCTCGCTGCCCGGTAAAGAGATAAGCATGAGCAAAGGCGCCACGGTCAAGCGAGGCTTGTAATATTTCCGTTACTTGCGGCTGACCGATCACCTGATCCAAGCTGGTTGGTCGATACTTACGATACAAGGCAAGCCTAGCACCACCTCCACTATTACTCATGAGGCTATTATAGCAAATGAAAAACGCTGAAGCTCACTTGGTCAACTCTTCGAGTGTGCCGGAGATAACAGACGCCGAGCTATTTACTTTCTTTTTATTGATAAACCAAGTCGGCGTACCGGCCACGCTCGAGTCTTGTGCTAGCTGACGGTCTCGCTTAATCTTCTCGTCTATGCCGTTATTGGCGCTGTCGTTATACTTGTCGACCACTGCTCCGCTATCAAGCCCGGCTTTATCAGCCAGCTGGCGAATCTTATCCTGTAACTGGTCAGTAATGGAGTCGGTGCTACGGCTTTAGCCAAGCAACTAATCGACCACCTGACTAAGCTGGCACCGGATCAGCCCGAGCTTTATCGGCTAATAGAGCGCCTGTTGGAAGTCGGTCGAGCTGGCTTGCCCGAGGTCAAGCTGATGGCTATCTTGGTCGACGCATCATTGCCGAGAGTGTCCGCTAGCACGTCAGCTGTATCCAAGGCTACGAAAGCAGCTCAATCCACCGCAGCCCAAGCGACTGTTAAATCCACCCCGGTCTCCAAACCTGCCCCTAAGGCTAACTCGGCTAATGATAGTCAGCCGAAGACGACAAACACTAAGAAAACTACTCCAACTGCCACTCCGGTATCGGCCGAGCCAACGAAGGCAACCGAGTCGATCAAAGAGCTGGTCTGGCAGGACGTGATCAATCAACTGGCAGAGCAGAACCGTCCTTCTACTAAATCACTGCTGGAGCAGGCAGACTATCGCTACAGCGCTTCGACGAACACTCTGACGTTATTCTTTGGTAAGACCTTTCATCGCAAGCAAGCTAAGACCGGTCGCTTCCAAGATAGCTTGCTAACCACGCTGGACGAGATCTATCAGGTTAAGCCAACGATTGTCATATCAGAGGAGCCGGCTCCGCTTGACTCCGACGTCGCCGCAGTTCTAAGTGTAGTGGGTGGAGAGGTAACCACTATCAGCGATGGCACGATCTAGTTCTACTTCAGCTGATTTATCTGATAGTCGCCCCGGCGACCAGCCACTGGTCGAAGCGGCTATTGCCGGCTCGGTTGACTACTCCGGTACGGTTGAGACCACAACTGCCGAAGGGGGCAAGCTTCCACCGCAGAACTTGGCTGCCGAGATGTCTCTCCTGGGGGCGCTCCTGATTGATGACGAGACTCTGGTTGACATAGCCGACCAAGTCAAAGCGGATGATTTCTACGACCGACGCCACCAGGCTATTTTTAAGGCTATCATGAAGCTGTATCAGAAGAACGCCCGGGTCGATCTGCTGACCGTAAGTAGCGAGCTTAGTAAGGTGCATCAGCTTGATCAAGCCGGTGGGCGTAGCTACCTCAGTGACCTAACCAACACCATACCGAGCGCCAGCCACGCCGTTGACTACGCTCGGATTGTTCGGGAGGCGTCCGTCCGACGCAAGCTGACTAAGGCGGGAGAAGCAATCTCGGATCTGGCCAGCAAATCAGCAGACGACATCCAGGAGATTCTATCGCAGGCGGAGGCGAGCCTCTATGCTGTCAGCTCCGGCTCGCAGCACAGCGACATGGTTTCGCTGGAGTCTTTGCTCAGTGACGCCTTCGAAAAGATGTCCTACCTGCACCAAAATAAGGGCGAGCTACGAGGCATCCGTACCGGCTTTAAGGACCTAGACAAGATGACAGCGGGCTTGCAGAAGTCCGACCTGATCGTCCTGGCGGCTAGGCCGGCTATGGGTAAGTCTACCCTGGCTCAGAATATCGCTTACAATGTGGCGATGCGGGAAGGCAAGTCGGTTCTCTTCTTTAGTCTGGAGATGAGTAACTCACAGGTGGTTGACCGGATGATCTCGGAGGCCTCCGGGGTCGATAGCTGGAATATCCGCACCGGTAACCTTACCCAAGAGGACTTTAGTAAGATTAGCGATACCATGGGGGAGATGAGCGAGATACCGATCAAGTTTGAAGACAAGCCCGGCATGACCATGCTGGAGATGAAGGTCAAGGCACAGCGAGAGGCGCACAAGAATCCTCTCGGGCTGATCATCGTTGACTATCTCCAGCTAATGTCGGGCAGTCGCCAGTATGGCGATAACCGGGTACAAGAGATCAGCGAGATATCCCGGGGGCTCAAGCTGATGGCCCGGGAGCTGGACGTGCCGGTGTTGGCGCTGTCTCAGCTGAGCCGTTCCGTCGAGCAGCGTCCCGACAAGCGGCCGATGCTATCTGACCTGCGAGAGTCCGGCTCTATCGAGCAGGATGCCGATATCGTCATGTTCGTCTACCGCGAGGATTATTACAATCCCGACACTGAGCGTCAACACATCACTGACCTGATTATCGGTAAACACCGTAATGGTCCGGTCGGTACCGTCGAGCTGTACTTCCACCCCGAGAAGCTCAAGTTTATGTCGCTGGAGAAACGCAAACACGATAAATAACCCCGGACCGAGTCTGGTCCTGGCTCGCTTCCGGTTGACTAAGCCGGCTTATTCGTAGACAGCAAGCAGCAGTGAGTCGTGCTGGAGCCAGCCGGTGTAGACATGACTCAGCTTCAGCTTCTGTGCGTCAGACCTGATCGCCTTACCGGCAATAGCCAGCTTGAGTGGCGGGGCTTTCGAATCAACCAAGCTACCACCGGTTTGCTTCGCCTCAAGTGACTTTATTAGCTCATTTATTCGTCTATCGTCATGGCGATAAACCCGTAGATTGCTATAGCGATTAGTCAGCAAGCTATATAGCTGATAGTCCGCCTCTGAGTGTACTACTAGTCGTATCTCAGCGTGGGGGTTACTCGTGAGGAGCTGGTTGACGGCAGGCAAGGTCTGGTCATACTGATAGACCACGCTAGCCCGGTAGTTGACCGCACTGATGTAACGGTTGATATCTAATAGGCTGATCGAACCAATCAAGATCGATAGAGCCAAGATGGCGAGGCTGCGAGCGTAGGGATTCTGAGGGAAGAGCCCATGCCATTTGTCAACGATATATCCGATGGCAATAACCTCCAGCAGGATAGTCGGAATGAATAGCAGGTAGATATAGTCGGGATTAAATGCAGCTATACTCACGCCGACGATCAACAGGCTGATGATCATATACGAGCGCAGGCTGAGCAGGCCACCTTGCCTAGCTAGAGTGATCAGACCAATGACCACCATGATAGCGCCGGTGATGGTCAGCATCGGGGTCATTAGTCCACCGGTCAGACCGGCTGAGCCGACGACATAGCCGGCTGCAAGCTGATGCAGGTTGGCCAGGCTGGGAGTACCGATGGTCAGTAGGCTCGCCAAGGTGGTGCGATCCCTACCGATCAGCAGCATGGGGACGAGCAGTAAAATCAGGTAAGCCACGGCCACCCCGGCAAGCAACTTCTTGTGACGCTTGATAGTATAGCGAGACTTGGGGTGGAGGAGAGCAGCCACGGCTAGTGCCGCTGTGATATAGAGTCCACCCGACATATAGCTAAGTGCCACCAGATCCAGTGCTAGACCAACCGCCGGAGCGGCTTTTCGCTTGGTATTGACGACATAGTAGCCGAATAAAATCGCTAGTGCCGACAGTAGCACCGTCATGACTGCCGGTGTGCCGGCTCGCCCTAAGCTGATAGTGAAAGCTGAGCAAGCCATTAGTAAGCCGCCCATCATAGCTAGGCTTGGTCGGTAGATAGCTCTGATTGTCAGCATCATCGTCAAGATACTGGCCACCACTAAGAATAAAGCAGGTAGTCTCAGGGCGAAGATCGTCATGCCATAGAGCTTGATCGCTAGAGCCTCTGGGATCAGCCAAGGAGCATTGACTAAGCCGGTAACATTACCACCGGCCAGCCGTCCACTAGCTATCGCTGATAGCTTCTCGCTGGCCGATAGACCGGACGGCACTGACCAGAAGCGATAGATACTGATAGCCAGCACTATCACCGCCAGTAAAATGCTAGCCAGTAGATAGCGATACCGATAGAGCCAACTTCGCTGGATGGAACGCTTGCGTCTCATTTACTGCCCATTTTAGCATATGTTATAATCTGAGGAGTTTTAAGAGAAGGAGGATAATGGCGGGATTCAAGGATCAGATGGCGATGATGCAGAAGTTGCGCAAGGCACAAAAGGAACTGGCTAACGAGCTGGTCGAGGTCGAAGCAGGCGACGGAGCGGTAGTGATCCAGTTTAGCGGTGAGCTCAAAGTAGTAGATGTCAAGATTGACCCGGAGCTGATTGACCTGGACAATAAAGCCCAGCTGGAGGGCTGGATCAAGAGTGCTATCCGTGACGGCTTGAAAGCCGCCCAGGAAGTTGCCACCGAGAAGATGAAGCCGCTAATGGGCGGTCTAGGTGGCATGATGGGCATGTAGAGTCGATGCCACCTAGCGATTATTCCGCTCTGCCTCGTGCTCTAAATGAGCTGATTGAGGCTTTTAGTGCTCTACCTGGCGTCGGCTTTAAGACCGCCGAGCGCTATGCTTATGCTTGTCTCAAGAGCGACCGGTCCAAGTCTCGTCAATTAGCCTCGACCTTGAGCGCTCTGCACGATAAGGTCAAGCGTTGTCCGGTCACTTTCGCCTTGATCGATACCGATGATGAGGTGTCACCCCTATATAGCGACGATCGTCGCAACAAGCAATTAGTCGCCGTGGTCGAAGATCCTTTCGATGTGCTGGCGCTGGAGTCAACCGGGCAATACCGGGGGACTTATCATGTGCTGGGTGGGGTTATCTCGCCAATCGACGGTATCGGTCCGGATCAGCTGCATATCAGCGAGCTGATTGACCGCCTGCGTCGTGACCGGGTCAAGGAGGTCATCTTAGCCACTAACGCCAGTGTCGAAGGCGAGTCAACCGCCCTCTACATCCAGCGTCAACTAGAAGAGGCGAAGCTGGCGGATCTGATGGTGAGCCGTCTAGCCCGAGGCATACCGATCGGCGTCGACTTGGAATATGCCGACAAGATCACTCTGGGGCATGCTTTGAGCGGGCGCAAGCGGCTGGACTGACCGGCCGCTACCCGCTTCTCTTCCGCAGGATTAGTATAAAAGTATAGCCGGCACGTTTAGTACCGGCTATATCACAGTGGTCTGCCGCCTGGCTGCTAATCAGCGAAATCGTCCGCAAAGACTGCTTCGTCGACGCTGGTCAGGTTGAGTCCGGTCGACACCCTGGTTACCTTGAAAGTGGCGTTCTTTAGTGCCTCCTGAGTCTCATTATCCATATACTGGAAGACGTCGACATCCTGCACTCTCTTGCTGTCCAGATTGATGACTCGAACTACATCGCTGGCAATCTTGTCACCATTGGCATTGTAGGCGTCGATCCAGATCGAATACGACATCTCTCTTGACTCCAGGTTGCGCACACTGACCGGCACGCTCATGGTCTGCTCGCCATATTGATTAGTGATCTGGCGCAACTTACCGATCTTGACATCGACGGAAGCGCTAAGCAGCTTATCTGTTTTCTTACCCGACATGCTATCTGCCACGTTAGCTACCCGGTTAAAGATTCGGCTGGTGCTGGCCAGCCCCCAGACGGCCATGCGAGCCACGATCACGTACATACCGATGGTGATAAATAGGGTGATCGCTCCAAGGACGACGGAGGCAATAGCCTGACTACCGCCAATCCTCTTATTGACGCCGACCACACCAAAGATCAGCGCCAAGATACCCATGACAAACGCCATGAAATTGATAAATGGGATAAACGACAGCACGATGCCGACGATACCCAAGATAAACCCGGCTGTAATCATCGGGTTGTTGTCATTTTTCGATGAATCAGCTTTAGCTCCTGTTTCCATACACCTCCTTAGTGGTTATGTTTATGCCTGCATTATAGCACACTGATTCGGCAGATCGTGCTATCATAATCAGTGATAAAGCTAGGTCATAGATAGAAAATGAGATCAAACAAGCAAGAACCGACCCCGAGCAACTATCCGGGGGATGAACAAGACAGCGGCTGGGACTTTGCCGACGTTTCCGTAGAAGCCGGCTCGCCCGATAAACCATCTCTCCGGTCAAAGATAGGTAAGATGGTGGTTACGTTCGCTGACAGATTTAAGGAGAAGTATACGGATGGATTAGGTAAATCGCCCGACGACCAAGATCGCTGTGACAACACCTCTCTGAACAACCTGATCGAGACGACACTCACGCCTCAGCAACGACACGAAGCAAGAGTTACTGCCGATAAGTTAACTCAGGCAATTGCCTGGGGCAAGGGAATATCGAGCGAGAGGCTCGCCAAAAGAATTACCGCCATGGAACAGCCGGTCAGAGACTGTGCCATCAAGCAGGCTCTGGCACTATCTCAGAACAAATATGCCCGAGACCCCGACGAGTTAAATGTCAAAGTAGGGTTCTTTAAGAATATGACCATCAACCGAGTTACCGAATTTATGACGAATCACCGACTATTTCTAGAGAACTACGACGGGCTTGCCGAGACCGCTGCTTCATTCCTGGAAAAGCTGCCTTACCTACCGATGAGCGTGGATGAAGCACCTTATGCTTATTTCGTTAACGGCTCTCTGAATGACGAAAAGGTGAGTAAACAAGTCAAGTCAGAGCTGGAAAAGAGAGGATCTGAGCTGGACGTGAGTACTATCTCACAGGATATCATCATCGACAACTTCAGGTCAGAGTCTCGTGACACCGAGAACTTGACAGATTTTGTCAAAGGATTAAAGAATATCGGCTGTGATATAGCCTCAAACGATATTTTCATCAAAGACTGTATTGACAGTAGTGTAGTCGATGACTTTCACCCCGATACAATCCCTCTGCAGGACAATCTTTATCGAGCCGGGCTAATCAATGATGACAATATCGGACGACTGTATGATCGACTGATTAAAGACTGCTCAGAGTATAGTTCGGCTAGAAATATGCATGGGCTCTCCCTCAGCCTTTGTCCTGACTCTGAGGTAACCCGGTACTGGCGGCAGTTTAGGAGAACTAGTCAGGTAGGAATCACCTCGCCATCCGATCGCGGCATAACTACCGAGTCGTATACACGCTCTTTTCGGTACCTGCTGGACCGCGTTGACCAAGTGCATGACAATAGCGACTTCGGTAAATACTTTAGAAATGGTATTCCCGGTCAGCAGTATTATGATCGTTTGCAAGGTAGTCCTCTATTAACCAAAGATAACAAGGTGAGGAAGTTTGTTTCTTGCCTCAAAGACATGCCTCTTACGCCGGAGATATATAGTATCCTCGGGCAGTCTCAGGTAAAAGCATTGGATATGTATAAAGAATGGAATGAAAAAGGAGCCCCCAATACCTTCCTCGGGCTTGCCGATCAGTACTATGTTACCGATATAGATAGTCTCATCAGCCTAAGTCGTAAAGCTGATAGTTTCCTTGATGAATATCCTTTGGCAGATCTGGCCGGCAGAAGCCGGATCATCAATGCTTATGCCCAAGGCAAGGATGCTATCTTGGGTAAAGAATATTTTGCCGACTTAGTCCTATATAACTGTGACGCAGACTATGTCTTTGGCGCTGCGATAGACAACGAAAGACTTGAGAAGATACATCAGCGCCTGGATACACTTAGTCGGTTTAATTTATTCGACGGCGACCGAGCCAGGATGGTCAATTATGCCGTACTGGCTGATAGATTCGGTAGGGCCGGTCAGCTCTTTGATGAACTGGCCGGGATTGATGAGCTTGATGAGGCCACTCGAGATAGCCTCAATATTGTTCTGCGGACATGCAATCGATACGATATTAGGACGGTTGAGGAGCTGGAGAACTACCGAGCAGTCATCGCCGAACGAGCAACTAGCGACCTGGTCAGCGATGATGTCAGAGATGCTTGCGGGGCTATCTCGTTTATCATGTTACCCGACCTTGACGGCTACGATCTGAGCTGCTTTGATCTCAACGCTCTGGGGCGTCGCCATATCTTTAGCCCGGATGACGTGGCGACAATAAACCTATATCGCCGGATTAGCCATACTAATTTTGGGCTTGAGTATGATGGTAGGCTAGACAAGTATTTCCCTGCTGACGAATCAAAAAAGGAGGAAATATATAATGGTAAAGCCACGGAGAAGTTACTTCAGATCATCGCCGGCTCGCCTCTCTGCGTGCCGGTTGAGGACGAAAGTGGTGTAGCTAAAATTACCAAGGTCGAAGGAGCAGTCTCTGATCTGATAAACAAACTCCACCGCTACATTATTGACGACTGGAATAAATCGCTGATTGATCTGGAGGCGACGGGCGAGGGGATAGAGCACCTCACCATAGAGGAAGATAGCCCCGATGGCGCCGTCGATGTAGTTAAGCTGACCGGTGCGCCCTTTAAGATGCTCAGCCATACTATCTATGGACGCTATCTTCACCCTGATATTTTTCGTGCCTTGATCAATGATCCCGGCATCTGGAATACCGCCCAAGGTTCCGCCACTATTTCGACCAGCTGTATCGATGAGAAACACTACAGCAACTATCTGCGAGTCGGCAGCGACGAAG
>CAJPSI010000026.1 GCA_905373275.1 Candidatus Saccharibacteria bacterium UBA1103 | reverse complement strand
AGACTGTGCACGCTTGAAGCCGGAGCTGTGTCACGAGCCAGCCAGGCGGGTCTGAGGGAAATGATGATGCAGATGAAGAATGAAGGCCATAGTGGCAACAAAGTCAGAGTAATCCTGTCCTGGCGGGATGTGGTATTATTTCTACATACGGGCATAGCTCAGTTGGTAGAGCACAGGTCTCCAAAACCTGGTGTCGGGGGTTCGAATCCCTCTGCCCGTGCCACATTTATTGCCCCCATTCAGGGGTGTTTTTATTTAGGTAAACTAGTGTGATATCATATGACAGAACTAAGTAGGAGGAAATTAAATGGAGGCGCTAACATTATCAAGCCCGATGGTGATAGAGGTGGTCGGCTTGCCGGGGGCTGGTAAGTCATTCTTTGCCAATCAATTCGCCAGTACATTTGGGGCTGCTCTAGTCAGTCGAGATAAAATTCGTTGGACACTTTTCGCCAAGCACACCTACAGCGATAGCGAGAATGCCATGGTTGACCAAGTGGCTGAGCTGCTTATCACCGAACTTTTTCGCACTAAAAAGACTTTTATCTTGGATGGTGGTTGTAACACTCTGGCGGAACGTCGGGAGATTTCCAACCGAGCTCGTCGTAATGGCTATCGAGTGTTGACCATCGTGGTGCAAACGGACGAGCCGACTAGCCGACGCAGGGCTACCAAGCGCAATGAGAAGAAGCAAGGCGATCGCTATAAGCAGAGTCTTACCTCCGAGCAGTTTGACAGTTTTAAGAAAGCCTACGCTGAGCCGCCGACGGATCAGGCTGATGTCGTTGTCATTAGCGGCAAACACACCTACAATGCTCAGGCAAAGGTCGTTCTGCGTAAGATGATTGAGACGAGCGGACAGACTACGTCATCTATAGAGTCGGCGACCACCCTCACTCCTCGTCCGGCGCTAAATATCAAGCCTCGTGGTCCGTTTGTTAGATAAATTGAAAGCCGGATCAATTCGTTCGGACAGAGTCATCGACATCACTGAGCTCTCCGATCAAGAATTTGGTCGGATTAGGGTCACTCATAATCGAAGCGGTGTACTCAGACTAAATATCCGGACGACGGGCGAAGTGGTGCTGTCGGCGCCATTCAACACCAAAGAGAATCGGCTAAGAGACTTCATTGATCGGTCTCGTCTCGGTATTAGACGAGCTTTGGCTGAGATAAAGAGCCATTCTCACAGCTACAGCGATGGCGACAAAATCGGTCGTAGCCACCGTTTGCGGCTAGTTAACGGCGTGAGAGTTGGGGCGACGATTGGTCGGAACCTGGTGACTGTTACTTTGCCGGCCGATATGGGTGATAGCCTCAAGCAGAAGCAGATCAAGCAGGTGGTAGCTAAAGTGCTGAAGCAAGAGGCGCAACGTTATCTACCTAAGCGCCTGCACTATCTTGCCGACAAGCACGGCTATACCTACCAGCGAGTACGCCTGACTTATGCTAAAACTCGGTGGGGGAGCTGTAGCAGTAAGGGGACGATTTCGCTCAATATTGCACTAATGACGATATCAGAACAACTAAGCGACTACGTGTTGCTGCATGAGCTAACCCATACCCACCACATGAACCACGGTGTGGACTTTTGGCGAGAGCTGGAGGCGGTGCTACCCGGAGCCAAGCGTCTTGACCGACAGCTACGTCGCTATAGCCCTTATCTATAAATCAACGCTCCCTAAGTCGCTTGTGTTAAAATGAAGCCATGAATAATGGTGAGCCGACTAGCGACCGGGCGTCGTTTTTGAGCTTGCGCTGGATTAGCGTGGCGGTCGTCTCAATGGAGTTGCTCTATGTGCTGGTGATGAATATCAGCGACATTGCTCTCGGGATCAATACACCGCACAAGCTTTTCACCCTTTCGGTTGCCCTGGTCTCGGTCATCTTGCTATCTAGCGCCGGGTCAATCTCTCTGGTACTAGGTAAGCATAATCGCTTCCTGGCGGCCGGTGTGGTCGTAATAAATTATCTGTCGGTGACGATGTTTGCTGTCTATAATACGACCATCTACCGGGATGGCATCATAGCCTTACTCTGGACGATTTTACTTGCCACGACGGGGATATTATACGGTAATCTAGCCTTCTCGCTTGGTCTTACCATGATGGTCGGCTCGACTCTATTTTGCTCCATTTTCATCGATCACCAGATTAATCAGTCGATCTCAACCATCATCATCATGATGCCGATTGCTTATGCCTCGTACTTATTCTATAAGTATAAAAAAGTTGGACTGATCGAGATACGTAACTACAATCGACTGAAACGGCGAGAGCGCTTGCAGACTCGTCGACTCAAGGTGGTGGTTAACAACCTGAGAGATGCCTTAGTCAGCGTCTCGTCGGAAGGGAAGATTCAGCTGTACAACCCGGCGACACTTAGCCTGCTGGATACAAACCGCAACTTGACCGGTATCAGCGCCGACAGGGTGTTTAACTTAGTCGATGAGATGGGCGAGCCGATCAAGCTGTCGGCGGTCATCGCAAATATCAAGATTGCCACCGAGCGAACTGACCTTCGGATGCAATATAGCGATAAGCAGCTGATCAATCTACGCATGTCGATCTTTCCGATCAAAAACCAGTTCGCTATCCGCAAGAGCCGAAATATAGATGGCGTAATCATCGTCATGACTGACATCACTAAGGAAAAGTCGCTGGATGATGAGCGGGATGAATTCATCAGTGTAGTGAGCCATGAGCTACGGACGCCGGTAGCGATAGCCGAAGGGGCACTGTCGAATATGCAGCTATTGCTTGAGCGAGGTGGTAACCCGAGGGTGTTTACTCGCACATTAGACTCTGCCCACGACCAGATCTTATACCTGGGGCAAATGGTTAATGATCTGGCTACCCTGAGTCGGGCTGAGCGAGGTATCTATATGGACAACGAGGAGATTGATATCGAGAGCTTCATGACCTCGCTCTACAACAAATACGCCAAGCCGGCGAAGGAGAAGGGGCTGCGTTTTATTGTGGATATTGATCTAACGGGTAAGGTCTTGGTGCCGAGTATGGTGATCGAGGAGATCCTGCAAAATCTGATCTCTAATGCTATCAAGTATACTGAGGTGGGTAGCGTGACTGTCGGTGTCCGAGCTGAGCCGCACGACCGGTCACATGCTCGCTTCTATGTGCGGGATACGGGTATCGGCATCTCTAAGTCTGATCTGGACAAGATCTATCTTCGTTTCTGGCGTAGTGAGGATTATCGCACCAGGCAGACCTCCGGTACGGGGCTGGGGCTTCATGTGGTTGATCGCCTGGCTAGCAAGGTGGGTACCCACGTTGACGTCAAGAGTGAGCTAAATATCGGCTCAACTTTCAGTCTGCTTTTACCGGTCAAGCGTGATAAGAAGTGAATGCCAAAAAGATTTTTCCGGACTAAGTAAAACAGCATGTCGAGATCAGGCTCGGTGCTACGGTGCTACGGCTGTCGGCTCAGCTAGCGTCGCACGCCGCCGAAGAAAGCATTGCCGATCAGATCCAGGATGATGGTATGAAGGTTAAACATCATCAGTAGTCCTACTACCGAAGTCACCATGCCGACCATCTTGTACCGACTATAGCTGGCCGCCCCGGAGCCGAAGTTATCTGCTACCCACTTGTAAAAACGGGCTAAGAGCAGCCCTGCCACCATCACCATAAAACCCAGGATGAATGACCCGATATTAAATTGCATATGCTTACTATACACCGATAGACAGAAAAAAGAAAATGTACTATCATTATACTTGACAGCTTGAGTAATCAAGCTATTTTAAGTTTAAGGAGATATGAGATGGCAAGTGGAAAGAAAACTGTCGTACGCCGTGTTAAGGCTTCGTCAGATAACGCCTCGGCATCGCCTCAGCGCCGGAAAGCCTCAGCTGATAAATCGGCGAGCGTAGCTGAGCCGACCCGGCCGACTCGGAAGAAGCGGGCTACGGAAGTGGCTAAGAAGGTGGCGAAGCCGGCAAGGAAGCCTCTCATTATCTTCTTGCCCTTTGTGGCGCTGGGTCGGTATTTTCGTAACAGCTGGCGGGAGCTACGACAAGTTGAGTGGCCTAGCCGCCAAGCCACCTGGCAGATGACTCTGGGGATTATTCTCTTCTGTCTGGTGATTGGTATCTTTGTGCTGCTAAGTGACTGGGGCTCGCAATGGTTAATCAGGGAGGTAATACTGTAATGGCAAGAGCTAAATCTAATCGATATGACGATCGACGGGCGTGGTACGCCATCCATACTTATTCCGGCTACGAGGAACAGGTGGCGAGTCAGATAGAGCAACGAATCAAGGGTGTCGATATGGCTAATAAGATCTACAACGTCCTCGTCCCCAAGGAGAAGATGATCGTGATCAAGAATGGCAAGCGCAAGGTGGTCGAGCAGAAGATCTTCCAGGGCTATGTACTGGTAGAGATGCGTCTGAGCGATGATACCTGGTTTATCATCCGCAATACGCCGGGAGTGACCGGCTTTGTCGGCACGGGCACTCATCCGACGCCGGTTAGCGAGAAAGAAATCAAAGAGATCCGACGGCGAATGGGCGTGAATGAGCCGAAGCACGATATCGATCTCCAGATCGACGAGATCGTCAATATAGTCGACGGACCATTTAAGGGCTTCGAAGGCAGTGTATCAGAGATTGACCCGGTCAAGGGCAAGATCAAAGTGCTGGTCAGTATGTTCGGGCGTGACACCTCGGTTGAGTTGGACGTCCTCCAGGTCAAGAAGATTTAAAGTGCGCTTAGCGCAGTGGTCATAGCCCTTATCCTTGCTAGGGTACTTAGGTTGTTGTATAGTGAGCTTAGCCATTAGGGAAATGAGGTGGTTAGGAAGCTGTCGGTGTATTCACCGTAGCGTCCGGATGGATAATCAGTTAGAGCTAGCAGGAGATATCTGCTAGCTATTTTGCTCTAAGCAAGAGGAGGAATGAGGCAATGGGTGACCATAATGGCCTGAGGAATAATTATCAGGGCAACGATAGTTACAGTTTGGTAACCGGCACAAACGAAGGCTGTAAATATCAGCCGGATATGGATAGTGGCAGGCGCTTTCCGGCCGGCGCGCTCGGGCATCACTATATGGCCAATCCGCCGGTCGAGATAATGGATATACCTCGTGATAGAGCCACTTCCCCTGAAGGCAAAAAGAAACTAAAGCTCATTGGTAGTGTGGCCGCCTCTCTGGCTTTGACCTTCGCCTTGGTCGGTACGGCTTGCGGCAAGCTAAATGCAGGGGCCGTCCGGGTCGATAACCGTCCGGTGCCGGCTGAGCAGTCCGCTAACACCCCTACTGATAGCTCTAATGTTGTGGCCACCGAGCCAAAGCAGGAAGCGGATCCCAACATGAATACCGAGACTGCCGATAGCGAGCATGACGGTAAGATCAGTTATGAGATATATGAGTATGAGCCTTATTCGCCCAATACTAACTGTTTAGTTCCAGCGGGTGAACACTCTTCGCAGGTAGATTACGCCGCTGATGATACCGTTGATGAGCGCAAAGAGGCTTCACTGAGCGACCTGGTGGAGTTCGTTGCCAAGCGTAATGAAAATGATCCAACTAATACTAAGTTTTTATCTATTAACGACGTCTTCGCTAAGGGTGAGGACTATCGTGGACATAACGCTATTGCTGACATGCTGAAGAAATATGGTGGCTACGATCATTTCAAGTTTAAGACATCAAACTATCACGTGGTTGGTTATGATGGTAAAAGAATAGTGAACGATGTGCCGTACCATTGCCCGGAGCTGGCTGATGTTGATCCTAATATAGTGGACGGTCTATTATCTATCTCGGTGTTTAATCCCGACAACTGCGAAGACTGGGAGCGAGGCTATAGCGGATATTACACCCTAAGAATTTCCGAGCTATATAGCAATGAAGAGCAGGCTCGGAAATACGGTTACCCATTTCGTGGCGGGATGATCGTCTGCGATCACATGCCGACCGAGAAAGAGCTGATCAAGATCATCAAGGATAATTACAGTTCGCTGTTTAAGATGACGGACAAGTTCTCCGACCCTATCCCCACCAATAGAGACACCATGGCGAGGATCAAGTACGATAAGCAAAAGCCATAGCCGACTAGCGGGGCTTACTTGCGGCAAGTGCACACACTCTGTGGGTCTGTCTAGCGCCCAGTAGGATGCATGGCGCTATACTACCTAGGTAAAAAAGTGTGCATCGTGTTTTGTCGTAATCGCTATCTAACTAGCACATCAGCCGGGCTACCGGGCTGCTGTGGCCTGTCCAGCAGATGCTGGTGAAACTAACTAATCAAAATAAAGCATGATTACGCAGTTTCCTTACCTAAGCGAGCAAAACTCTGGGCATCATGCTGGGTTGACTCTGCCTACTCTAATCATGTACACTATGTGACAGAATGATGTGGGGAAGATATAAACTAAAGTACAATAAACAGTCTGTCGAGCGGAGGGTCAGCAAGCTAAAGAAAATATTCCTAGCGGGGGGGGGTATTTTTAGCGTTTATCCTAGTAGCCGCACTTGCTTTATCACCTAAAGCAGCACTAGCTAATGCCGACGATGAGCTAAAAGCGGCTGTCTATAAGTTCAAGACTGCTGAAAAGGTCAGGGCTTGTAAGAGCTTTATGGCCAAAAAAAAGGAAGCAATTGAGCTTAGCGAGACAATACTGAACGAGAAAAATGACGACCTACCGTATGACGAGGGCGAAGGTAATGGTCGAGATCGAGTAAAATGCGACGTTCTATACCTAGCAAATGCCGACGGTCATGGAGACTACTTTGGTAAATACTTGTCTGATCATGCTAAGCTGGGTGGCAATGCGGATGGAGATGAGTCGAAGATTTCTAAGGATAACCAAGTTGTCTTAGCTGACGTATCTAATACCACTGTGCAGAGAGTTAAGGATAAGTTGGGGCAGAATGATCTGAGGCCCTTGATGGTACGACCGGAGCTTATGGCTGAGGCTACCGAGTCATACCCGTATCATCAGCTCAAAGACTTAGGACAAGCTGCCGAGGCGCAGATGTATAAGGAGATTGCCGAGACATACTGTACAGAGTCGCATCCGCCCTTTACTGAGGCGCAGGACGGCAACTTCGACTACGTCGACAAAGGGTCTGATGGCAAGTATACAGTCAAGAGGGGGTATTTCTCGTTCAAGGGTGGAGAAAGTGGTAAAGGGCGAACGGTATCGGTATGGCCGGCATTCTACCCGCAGGGAGAGCCGGATATGTCGTGCGGGGAGGTGGTTCAGCGCTATAGCGATCGGGCTCATGCCTATGCTGCAGCACTAAATAAGCATATCGAAGAGAAGCCGGGAGACACCGAAACGACTCCCGCTGATGAGACTGACGAGGATGAGGATACTTGTCAGAAAGAGCTAAGAGAGCTCGGTTATATCATGTGTCCCGGGGTGATGGTCTTGAGCGACATGATAAATGCCGTATATGATAAGTTTGGCGAGTTCCTTAACTGGCAATTTCTGTCAGGAGATACCGGCAAAAAGATTCAGTCGTATTGGTCGCAGTTCCTGTCGATTGCCAATGTCATACTGGTCATCGCCTTCTTAGTGATAATCTATTCGATCGCAACCTCGACCGGGCTGACCAATTATGACGTCAAGAAAATGTTGCCCAGACTGCTACTATTTGCCGTGGTGATCAATGTCTCATTCTATATCTGTGCTGTTATATCCGATCTGTCCAACATTGTGGGTGTTGGGATCAGCAAGATGTTTGAAGGTATGCTTAAGACCGGTAATAATGGACTTGCGTCGGGCTTTATGAACGTATTGACCGGTCTGGCCGGAGCCGGCATAGTTATCTTCGTTATCTTCGGATTGTCCTTTGGGGTGACTATTCTAATATCGCTGATCACGATCATCATTGCCCTCTCGGTGCGTAATCTTGGATTAGTACTACTAGTGATTGTCTCACCAATAGCCTTCGCTCTCTACATTTTTCCCAATGAATCAATTCAGCGCTGGGGTCGCAAATGGTTTGATATCTTCATCAAGATGATTATCGTTTATCCGCTATTCATGGCGGTACGGGGAGGTTGCACTCTAGCTAGTAATGTTGCCGGTAATATTGGTCAGCCGATGCTTGCCATGATTACAGAGATGGCGTGTGCTGTTTTACCGGCCCTTTCCATCATTCCGCTCTTTAAGATGTCGGGTGATGTGCTGGGTAGAGCGACCAGCTTGGTGCACGGTAGCCAGGCGACTGCTGCTGTAGCCAAGGCCGGTCATGACGCTATAGCTAGGAGCCGGGCCGGTCAAGGTGCCGGTAGGATGCGATCTAATCTGCTCCAGGCTGCTCAGAATCGCTTTGGCGATGTACCGCTGGTTGGCGGGGCGCTTCGGTCAGCCGGAGTAAATAATGCAATCACGGCCCCGGATAAACAATATAATGAGCTGGACCGACAAGCCATGCAGAGTGCCGGCGAAAAGGTGGATGGTATGAGTAGTGCTGAGCAGCGAGAAGGCTTCCTCAACGGTACGGCTAATGGTCAGCAGATCGCCGATACTCACACCATGCGAGCCATCATCGCTAAGCAAGCGCCTAATGCGACTATGGCCGACGCCCAGCAGTCGATGCAGTCAGTTAACGCTCGGGCTAACTGGCTACAAGAACACGGTCGAGAGCGAGAGGCAGATGAATTGCGTCGTGACTACGCTAATGCCATGATCGAGAACGGCAAGTCGGGCATTAGTACCGCCACATTACAGAGCTGGGCAGATACCGGCTGGGAGGATGACCAGTTTAACGCTAATTATTCTGATGCTATATCCAGCTATGCTACAGGGCTGTCGGCGCAAGCTCAGGCTGACATGAGTGCGGCGAACCTGACGCACATGCGTCAGACTCTGCAGAATTCGGCAGCCAACGGTGGCAACGTGGCTGCGACTGATGCCGGCATCAGTAATGTGCGAGATCAAGCCAGCTCCGCCTTGTCGAACCGGGATATGCTATCTAAGATGAGCGCAACCACTAGGAGTGCCCTGGTAGACAACTCGTTACTTCGCAGTACTGGTGGGCAAAACCTAGCTGATACTCATAAACTGGCTAATGTTTATCATGATTTTAACTCCGGTGGTGCTAATGCTCCGGCGGCAGCCACCCGAGCCAAGGCGCTAATGTCACATGCTGACTTCAGTCGGATGGATGCGATAGATCAGAGTCGGCTCAGAACTATCGCCTCGTCCGGCTCAATCGGTAGAATTATCCCCGTCCAAATCGCCTCCTGGGATAGGAGGACGCCCTAGATGCCGGACAGGCAAAATAGTAGTGAGCTAGCCGAGCTGGAGCAGTCTGCCGCTAATTCTCGTAGCGGCGAGACACCGCACTATGGCGGCAGGTATCAACCGGGGAGCTTGACCGGAACTAAACCTGCGGCTGATGGTGTGAACGATTTCCAGCGCTATCAACAAGAAGCTTTCAGTACGGACACTTCGGCCGGTCGATCCGGTAGCGAGCCTGACTATTCTACTGAATCCGGCTACTTGGGCAAGTTAGCCGGCGGTGAGCATTTAGGTGAGTCAGCGCCCGGCAATGGTCAGTCAGAGCAGACTGATCAA
>CAJPSI010000025.1 GCA_905373275.1 Candidatus Saccharibacteria bacterium UBA1103 | reverse complement strand
GTACGGGATAGTGAGATCATAGCTGATATCTTAGCCGGTCAAGATCAGCGAGATGGTACGGTCTACCCCAGGTATTTTTCTCCGCTTGCTGAGTCTCCTAGCAGGCAGCGTATCGGTCTGATTGAGGACTTCATTGGTGAGGGGGTTGATGATGACGTAGCTAGCCGAACCAACCAATTAGCGCAGCGTTTGCGTGAGTCGGGACACCGGGTGGACTTAGTGAAGCTGCCAATGGCCCAGTATGCCCTAGCGATCTACTACATAGTGATACCTGCTGAACTGTCGTCGAATATGGCTCGCTATGATGGTGTCCGCTACGGCGAACGCTCACCTGAGGCGCATCGGCTGGATGATGTCTACGGTATGAGTCGAGACGATGGGCTGATGCCGGAGAACAAACGCCGCATCATGATCGGCTCTTATGTGCTATCTAGCGGCTATTATGATGCATATTATCTTAAGGCACAGCAGGCTCGTACACTTCTGATCAGGCAGCTAGACAAGCTATTTGAGAGCTACGATTTCTTGCTCTCTCCAGTTTCACCGACACCGGCTTTTAAGTTGGGCGAGAATACTCACGATCCGCTCAAGATGTATCTGGCGGATGCCATGACCGTACCTGCTTCGCTGGCCGGTTTACCTGCTATATCTGTACCAAACGGTCGTAGCAAAGCAGGTCTGCCGATCGGGGTACAGCTGATTGCTCCGGTCAAGGCGGACGCCGGCTTACTTGCTATGGCAAAGCAACTGGAGGCGGACGATGCCTAATACATTTTCGACTGCGATCATGATAGCGATCGTGGTGGTTGTCGGTGGCGTACTCTTGGCGATCATTGCTTTGACTAGAGGTCATGGCAAAGTTCTTAATAAAGAGCGATACCGGACTGCTTGGCTGGAGATTGATAATAATATCGATAGAAATAACTTAGCCTCGTATCAATTCGCTATTCTCAGTGCCGATAAACTGCTGGACAAGGCACTGCGAGAGAGCGGGGTAGCGGGGCAGACAATGGGCGATCGACTGAAGAAATCAAACAAGCTGTTCAGCGATATTAATGGAGTTTGGGCGGCGCATAAAGTGCGCAATCGGATTGCTCACGAGGTGGATGGCTCGGTCAATAAATCCGTGGCCACTCGGATGCTGGCGATATATAAGAAAGCCCTGCGGGATTTAGGAGCGATATAAAGCAATGACGAAAGATGTATTAGGCAGTGCCGGCGAACATGGCAGTAGAATCGATGGCGAAGTTGATCGTTATCTGGTGGATGGCTACTTGCCGACTATTGGCATAGAGTGTCACGTCCAGCTAAATACTGCCACCAAGCTCTTCAGTGCCACCGATAATGACGCTCGGGAGGCGGAGCCAAATAGTAAGGTTAGTGTGATTGACTATGCTCTGCCGGGAATGCTACCGGTATTAAACCGAGGGGCTATCGTTAAGGCAGTGCGAGCCGGTAAGGCACTAGGTAGTCGGATCGCTCACGAGAGTCGTTTTGACCGTAAGCATTATTTCTATCCCGATCTACCTAAGGGCTATCAGATATCTCAGATGTATCAGCCTCTTATCATCGGCGGGCTGGTTGAGCTACCTGGCGGTGAGCAAGTGCGGATTCACCACGCTCATGTCGAAGAAGACGCCGGAAAGCTAACTCATCTAGGTAGCTACTCGTTAGTTGATCTGAACCGAGCCGGTACTCCATTGATTGAGATCGTTGCCGAGCCGGATATTCACTCGGCTAGTATGGCACGGGCTTATACGGAGGAGCTCCATCTGCTTATGACTTATGCTGATGTGACTATCGGCGATTTGTACCACGGCAATATGCGTTTCGATGTCAATATCTCAGTAGCGAAGCCGGGTGATCAATTAGGGACTAGAACCGAGCTTAAGAATCTGAATTCATTTCGAGCGGTCGAACGAGCCACTGATTACGAGATCCGTCGGCAGATTAGCGTCCTGAAGAGCGGGCAATTGATCAAGCAGCAGACTAGGGGCTGGTCAGAAGCGGAGGGGAAAACCTTTGAGCAGCGAAGCAAAGAGGATGCCCAAGATTACCGCTATATGCCTGACGCCGATATCCCGCCGGTCGTCTTGACCGAAGCGGACGTCGCCGAGATGCAGGCTGGCTTTCCGCTGATGCCCGCTGATTATCGGGCGAAGTTCGCTCAGCTCAAGCTTGATGACTCGGTGGTGCGAGTACTACTGTCACACCGGCAGATTGCCGCTGTCATTAGCGACATCCTGGACCAGTCAGGCGAGGCGGCGGCTCGGCGGGTCGCCAATCTGTTCGCCAGTTGTCTGCCGAGTGGTGACGACGAGACTACGTCCGGTGAGCTAGATCATCTACCGTCCGTTGCTCACCTGATCGAACTGGCTCAAATGCTCGATGGTAACGAAGTGTCGTCGACAGCCGGTAAGGAGATTTTTGCTGAGATATTACAGACTGATGCAGATCCGCTGGCGGTCGCTGAGTCAAAGCATCTGTTGCAGGTCAGTGACGAGGGGGCGATTGAAGCGATCGTTGATCAAGTAATTGCTGCGCCGGGTTGCGCTAAGGCGGTGGCTGACTTTAAGTCAGGACAAGATAAGGTGATCGGTTTCTTGGTCGGTCAAGTCATGAAGCAATCCAAAGGTCAAGCCAACCCCGCCCTCGCCCAAAAGATCCTACGTCGAAAGCTGAAATAGTACGCAGTCCCTGGTGGGAAAAAGAGGGCTAGTCATATTCAGACCTGTGGCTCAGAATAAGCTGTAATTTCCCTCCACGCATAACTCTTTAGCATACGAGTAGTACAGGTGGTCTCCTCAGGCCTGGCGACGTAGCTATTACCACTGGCGATTGCTAGCTTACTGATGTATCAACAGCCTTCGTCAACCACACTGTACTACTCGTACTTAGGAATGCCTGCTTTAATTGAGGCTAGATTAAGAAATAAGACTAGGGAAATTACGTATGTATCAATACCTTAGCCAGAGTAACTCACCTAGCTTCCTCAGACTCCAGCACGATGCTTAGCACTCACAACCACAAAGAAAACCTACGGCATAATAATGCTTTGCTGTGTCTAGTTAGTCTGACTAGCATCAGTTGGACAGGCTGGCGACGTAGCTAGTACCACTGGCAATTGCCAGCCTACTGCTATATCAACAGCCATCGGAGGCTTAGGTGAGCTACTCTGGCACATATAATTCTTAATGCATAATAAGGGTGTCTTTTGTCCTTCATCTACATCGTCATTTCCTGAAGACTGTGCACGCTTGAAGCCGGAGCTGTGTCACGAGCCAGCCAGGCGGGTCTGAAGGAAATGATGATGTAGATGAAGAATGGGGGCTATAGTAATGAGCGGTTTGGGATCAGGGTCAGTCGGGCGAACAACGAAAGACGATGATGTGGGTAAAGAGATAGAACAGAAGCTGGTAAATGCTTGTGCTAAAATATAACCATGGATGAAGAAGCGGTACATCAACAGCGCTTTCGGGAAGCTGACGAAGCCAGCACTGCTAAACGAGCCCTGATCTTAGGCGTCCCTTACCGGGACATGACTAACGAAGAAGCGACCATCCCCCTGATCCAGGGTATGATGGAAATCTCAGACATGTACCGCTACAAAATGATCCCTCTGGCTAAAGGTAGCTACATCACTCCATCCATCTATGGCATCACCTTGGACACTCCTGAATCACGCTTGAAGGAAATCAACGCTCAGGCGGAGCGGGACTCTGAGAGTGTCCGGTATGAAGTCATCTCCAACTCGTCATTTCGCAATATCATGCGTCGTTATGACCCACCCAAGAACGTAGTCTACCACGATGTTCAGATCAGCTCAGAGGGAGATAGTGACACTATCCACAAAGTCAGCATTGAGCTGGACGAAGTGCGGCCTGATGATATCTTGAATTATCTAATTCTCCAAGCAGACAAGTTAGGTGCGTCAGATATTCATCTCGAGCACCAGCGTGATCAGGTGCGAGTTCGTTTCCGAATTGATGGGGCGTTGCATCCGGTAGCGACACTATCACATGACAAGTACAGGGTCTTATTCAGTTCGATCGCCAGTGCGGCTAATTTATCAACGGCCGCCATGGAGGCACAGTCAGGGCATATCGTCCGAGAGATTGGTGAGCTACGCAAGTCGTTCCAGTTATTAGACAAGTCAGGGCAAGTATACCAGGCGGAGGCGGATGACCACACTCTAAATATGCGTATTGAGACAGTGCCAACCATGTATGGTCAAGATGCCGTGATCCGTCTATTTAACTTCCGTTCTGAGATGCTTAGCCTTGACGTACTGGGTCTTGACGACAAGGAAATGGTTGAGTTTAAGGAGATTATCTCACACCCGCATGGCATGGTAATGGTGGTCGGGCCGACCGGCTCGGGTAAATCAACTACGCTATTTAGCATCGTTAATGCTCTTAATGACACCAGCCGCAAGATTCTCACCCTGGAGGATCCGGTAGAGTTTGACATCCCGGGTATCACTCAGATTCCGGTCGATACGACTCATGGGCAGACTTTCGCCGATAATGTGCGGACCATCCTTCGTCTCGATCCTGATGTAGTGATGGTCGGTGAGATTAGAGACAACGATACGGCTAAGACGGCTATCCAGGCGGCCATCACCGGGCACCTGCTCCTAGCCACCTTTCACGCTCAGGATGCCGGCTCGGCTTTTGCTCGGATCATTGATATGATCGGCATTAACCCGGTCTTTACCAGCGCTATTCGAGTGGTGATCGGTCAGCGCCTGGTTCGTCGATTAGATCCGGCTACTAAGATAGAGTATGAGCCTGATGAAATGACCAAGCAGTGGATTAGGCAGAGTCTGGCAGATTTACCGGACGGTACAGATAAACCCGACTTAGATCATATTCGGCTCTGGCACCCGGGTAAGTCTGAGGAGAATCCTTTCGGCTACAAAGGTCGCCAGGTGCTGATGGAGCAGCTACTGGTTGACGATGATATTGCTAAGTTTATCAGTGGCGAGGTCAAGGATGTTAACGCTAACGCCATCACTAATACGGCTCGTCGAGCCGGGATGATTACTATGCTGCAGAAGGGTATCCTGAAAGCGCTAGCCGGCGAAACCACCCTGGAGGAAGTCAATCGGGTGTTGTAGCGCCGTAGCAAGGCTGCTTACTACCGTCTTTTTGCCATCATGACCATATGTGGTAATATATGTGAGAGATTAAGTCTAAGTTATTAGGAGTGCTATGAGTGATTTAGTTAAAGAGATTGCTGATGCTCAGAAGAAGCCGGCGGTCGTCGATGTTCGCAGCGGCGATACCGTGCGAGTCTATCAGAAGATTCAGGAAGGCAATAAGAGCCGTATCCAGATGTTCGAAGGAGTGGTGATCCGGACGGATCGCAAGAACTCACTGACCAGTCGGATCACGGTGCGACGGATTGCTTCCGGAGTGGGGGTGGAGAAGTCGTATCTGCTCCACTCTCCCTTAGTCGAGAAGGTGGAGGTAGTCAAGCGGAGCAGGGTGCGTCGTAATTACCTGTCTTACTTGCGCCAGCGCTTCGGTAAATCAGCACGTCTGACCGGCAAGGCTTTTGATAAGAGTATCAATGACATTGACGATGAGTCGGCTAAGCAAGCGGCGGCAGAGGCAAAAGCTACCGCTAAGGCGGCAGCAGAAGCTAAGGCTGATGCTAAGGCGAAGGAGCAAGCTGAGCTTGAGGCTAAAGCTGCTGAGGTGACTGCTCGTCACCATGACAAATAGCCGTATCATTATTGGTATTGACGAGGTGGGGCGTGGTCCGCTAGCCGGACCACTTGTTGTTGGAGCGGTGGCTCTGGATAACCGGGTGGTGTATGAGGGTCTGGCTGACAGTAAGCAGCTGAGCCCTAAGAAGCGACTCGAATGCTCTGTCCATATCAAAGGGAGGGCACTCGGAATCGGGCTGGGCTGGGTTGATGCTAGTCGGCTTGACCGAATCGGTATGACCCGAGGGCTAAAGCTAGCGACTCGTCTGGCTTATCGACAGCTACCGTCCGGGCTAAGAGACGAGGCTGATAACCTGGTAATCGATGGTAATATTAACCTGTTAGACGACCCGGAGGCGACTGTGCTGGTCAAGGCAGATGCCAAGGTACAGGCGGTTTCCGCCGCCTCGATCGTGGCTAAGGTGGCAAGAGACCACTATATGAGTCGATTGGCCGAGCTTTACCCGGGCTATGGCTTTGAGCGACATATGGGCTATGGCACTAGAGACCACTTGCGGGCGATTCGAGACCGGGGAGTTATCCCCGGTGTGCATCGACTGAGCTTTCGACCGGTTCGACAGTTCTTGGGTGAGGAAATAACGACTAAGAGTCGGCCCGCTCAGACCGCCGGTCAGCTGGCGGAGGCGGAAGCGGCGAATTATCTGGTCCGACAAGGCTATACTATAGTTGATCGTAATTGGCGGACTAAGTACTGCGAGGTTGATATCATAGCGAAGAAAAGCGACCGGATCTACTTCGTCGAGGTTAAATATCGAGAGGTAGATCGGCATGGCAAAGGGCTTGACGCTATTACGCCCGCCAAGCTACGCCAAATGCACTTGGGTGCAGAAATGTATCTGCTGTGGCAGAGTCAGCAGTGTCGGGGGTTGAGCCCGCAGCTGATGGCGATGTCACTCAGTGGTACCCCACCTCAAGTCGACGACCAAGTCGCTATTGTTTGACACTTTACCTAGTGATGCTGTAGTATTCACCTAACTATTCATAGTCGTACCTTAGGAGGTAACGATGGCACAGGTGGAGATGGCAATGGCCGGGTCAAAGGGAATTGTCCCCGGAGCGAGCCATTCGGTAGCGTACTACAGTGGCCATGAATTGGTTTTCTTGGCTACTAAGTATCTGATGAGATCGCTAAAGGGGAGGCGAAGCGAGATAGAGGACGTTTACGTCGGTCGTCCTCGAGAAGATGGGACGGATCGGCCTCGCATCAAGTATCGTTTGATCTGCAATGAAAATGTTCGTCAAGCCTTAATGGTGGTAAAGGAACCGAGTAAGTACGACGTGGAGCGTTTCGGCGTGACCACGGTGGCGCTGACTGACCTGGAGTACCGGCTGATGACGGCCGGGCTTAGCGAGGCGCAGTGTCCGAGAGTGGCGAAGAACCGCTACCGCATCGAGCATTTGCTTGGTAGCTCGTTGAAGCTCAATCAGGAAGCACGGGCGTATGCCTATGTCTACAAGGGCGATCTGAAAGGACTGGTGACAGTTAACTTCAAGAACTTGACCGAGCGAAAATTTGAGGAGGTGCTTGATAGTACCAGTCTGCTGCTGGGGCGGTGTTGTAACTTAGTCGAAGGGGCGGCGCTAGCCGGTCGCACTTATCGGGAGCTGGCATCATACCTGGAAGGCGACCTTCACTACCGCAAGTTACCTCCATGGAGCAGGCTGGCTGACTAGCCAGTCTACTCCCCTCAAGCCCTCTCGTTTCGACGGGAGGGCTATATTTCTCGACGAAGAAAGTCTGTTAGGATGGGGCGGTTTCGTTTGATCCAGCTGAGACGCTGAACTATATCGTTGTGACCCAGCTTGATAGTGCGACTGAGCGCCGGAGCATTGATACCCCTAAAGAAATCATCGTATTCAACCAGCTGATCATCGGTGCTGAGATGATGCCCGGCGACTTGGACGTAACTGTCGTAATTCATATCGCCGCCGAAGACTTCCTCAATCCATGACCAATTATATCTGATCCAGTGCCAGGCGGTCGAACGGGTATATCGGTTGGCCATTAATCCGCTGATGAAATAGTAATTATCTTGTGGTCGGATCAGCGTGGTTACAGTTGAGCCGGTCAGTAGCTTATCGGCTTGACTGAGGTCAGTAGTTGCGGTTAAAGCACTACAAATGTCCAGACGCAATTCGACATCTTGGACCGAGAAATAGAGTTCCCATAGCTGATCAAAAACGCCCGGTCGAGCTAGCCTGACCTCGGCGGAGAGAACGACCGATCGGAGGTTACTGTCGATTTGGCTGATATCCGCAGCGTGCTGTTGGTAGAGATCGTCGCAGTAGGCGATCGCCTGTTTATCCCGGGCATAGATCAGTCTGGACAAGATGATGGGTCGAGCCTTAGTGTCATTAACATCGTCTGCATGGCCTTGGAAGATACGGGTAAATTGACCTTTGAATAAACCGGAGACGAATTGTCTCAGTGCGGCTTGTTCGTCTGAATTTAGGTCAACCAATCGATCCAGACCGGCAGTCAGCCCGGCCACCTTACCGATCACTGCTTGATTAGTCTCATGCCTGGCCTCGCTTAGCAGATCTAATTGTTGGCTGATGTTGCAACGACCGAGCTGAGATAGGAAGAATGATTCTTGGAGAAGCTCAATCTTGTCGATAGTACCAAGGTCGCTAAATCGTCGGCGGAGCCCGGTGAAGAGCTGATCATCGTATTCGGTCAGATAGTGACCGTCACCACCGACATTGAGCTGAATTGTTTGATCGGTCGGTGCATCCAGAACGATCTCCGGTTCGGTCATTAACTTAGGCGCATCCGGCAAATTGCAAAATAGGGGTACGGGGCGAGCCTCAACAGGTGGGTCGGCGTGCAGGGGAGCCTGTTTTAGTCGGAGTCTCTTTGGCTTGATTAAGTCGGCGGTGATAATCGGGTAGCCCGGCTCAGTCAGCCACGACTTCATCAGCTGAGCGATATCCAGTTTGCTAACCTCAGACATTGCTTGCCACAGGTCGTCGGCAACAGTATTGTCATACTTGTGCTTAGTAAAGTAGTGTCTGAGGGCTCGACGGAACTGCTTTTCGCCGATCAATCGACGGAGCATCTTCATCAGTCTCTCTCCCTTGATATAGACGATCGCCCCGTCAAACAAGGTGGCGATCTCGTCAGGCGAGCCGACCGTCTGCCGGACGGCTTGGACACCGGCGAGAGAGTCTCGGGTCAGAGCGTAAAAGACATCGCTAGCCTGGAAGTCATCCATGACGTGATACTCAGGGTGTAGTCGGTCGGTTACAATATGCTCCATCAAACTGGCGAAGCTTTCGTTGAGCCAGAGATCGTCCCACCACGCCATCGTCACTAAATTGCCGAACCATTGGTGGGCGATCTCGTGAGTGATAGTGATGGCGACGGACTCTCGGGTGTCTACGGCGGAATTGTTGTCTGCCAGCATCGCTGACTCTCGATAAGTGATCAGCCCCCAATTCTCCATCGCTCCGGCAGAGAAGTCGGGTAGTGCTACGTTGTCCAGTTTGGGTAGAGGATAGTCGATTCCGAAATAGTCCTCGTAAAATTCAACCGACTTGACGGCTGTATCTAAGGCGTAGTCCAGCAATCCGGTCGGTTGAGCCGGGGTAGCATAGACATTGACTTTGACGCCTCGCTTAGTCCGGTCGGATTTACTGACAAAGTTACCGCCGACAAAAGCCAGCAAATAAGTCGACATCTTGGGTGTAGTCCGAAAACGCCAGGTATGGTTGACCTGTTCGCCGGGCATGTTGGACAGGACAGTCTGCACGTCGGGACTGTTAACGGTAATGGATAAGTCAAAGGTAGCTTTGGCTGACGGCTCATCAACACAGGGAAAGCATTTTCTGGCATAGTGTGACTCAAACTGAGTGGCAAACAAGCGGCAAATATGCCCGTCCTGACGATATTTACAGAGATACAGCCCATTCATGGCTGTATCGCTAAGCCGTCCTTGAAACTGGACGGTAATCTCATTGGCGGTGTCGTCAATGATAAGCTCGTCTTCACTTAATCGCCAGTCGGGACTATCGTTTCGCTCCGTTTTAACCGATAAGATATCCAGATCTTTACTGTGTAGTCTGGCCTGCTTACCGACAGTCTCTCCTATTACGGTGACTTGTCCACTGAAGTGTGACTGCTCCGGCTCTATGTTCAATTGCAATTGATAGTGCTGTGGCGCAAAATAATCCAACAATCGTCTAATCTTCCCCATAATTATATTGTACAATAGGTGCGATGGCGCAATATCAACATGTGGTATGGCAAGCGATGATTGCCTTCCCGGTACTGGCGGCGGTAGTGACGCTACCTTATCTAATCTACTGCTACCGTAAATACGGTTCGGTGCTAGGGCTTAGGGTGCCGATTATTTACTCGTTTATCTTATATCTGTTGTGCTGCTATTTTCTGGTTATCATGCCCCTGCCCAGTCGGGAATATGTTGCCAAGCTGACCGGCCCCAGGCTTCAGCTGGTACCTTTTGCTTTTATCGGCGATATCGGACGGGAAGCGGGTGCACTGGGTGGTGACCTGCTCAGTGCGGTGAAGTCGATTATCGCTAATAAGGCTACTTACCAGGCGTTGATGAATCTGCTGATGTTCGTGCCGTTCGGCGTCTACCTGCATTATTATTTTGGCTATAAGCGGCGTCGGGTAGTGATCGCCTCACTAGGTTTGTCGC
>CAJPSI010000024.1 GCA_905373275.1 Candidatus Saccharibacteria bacterium UBA1103 | reverse complement strand
AGACAAAAGAGAAAGCTTAAACTAACAGACTAAAGTCTTAAATAGTTTAAAAATAGTTGTCCAATAACACTGACTTACGGTTCATATTGGTAGCTGCCACAATACCGTCTATTATGGCTGTCTTCTTGCTGATACTAGCCTTGCTGTAGGCTACAGCATGAAACCTAATTATCTCTTTCATACCCATTCTACTTATTCCTTTCATGATGCAGAACAGGGTAACCGTGGCTTATGGGCTAACGACTAGCTAATGGGCAACCTTATTTATGAGATAATGCGGGGGCTTTATCGAAGAGAACATTTGTCGTATACTATTTGTAGTCCCGTTAATTCAGTAAACGGGGAAGGGGTGTTTTGTACCCTCGTACATTTGGAGGCTCATATGAGCAGAAGAGAACCAAAAGGTAAGCCCAAGTCGGATCAATCTATAAAGAAGAGTCTTGATCGAAAGAAGGCACAAGGTAATCGACCATGCAAAACTATTGATAAGGGGACGCATGGAACAAACACTGGCCAGAGTGGTCAACCACCGCGTAGGTAGTGTCTGAAGAGGGGTGAGGTGCTAGGTTCTTTTGGCGAGGTCGTCGCTGGTTTGTATTGTTGGCGACCTCGCTTTATCCAGGGTATTATGATTTATCGTCTGCAGTATCAGTTAGCTACACCGGGGCTTGATTATCGCCTGGGAGCGGTTAACAGTATCTGTGTGGCGACGAAGATTATTGACGGTTTGGCGGAAGCAGGTTTTCCTTATAGTAGCAGTGTCTGTTGGATCAGGCGAATGGCTTTTCAGCAGAGGCTAATTTTATACATTGAATGTATTTCGGCTCAAGTGGCCGAAGCTGTTGATCGGATTGTGCAGTCACACCACGTCCTTTCTGAAGCACAACTTGATAACCGTTTGGCACAGACTGAGGCGGTATTAGGAGAGACGATTCGTTTGGACAAAGCTCGTTTTTATCAAACTATGGCGGAGCTACTTCGTAAGAAGCCGGTTCCTCTGCCGAGCGATCCGGCAGCAATTGTTGACCCAGAACTGGCCGAACCTTTTCGCTACGATTGGGTCTGCTCTCGTCATGATCTTCGAGCCTTTCGTCTTCAGATGATTTATCTACGGCTTGTTAAGCCTGACTTAACCGACCGCTTAGTCCTGCCGATCATCCGGATGGCGGTAAATGACCGGCTGGATCGACTGACTTGGTCTATCGGCTCCAGATACGATTACAGCTCGGTGATAGATCATGGTGATGACGACCTGGCTCTGCACTATCGGTATCTGGTAAAGCGTCAGGTTGGTCGTCGTTACTTCCGGTATCAGTTAAGGCAGATACTGGATCAGTTGGTGATGAATGGGCAGGACTGTGATTGCTTTCAGAAATCAATTCGGGTCGGACTACACTACTTAAGTCCATTAGACTTGTATTCCGGCAGTGGGGTGCTGGCCGGTACGGATGATTTAATCAAGGCCATTAGCGTAGACAACATGAACCAAACTCTGCGGAAGCTAAGGCTCCAGTCGGTTGATTACCTTGAAGTAGCCGAGGCGGATTATGCTTGATCAATCACCGTTTATCAGCTCCGGGTCCGATGATGAGATAGAGAGGCTCTTCTTCGGGGCGAAGCTTGAATCGACGATTATTGACAGTCGGGTAGCTCATATCTATGAGCATTGTCTGGTAGCGATGCTGTTCGATTACCTACGTCGGGAGTACCGGACCAGGTTCCCCGGTATCTTCCTCAGCTATGGAGCCACTACCTTTCTCGGCTATATCATGTTTCAGTTTGCTACTAGGGACGAGCAAGCGATGGGTCCGGTTCGGCAGTTCTTTCGGCAGAGTCGTTCTATGCCTGAGCCGGCGATGTTGGAGCAGTGTCGACGTAGTGTCGAAGCCGAAGTAGGTGTGACTTATCAGATTGACGACGAAGAGGGCTTTCGAGACATGATCAACCGATTGACCAAGCTTCGATTTGAGGAGTTGCCGGTCGGACAGCTGGTTTACAGTGCGGTGGTACCGAAGCGTCAAGTCTATCGTGCTGTCTGGCTACGTCAAAGGCGAGCCGGTCGTTCCTTTCGGCGGATACGAGTCCGTCTAATGATTGATCAGCCGGATCAGAGCGACTATGCTCTACTGCTGAGCACGACTGATCTCTTGCGAGATTCATTTGAGGACGTAGTGAGTAGAGTCGGGGCTTATGCGATTGATCAGTGGCTGGAGGTGGATCAGGGCAAGCCGGTGGTGAATCTGACTTACTTAGTTCACAGTGATGTCAAGCTGGGCCAGTTGGCCCGAAAGTTGGAAGAAAGCTTGCCGATTGCGGTGAGCCAAACCGAGCTGGCTCGGTTGGTCGGCGAAGTTAAGAAGTCCGGTTCGACTATCTTTTATCCTGATCAGCTATACAATCTGACGGGTCAATTGGCTACTACCGAAGCAACATTGAAGCGATACCTGACTCCGAGTAATCTGCGACAGACGCTGGACCGGCTATATTTCAGCGATGTGAAAGACGAACTACTACCCGGTGGGTACTATAATTATGAGAATCAGGCTGATGACTATCCGAGGTAAGCGCACCGGCCGGATAGGCATAACCGATTATGTTGTATAATAGTTAGCATATGAAGCTTTTTTCACGGGTCGAGGAGACCGATCAGTATATCGTCGCCTTAGATATCGGGACGGTCTACACCAAGGCTCTGATCGCTAAACTGATTGATGATAAGCTGAGGGTAGTCGGGGTTGGTCGGGCCCGTCAAGAGACAGGTAACATGTTTGGTGGAGCTATCGCTGATATCACCGGTGTAGTCAAGAACTGTGAGGTAGCGCTGGCCAAAGCAGAGGACCAGGCGGGTGTCCAGGCTAAGAAGGTGGTGATTGGCATCGCCGGTGAGTTCGTTAAGGGGATTACTTCAACTATTCGTTATAAACGTCCCAATCCGGATCATCAGCTGAGTGAAGCGGAGATGCAGCTGATCATTGACAAGGTGCAAGAGAGGGCTGCCATTAAGGCGCAGAAGCAGATTGCCTTTGAGACGGGTAATCCTGATGTCGAGGTCAAGCTGGTTAATGCTGCTATCGTCAGTATTCATATCGACGGCTACAAGGTTAGTAACCCAATCGGCTTCCAGGGTAAAGACGTGGCAATCCAGATCTACACTGCATTTGCACCGATGGTCCATATCGGGGCACTGGAGCGGACGGCAACCGAGCTAAACTTAGAGCTGGTGGCGGTGGCAGCCGAGCCCTTCGCAGTGGCTCGGGCAGTACTGGGGACGGATGAGAGTCCCAACTATACAGCGATATTGTGTGATGTCGGCGGTGGTAGTACCGATATCGCCGTAGTCAATGACGGCGGAGTGGAAGGTACCAAGTGCTTTGGCGTGGCCGGTCGATCCTTCACTAAGACGATCAGTGGCGACCTAAGCATTGGCTATGAGGCTGCCGAGAAGCTCAAGCTTAATATTGACGGAGGCAAGATCAAGCCCAACGTACTCCGGACGGTCAATGAATCGATCGATAATACTCTAGATGTCTGGATTAGTGGCGTGCAGTTGGCGCTGAGCGAATTTGATGCTATCGACCATTTGCCGAATAAGTTCTTACTCTGTGGTGGTGGCTCATCACTAGGCGCTTTGGTTGATCGGCTGGAGACCTCAAACTGGTACAAGGACTTACCTTTCTCGAGACGACCGATCATCAAGCACGTTCGCCCCAGTGATGTATCAGGCATAGAGGATGAGACCGGTGAGATCACTGACCACACCCTGATCACTGCCCTAGGGCTTTTGCGAGTAGGCTATGATACAATGGAGTCAGTCACCGGGACGAAGGAGACGTTCCGAGATAAAATAGATAGAGTACTAAGGATATAAGATGGCGAAGCTTGATAGTCAGAGAGTCAAGGTCAGAGTAGCGAAGCGAGGGCGAGACGATACGCCAAGTTCCGGCTTGCAGGGTCGGGGTCTGATCTACATTGATACCGATGATGACGTGACTTCTATCGTAGGCAAGATTAAGGTTGCCAAAGAGACAGTGGTGGCACTGGTGCCACCTAAGCGCATTGGAGTACTGCAGAGCGCAGTTAACCTGAAGCTATTACAACGAGCAGCTAAGCTGGCGCATAAGCGTCTCAGTATCGTTACTCTGGATAAGGCGCTGACCAACTTAGCCTCCGGCCTAGCCATTCCGGTGGCTAAGAATATCAATGCTCAGGCGAGATTACTGGAAGTTGATAACGTCGATGATGACGATGATGACATCATTGACGGGCGTAATGAAGCGATTGGCAGGCTGGATGACGTTGCCAGAGAGTCAGCGGGAGAGCGGATGGATGATGATATATCCGTGGCCGTGGCGGCTATCGAGACGGACGATCATATCAAGAACGACGCTGATGGTGACGGCGTGGCTGACGATGAAGCCCCCGGAACGACGAAGCGGCCGACCGGTAAGCGGATCAAGATCCCTGATATCGGCGATCTGAGAAAGAAGATTTTACTAATCGGTGGAGGCTTGATACTGCTGATTGGACTGATCGTCTGGGCGCTCGTTATTGCTCCTCAGGCGATTATTACTATCAAGGCGAAAACAACTGCTGTTGATATTGAGCGGACGCTTAACCTGGTGCCGTCCGGTGAACGTAATGACGAGCAGGGTATCCTGCCCCCGGTCATCAAGCAAAAGAAAGCTAACGAGATAGTGCAGTTCAACGCTACCGGTACTAAAGAAGTTGGTACTAAGGCGACCGGTACGGTGGCTTTTTGCTATAACGCTACTCCTAATGATTCCTATAGCGACACACCTAAGAAGAATAGCATCACCATTGAAGCTGGTACCAGATTGTATGCTAGCGGCATGCAGTTTACGACTGACGGCGATGTAACGGTTATTGGTGGTAAAGATGCTTCGGGGGAGTGTAAGACTTATCATAGCGTCAAAGCGACAGCGGTGAACATCGGTCCTGAGGGTAATATCGAGAAGAATACCGCTCTGTCTGTCTCGGGCTATTCTTCCAGTAAAGTGACAGCCTTGGCTAAAGTGACCTTCAGTGGCGGTAATAAACAAACGGTTAAGGTGGTGTCGCAAGCTGACGTCGATACAGCGGTAGCGGCGTTAAAGAAAAAAGGTGATAGTAATGCCGCTAAGAAAGATCTGGCTAGTCAAATGTCCGGCTCGGTAGTAACCATCGGTAACAGCTTTAGCGTCGGACAGAGCGATGTGAAAGTATCGCCAGCGGTGGGCGAGCAATCGTCCGGTCAAGCGACCGCCAGTATGGAAATTACCTACACCCTGATGGGGGTTAGTCGGGGTGATCTAAAGGGGATGTTGTCTCACCAGCTGAATAGCAAAAAACGCCCTGACCAGAAGATTTATAGTGATGGCGTTAAAGAAGTAGCGTTTAGCGGCTTCGCTCCGGCTCAGAATGGCTACGTAGTTGCTATTAAGACTACCGGCAAATTAGGACCGCAAGTAGACGAGGCTAGCGCCAAACGCCAAGCGACCGGTCGTAAATCAGAGGAGGTTAAGTCGCTGCTCAAGCAGACTGAGGGCGTTAGCGATGTTAACGTAGCGCTGTCGCCCTTCTGGGTTAGTCGGGTACCGGCTGTGAATAAGATAAAGGTTGTTTATACGGTTGATCAATGAAGCAATTAGAGCGATTGATGGCGCTGGATGTCGGGGCTCGACGAATTGGTGTTGCTTTTGGTGACAATGAAGTTAAACTAGCCTCACCGGCTGAAGCGGTTGAGAATGACGGGCAGGCTCTGGCTGAGATCTGTCGTTTGGTCATAAACCACCAGATCAAGACAGTGGTGGTTGGTCTGCCTCGCAATGCCGAGGGGCTGGAGACTAAGCAGAGTGAATACTGTCGTCAGTTTGCAGATGATCTGGGGGATGCTATGTCGGTTAGTTCTATCCGGGGTGTTGAGGTGGTTTTTCAGGATGAGAGTTTGACATCCGTCCAGGCAGAGGCGATGCTTCGTCGAGACAAGAAGCACTTTAAGGAGCAAATGCTACGAGACGGCACGCTGGATAGTCAAGCAGCGGTGGTCATCTTGACTGATTATCTAGGTGGGGTGAAATAAGGTATGAAGATAGAGGTGGGCAAGCTTAAGCCGGGTCATAAACGGGTGAATGTCAGTCAGGTCAAGCGACGGCCGTCATTTGAGATAGCGAACGACTTCATGGAGCTTAACTTTAAGCCAATTATCGAAGCGGAGACTGAGGCAACGCTAAGTCGAGGTGAGTTGAGGCGTCGGCGCCGTCAGCAAAAGCGTCAAGCTCGGCGGGGCAGACATAGCATCTTGCGTAACAGTGCAGTCATCGCAGCGATCGTCATTGTTATTGCCGTTGCGACCGTCTTTGTTTGGTGGTGTAGCTCGTCCGAGCCGGTTAATGCAGCAGATAAGAGCGTTCGACAGTTCGTTATCGATAAGGGCGCTACCACTGAAGAAGTGGCTAATGCTCTCCAGAAGGCGGGCTTTATTCGCAACACTCTGGCTTTTCGAATCTACAAGCGTCTTCATGGCGGGGATATCCAGGCGGGCACACATATGCTTAGTCCGAGCTACGGCATGACCAAGATTGTTGATAAGCTAGCCACCGCTGATAGTGATGAGGTCGATATCCAGATACCGCCCGGGTTGACTCTTAACGAGCTAAAAGAGGTCTTTAAGGGCTATGACTATACCGATGCTGAGATAGAGAAGGCGTTATCAGCTCATTACGATAGTCCGATCTTAGCTGACAAACCTGATAATGCCAGCCTGGAAGGCTACCTCTACCCCGATACTTACCGGGTGCTGGCCGGTGATGGGCTGGATAAGGTGATCAAGAAAGCACTTAACCAACTGGCGCTGGTCAGTAGTCGCAACAATCTCAAGGTTAAATTTGCCGGTCGGGGGCTAAGCTTTTATCAAGGCATTACACTAGCCTCAATCGTGACCAAGGAGGTTAAGAATCAAGCCGACCAGAAGCTGGTAGCCAGCGTCTTTTACAATCGTTTAGAGGCGGGGATGAATCTGGGCTCGGACGTGACGTTTCAGTACGCCTACAAGATGGGGATGTGTAATACCAACTCACCTGACTGTACTTCGACCTATAATACCCGTAATAATCCGGGGTTACCACCCGGACCAATCGCTAATCCTAGCCTGAGTGCTATGCTGGCGGTGGCGGAGCCTCCGGCGAGTGGCTACTATTACTTTGTGGCCGGCGAAGATGGCAAGACATATTTCTCGGAGACGGCTGACCAGCACAATCAGGCCGTGGCTGACCACTGCGGCAAGCTGTGCAAGTAGCTTTTGCTACTACTGTCGATAGCTTGCTCCACCCCTAAAGAGCATTGACACAACTACCTCCGGCTTGCTATAATCAATAGCGATTTAATCTAAATCACGAGCTATGACTGATCGTAATTTAATTAATTCTTCCAGCGAGAGAATCAAATCAAAGGCAAGTGGACGGAGTAAGAAGTTCCTACAACGGGCTTCTTACATCGCCGTCTTCATACTGGTACTGACGTTAGTCGCTACGAGTTACACTCATGCTGACTCTATCACCCAGGTTAGCCTGCCGGGTGTGTCGACTAGCAATTCTATTGACGTTAATATCCTGCAAGGTCAGAAAGTTGGCCAGGTTAACCAGTCTAATGCTGTCGCTACCAGCTTGGCTGACAATACTGGCGGTCAGCTGGCGGGCGGAGCGGTGACGACAGGCTCGACTACGGCCGATGATGTCAAGTCGGCCAATATCGCTTCGGCGGTGGCGTCAGTGACTAATCTGTCATCATCAAATAGCGTTTCCAGCAATGCAGAGTCGGTCAACGTGAGTGCCGAGATGGCGCAGGCTGATGCTACTAGCGTTAGCAAACAGCAGATTGTGGCACCGACGACTGAGTCAAAGGCTTTGGCGACTTATGTAGTGAAAGAAGGTGACTCGGCGGAGACGATCGCAAAAGCGCATGGCGTCTCAGCCCAGACTATCCGCTGGGCTAATGGCCTTAAGACTGATGCTATGGCGGTTGGCTCGACTATCACTATCCCGGCCGTCGATGGTGTAGTCTATACTGTCAAAGACGGTGATGACCTGAAGGCGCTGGCCGATAAATACAAGTCGTCTACTGAGTCGATCACCAACATCAATAACCTCAATAGCGACAAGGTGGCGACGGGTACGGCTATTCTTTTGCCGGATGGAGTCTTGCCTGAGGAAGAGCGCCCGGAGTATGTTGCACCTCAAGCTAGACGGCGTTATGGGCGGAGTTCGTACTCGTATGGTTACAATAATGATTCGTCGGGTGTCAGCACTACTCTAGGTTTCTATGTGCCGATCGTCAGCGGTAACCGCTATGCCTATGGCTACTGTACCTGGTATGCCTATAATCGCCGAGTTCAGCTGGGGCTACCGGTCAGCGGCGGTTGGGGTAATGCCAATACCTGGGATAGTGGAGCGAGGGCTTCGGGGCTTCTGGTCGACCACATTCCGTCGGTTGGGGCTATTTTCCAGACCAAGTCCGGCTACTATGGTCACGTCGGTATCGTCGAGCGAGTTAATCCCGATGGTAGTGTCTTCGTCAGTGAGATGAACTACGCCGGTTGGAATGTCCGATCAACCAGAACCATCCATAATCTAGCGGGCTACAAGTTTATTCACTAGGGGTTCATGCGGACGTTCTTCTTTTATGATCTGGAGACGTCCGGATTTAGCGCCAGGTACGACCGGATCATGCAGTTTGCCGGTCAGCGAACTAACGATGAGCTTGAGCTGATCGGTCAGCCGGTTAACCTACTGGTCAAGCTGACCGATGATATCTTACCTTCGCCGGGGGCGGTCTTAACTACTCATATTACGCCGCAAATGACGGTGGCTGACGGTATCAGCGAGGTGGACTTTTGCCGTTACTTTCTAGAGCAGGTTGTTACACCGGATACAACCATCCTGGGATATAACAGTACGAGGTTTGACGATGAGTTTATCCGTCATACCCTGTGGCGCAATTTTCATGATCCTTATCAGTGGGCATGGGCAGAAGGTCGTGACCGCTGGGATCTGCTGGATGTGACTCGGCTGGTACGAGCGTTGCGTCCGGAGGGAATTAACTGGCCAACTAAGCGGGTAGCGGAGACGGATCAGCTGATTACTACGGTCAATCTGGTAGATATGGCGAAATGTAACGGCTTTGAGAATGACAATGCTCATGATGCCCTGGCTGATGTCAAGGCGCTGATTAACCTGGCGAGGCTACTACGTCGGAGTCAGCCGACAATGTGGCGCTACTTACTGGATCACCACGACAAGCGCTCGGTACTTGATATCATCACTCCCGGTCAGCCTAAGCCGTTTGTCTATGCCAGTGGTCGCTACTCGTCGAGCTACCAGAAGACGACGGTGGCAACGGTAATTGCTGAAGGGCGTACCCCGAATAGCTATCTAGTTTGGGATCTGCGTTATGATCCGGTTGATTTCACCTCACTCAGCGAAGCGGAGATACTCAGTAATCTGACGGCAGATCGGGCGACTAGACGACAGGATGATTTCGTCCCTGTACCGATTAAGGAGCTGAGTATCAACAAGTGTCCCGCAGTAGCGCCTCTGGGGGTGTTGGACTCAGCTTCGGAAGCTCGGATTAGCTTGAGTCGAGCTGAGGCAATGAAGCATTATCATCAGCTGAATAGCCAAGCCGGCTTAATCAAACGACTGACTGGGGCTTGGTGCAAGCGCCCTGCCTTTCCGCCGGCTAGTGATGTTGAAGGTAAGCTGTATGACAGCTTCACGCCTAAGAGTGATCAGACGAAGATCCGCCTAGTCGCCGCAGCTGATTCAACCGGTCTGGCTGATTTACACCCCAACTTTACCGACGAACGGTTGGACGAACTGCTCTTTCGCTATAAGGCTCGCCAATACCCGGCTAGTCTATCAGAGTCGGAGGAAGAGCGTTGGCGGAAGTTTCGCCGAGTCAAACTGGAGCGGGAGCTGCCGGCTTATCTGTCAGAGCTGAGCAAGCTGGCGAGTAGTCCGGCAGCGGATCAGTTTATCTTAGAAGAACTTCAGCTATGGGCGGAGTCGATTGCACCGGTTGACTACTAATTGCCGTTCAGCTACTTGCCAGCTCTAATATGCTTGTGCTAATTTATTAGGTAAGTACATGATCATCCACCGTATCCACCACTTAGCTCGTCAGCTCACCTTTGTGCTGGTGGGAGCTCTGTGCTTTCTGTCGATTCCGGCAAGAGCATTTTCAGTAGAGACAATGACACCGACCAGTGGCTCGACTAGCGGTGGCACGCCGGTAGTGATCAAGGGTAAGGGCTTTATCAGAGAAGAGAGCGAGAAGTTCGTTGATGTTGCGGCGGGTGTCGAGCACGCTTTACTCTTGTCGCAGAGTGGTCATATCTGGGCGGTCGGTAGTAATACGTACGGTCAGCTGGGCAGCAGAAAAGTAATTGGCTATACAGTTCAGCCTGTCGATGTGACAGCTAAGCTGAACTTAGAGGCGAGCGATCGGGTCGAAACGGTTGCGGCCGGCGACTATAGTTCGTACGCTATTAGTCAGAAGCATCGGGTTTTTGCCTGGGGTCACAATGATAGGGGTCAGCTAGGGCAAGGCGGCGAGAGTCGTCAAGATCGGAATCAGCCTGTCGAGATCACCGACAAATTCACTCTGCGTCAAGGTGATTTCATTAGGTTTATTACTGCCGGCGCTAATACGGCTTATGCCCTGACCGACCAAGGCTATATCTACGTCTGGGGCGAGGTACAAGATTATATTGATGGTGATACTAATCGAAAGTACGCCGACAAGACTGCTCCGGTCGAGGCGGCTTGGCTGGGAGATAATATCAAGCTGCTGGCAGCGGGTAACCGGTCGGCGATTAGTCTGGATAATGTTGGCAATCTGCAGACCTGGGGGCGTAATAATCACGGTGAGCTGGGGCGATCAAGGCGGGGTGAACCAAATAAGCTTGATCCGGCGATGTCGGCTTACTACATCGGCTCGCCGGGTACGGGCAGTATTCCGTCGCTTGGCGATGATACGGTGATCCAGGTTGCGGCCGGTAATGGCGTCATGGCAATCTTGACTAAGAATGACAGGCTGTTTATCTGGGGCAACCATCAGACCGGTATGCTGGGGATTGGCAATGACAAAGCTAATCCGGCCGACCACAGCAGCGGTGACAAGCTCTCTAGTGTGCCGATTGAACTAACCAAGCGGTTTAAGGAGCTCCTGGAGAAAGACGATCGGATTAGCCGGATTAGTGTCGGCAATTCTCAGGTATTGGCTCTGTCGCAATATGGTAGAGTCTTTAGC
>CAJPSI010000023.1 GCA_905373275.1 Candidatus Saccharibacteria bacterium UBA1103 | reverse complement strand
TTATTTTAGCTTAGCAATGCTACAATAGACCTATGAAGATTGCGATTGTGGGGTATGGCGTTGAGGGACGCTCGAATTATCGGTATTATCGGGCGAAATATCCTGAGGCGGAGATAGTTATCTTTGACGAGCGTGCTCAGCTGGATGATACGCCCGAAGGAGCACAGTTGGTCTTAGGTGGTAGAGCCTTTGCTCAGGTCAAAGGGTTTGACCTGGTCTTGCGTAGCCCGTCGGTTGCGCCGGATCGGATTAAGCAAGCTGACCATCACTGGTCGGCGACGAGAGAGTTCCTGCGTCAGAGTCCTGCTCCGATCATCGGGGTGACCGGCTCGAAGGGTAAAGGAACTACCTGCAGTCTGATTGCTTCGATCTTGCGTCAGCATTTGGCTGACCGACCCGAGCGCCATGTCCATTTGCTCGGCAATATCGGTGTACCGGCACTGGACGTCCTGCCCTCGGTCGGAGAGGACGATATCGTCGTCTACGAACTGTCGTCCTTTCAACTATGGGACTGCACTCAGTCGCCGACCATTGCCGTAGTGACCATGATTGAGCCGGATCATCTGAACGTTCACCGAGACTACCGAGATTATGTTCAGGCGAAGCTGCACATCCTGGACTATCAGCACGATGGCGACACGGCGGTCTATAATCAGTCGGACAGCGAATCGGCTGAGCTGATCGGGCATATCGTGGCCAGTACTCAGGCGGATGACTTGCCCTACCCCTATCGTAAAGGAGCTCATTTCGACGAACAATATCTATATATGGGTGAGACCAAGCTTTGTCCGGTCAGTCAGCTACGGCTGCCCGGTCGGCATAATCTACTCAATGCCTGTGCTGCCATATCAGCGACCTGGGAGATAACTGATCACGATAGCGAAGCTGTCACTAAGGGGCTGGGTGCTTTCGAGGGGTTGCCGCACCGGCTGAAGCTCGTGAATGAGGTGGACGAGGTGAAGTTCTACGACGACAGCATCGCTACGACACCCGGCTCAGCGATTGCCGCTATCCGGTCGTTTACTCAGCCTAAAGTGCTGATCGTTGGTGGCTCGGATAAAGGAGCTGACTATCATGGGCTGGGTAAAGTGATCGATCAGAGTGATATGCGAGCGGTCCTGGCTATCGGTGCCAACCGAGCCAAGGTGGCTGAGCAGATCATGGATGAGACCAATAAGCCGGTAGCCATGTTGCCGACGACTGATATGGCGGAGATCGTCCGGACCGCCTACGATCTGGCTCGCCCGGGCGATATAGTCATCTTGTCACCGGCAGCCGCCAGCTTCGACATGTTCAAATCATATGCTGACCGGGGCGAACAATTCATTAAGGCGGTTGACGAATTGTAGATTACTCGGAAGATTAGCTGAAAGTCACCGGCTCGGCTCTTAGCCTGTGTTAGAATGGGGATATGGTAATCAAGAAAAGAAATAGTAAACGTATCAAAAAGTTGGCTCGGTCGAGAGCGATTGCTCGGACTGCCATCCAGGAGCGTCCATGGGAGGAGATTCTGGCTAACGAGCAGATGCCGCCTTCGGACGACCGGCGCTTCGCCCGCTATACCAAAGACCTGGTGCGTGGTCTGGAGATGATCCGTACTTATCCGCAGGGTGTCACCATCTTTGGTTCGGCTCGCTTTCATAATCGGCACAAATATTATCAAGCAGCCTACGAGCTGGGAGCCAAGCTGGCTCAGCACGGTCACACGGTGACGACCGGTGGTGGCCCCGGCGTTATGGAGGCGGCTAACCGAGGAGCATTCGAGAATCACGGTCAATCGATCGGGCTGAATATTAAGCTGGCGACCGAGCAAGATCTTAACCCTTGGACGACCGACTCGATGGAGTTTCACTATTTTTTTGCCCGTAAGGTGATGCTGACCTATAGCTCAAAGATGTTTGTCTTCTTCCCGGGCGGCTTTGGTACCATGGACGAGTTCACCGAGGTGCTGGAGCTAATCCACGCCGGCAAGATGCCGATCTCACCGGTCATCTTATTCGGCAGTGAGTTCTGGGGTGGGCTGGACGAATGGTTCAGCGGCATCATGAGCGAATGGCACTTGATCGAGACCGGTATGGAAGATGAGATGAACGAGATGGCGCATGTCAAGGCGGCTGATTACGGCATGATTAATAAAGCCCGAGACCTCTACACCCTGACTGACGATATCGACGAGATCGTCAAGATTGCCGACCAGACCGACCCCCGAGATGTCCAAGATGTGATCAACCAGGCGATCGCCTGTCAACTATTTAATCAATGTGACTAAGGAATATGCAGGACGAGCTCGCTAAACGACTATCTCAGCTGGACCGGGCGATCAATCGGGCGACTGATCAGTTGGGGCTGGAGGCAAAGCAAGCTCAGCTGACTGAGCTGGAAGAGCAGATAGCTCGACCGGAGTTGTGGCACAATCCCACTCAAGCCCAGGCACTGACTAAACAGGTGGCGAATCTAAAGGCGATCATTCAGCCCTGGCGGGTGCTACGAGCCCAAGTGGCGGACGCTAGTGAGCTGATCGAGATCATTGACGATGAGCTGGTCGACGAATTTGCCGGTCAGGTCAAGTCGCTTGAGCAGTCATTTACCGGGCTCAAGCAGCAGCTTCTCTTTACCGGCAAGTATGATCAAGGCAACGCTATTTTACGTCTAAGTAGCGGGGCGGGCGGTGATGACGCTCAGGACTTCACGGCTATGCTGGAGCGGATGTACTTGCGCTGGGCAGAACAAAATGATTTCGAGACGGATATCATCGAGCGGAGTGCCGGCGAGGTGGCCGGCGTCAAGACCGAGGTGATCGAGATTAGCGGAGCGTTCGCTTACGGTTGGCTACGGAGCGAGCATGGCGTGCACCGGCTGGTGCGCCTGAGCCCCTTTAACGCCGAGTCACGAGAAACATCTTTTGCCCTGGTGGAAGTACTGCCGGATATTGACCGGCCCGATGACATTCAGATTGACGATAAAGACCTGAGAGTAGACATCTACCGTAGCGGTGGTAAGGGTGGTCAGGGTGTCAATACGACTGACTCTGCTGTACGGCTGACCCACTTGCCGACAGGCATAGTGGTGACCATTCAGAACGAGCGCTCGCAGATACAGAATAAGGCGAAGGCGATGGAAATCCTGCGGGGTAAGCTGGCAACCTTGCAACAGGAGCAACACGTGGCGAGTCTGGATCAACTCCGGGCGGGTGACAGTGCCGGCTGGGGAGCTCAGATTCGTAATTACATCTTACACCCTTATCGGCTAGTCAAGGACACCAGGACGAAGCACGAAGAGAAGAATGTTGATGCCGTCCTGGGCGGTAACCTGCGTGGTTTTCAGCTAGCCTACTTAGAGAGTCAACTGGGTAATAAAAATAAGGAGGGTAGATAAGTGGGTCGATCAATAGGTGAGTCAGAAGCTGAGCCAGGCGCTGAATCGGATGCTCGGCTAAGCACTGAGCCGAGTGCTGAACCCGCCGGCGCTCAGTCAAGCATTGAGCCGGATGCCGGGTCGAGGATGAGGCTAAATGCTGAACCTAGTGCCGAGTTGAATGTTGAGCCAAGCCTGAGTAGTGCTCAGGTGAGAAAGGTCAGTGAAGGCGAGCCGGGCAAGCCGAAGCATCGATGTAAACGACTACTAATCGTCTGCGGCATCTTGGTGGTGGTCGCCGTCGTCATATTGATCAGTCTAACAATCGTCGGCAGTAAGAAGCCTAACTCACCCAATAACAATCGCCCTAACTCACTCAATAACTATCGCCCTAACTCACCCGAGGATATCATGGTGCGTTATCTGCACGATAAATATGGCAAAGACTTCAAATTGGTGGGTGAGATGACGCATAATTCCGCTAGCTCTGTCGTAGGGGGGTACTATGCATCAGACGCTCATCCGGTGGATAACCCTCGTATCCGCTTTGAAGTAGTCCTGGATGGTGGCAATGTAGAGCGTAAGTACAAGAAGAGCGATGATTACATTGAGGCTAGTCGGACAGTCCTTGAGGAAGATCGTTTGCGACCCTATATAGAGCGAATATTCGGCAAGGATGCCGAGTTTGGCGTGAGGTTTGATCTATGTAAAATTGACGGAGACACTCCGAAAAGCTTCGCCGATTTGTATCGGGCGATGAGAATCTGCAAGGAGAGGACGGCTGGTATGACTCGTGATCAAGTGGTTTACTCGGATGATGGTCTGGCTCATGACTACAGCCTATATATCTATGACCCGGACGGGCAGTCAATTGAGACTGATAGCGACAAAACAAAGATTATTGAACGGCTCAGAGAAATGGCTAAGTACCTACCCGATGGTAGACTGAGCGCTATGTCGCTCAGATACTATATCAAGGAGGGGGATCGTGAGCTGGAAATATCAGCCTCAGGCCTACTCGCTAGTCAAAGTACGAGTCAGCTAGTTTATGGTTTTGACAAAAAAGTAAGTAAGGTAATTGATACTGCTAAGAAGTGCGGTCCGCCACCTTACCCCAGGGAGAGAGGATGGCATCTTGATAAAAAAGAACGAACAAAAGAACAAACAAAGAGTCGGGGTGGGTGCGGTAATGTTTCAAAGTAGTACCATACCTCCCCGAGTTGACACTGACGGTTCAAGCGAGCTAAATAAGCCAAGGCGCAAGGGAAAACGACTACTAATCGTCTGCGGCATCTTAGCGGTGGTTGTCGTCGTCATATTGATCAGTCTAACAATCATTGGCGGCAAGCACTTCGGCTCATCTAGCAACTATCGTCCTAACTCACCTGAGGATATCATGGTGCGTTATCTGCGCGATAAATATGGCAAGGACTTCGTACTGACAGGCAAGATAAGACGCACCCCCTTTGGGTCGTCCGCTCTATGGGAACATTATTACGAATCGGATGCTCATCCGGTAGATGACCCCCGTCTTCGCTTTAAGGTCAAATTGGACGGCGATAACAAAGAGCATAAGTTTGAGAAGTCTGATACTTACATCGAGGAAGGTCAGATACTGGCCGAAGAAGACCGCCTGCGACCCCACGTAGAGCGCATATTCGGCAAGAATACCGAGATCGGGGTTAAATATAAACTGTGTGACAGGGGCGAGGATAGCATGAAAGGTTCTCATGACTTACCGAAGGCGATGGATATTTGCAAGCAAGAGACAGCAGATATGACCAAAGAAGAGATTATCGATTCAGATATAGATAATGAAAATGGGCTATCTCATCAGTATGCAGTTTACATTTATGCTCGGGATAGGCAATCAATTAAGACTACTGATGACAAAACTAAGATCATCAAGGGGCTTAAAGAGCTGGTGAAGTATCTGCCGGATATTAATCCTGATCTGCTTAGTCTCTACTACTTTATAAGGGGCGACAAATCATCCGATGAAGGTTCGGAGCTGGCGTTATCGGCGAAGGATTTATCTGATCAAGGCATCCGGGGTCTGGTCCATGATTTTAATAGTAACCTGGCAACCGTGGGTCCAGCTGCTCGCAGTGGCATTACTTATTGGGAGATAACCATGCCGGGCAAGAAAGGGTGGCTGAAGCTTGATGACGACGAATGATACCTTGGCATCTCAAGATGACACCGTCAATATCTCCGGCGTTAATAGCAAGCCCGTCAAGCCGAAGAAGAGGTGGCGAACCGTCCTAAAAGTAATAGTCATCATCGTCCTCATCAAGACACTCATCAATATTACTTTGTTTAACTACTTTACTCCGGATAATAGAGTAAAGCGTTACCTCCACGCCAAGTATGGTAGTAATCGAGAACTTAACTTGGACGGAGGCTGTTGGACTAAGAGGTGGCATATGCCCCCACGGGGGAGCAATCGAGAGCTTAGCTTGGACGGAGGCTGTTGGGTTGACTCGGGAGACTGTATGCCCAGAAGAAATGCTCCCGAGTGGTGGCAAATAGATGTAATACTACCGGAGCTACATCGATTGCCTTGGGAATGGCCTGACGACGAATACTGTAGCTGGCGAGCCAGCTTTAAGGATGATCCCAAGCACATCGTTAACGTCTGGCTGGACGATAACTATGGTAATCGCAGCCTTCGAAGTAGTAAAATGGAACGTGGTGGAGAGTTAAAATGAAGACTAAAAAAGACGCTAAGACGACGGCTACATCAGCTAACGGCCAAGAATCTAACGAAGTGGTTAAATCGAAACGGTCAAAACAAGCCAAGAGGCAAATCATCATCTATGTCGTCATGGTCGTGGCGATAGCAGGTATTCTAGGCTTTGCCTGGGCCGACGTTGACGGGAGAATTAAAAGTAAGGTACTGAAGTATCTGCGTGACAAATACAAGCAAGAGTTCGTGGTGACGGATTATACTACTACTGTTGATATATTTAGGGCCGTGCAAGGGAGGATAAATACGAAATACAATCTCGCAAATAGTAAGTGTCGTTGGCTTGGTGAGGGTAATGAGACTTATGATGATTGCAGTTGGTCTGTCCACCCGAAGGGTAATCCAAAAGGCAAGTGTAGGGTGAGTTATAGTAGTAGTGGAGCCATGTGGGATAGTTGCGCCCAAGTTATTTTGGGCAAGGAAAATTATGCCAAGGCCAGGCAGATATCTGCCGAGGAAGACCGCCTGCGACCGGCTGTTGAACAAATATTCGGTAAGAATACCAAGTTCGGAGTGGAGTCTCTGCTGTGCGAGAAAGGTAGAGCCGGTGCGAACGAGTCCACGAGCTTATCTCAGGCAATAAACGTCTGCAAAAAAGAAACGGCGGGTATGACCAAGGATCAGATATCTGATTCATACATCAGGATGTATCATAGCTATGAATTATACATCTACGACCCGGACGGGCAGTCAATCAAGACTAATGGTGACAATACTGGTGACAAAGCAAGGATCGTTGAGCGACTCAAAAAGATGGTTAAGTATCTACCCGACGGTAGACCGGATAGCATGTGGCTATGCTATTTCATTAAGCGTGACGAGGACAGTATATGGAGCCATGAGCTGAAAGTATCGGTGGATGATCTGTGGCAGATGACCGACAGCTTTAGTAACGATCTATTTAAACCAATAGTAACCAATGATAGCGGGACGGATCCCTACCCCATTCGAAAGGGCTGGGACAAATGAATAAAGAGAAGGACAGCGCCGGAGTGTCTCAAGCCAACGTTCCCGGCGTACCGCAGAACGCCTCCGGTGTACCTGTCAAGCGATTAAGATCATCTAGAAGATGGATTGTGATCATCTGCATTATCGTAGTCGTAGCAGTGGCGGCCGGAGTCGTGGTGGTAGCTGTGACTTCTCCCGAAAATATCATGCGAAGCTACCTGCGCAGTAAATACGGCAAAGACTTTGTGCTAGCGGGTGAGATGAGGCGGAATCGTGACTTTATCCGGGAGCGTTACTACGAGTCGGACGCCTATCCGATAGATAATCCTCGTCTTCGTTTCAGAGTAGCCCTGGATGGTGATAACAGGGAGCACAAATACGAGAAGTCCGATACTTATCTTGAGGCCGGTCGGATAATGACCGAGGAAGATCGCCTGCGACCTCATATAGAGCGGATATTTGGTAAGAATACTGATATTAAGGTGGAGTTTCAGCTATGCGAGAAGGGCGAGGCCGGCATGAAGGGCTTCTCCGGCTTGCTTCGGGCGATGAAAATCTGCAAAGAGGCGACAGAGGATATGACCTTGGGGCAAGTAACTGATTCGGACGAGTTACGTCACGAATATAATCTATATATCTACGCTCTGGACGGGCAACCAATCGAGACTGACGATGACAAGTTAAGGCTAATTGAGAAACTGAGAGAAATAACTAAATACCTACCGGAGGGTAGACCGGATTGTGTACAATTCGTCTATTACACAAGGGCAAAGGAGTCTTCCGGGGGTAGTGAACTCTGGGTGATAAGTGCTTCAGACTTATCCTCTACCGAAAAGCTAACTCAGAGAAAGATCGTCACATATCAAAGAGAAGGGTACTACTAATGGTGTCTCAAACTAGTGTCAATAATAAATTGCAGAATACCCCCGGCATACCTGATAAGCCAAGGAAGCCGAAGAAGAAGTGGCGAACCGTCCTGAAAGTAATAGCCATCATCGTCCTCGTTAAGATACTCATCATTATCACGCTAGCTAACTATTTCAGCCCGGACAATAAAGTAAAGCGCTATCTCCACGCCAAGTATGGTAGCAATCGAGAGCTTAGCGTAGATGGAGGCTGTTTTGCTTATCTTGATGGAGGGCAACAGTATGCGACTGAGTGGTGGCAGGTGATTGAGTGGTGGCGGGTGATATATTTAGTATTACCATTACCGGATTTGAGCTGGCGACCATGGGAATGGCCTGATCCTATTGAGCAATTCTGTAGCTGGCGAGCCGGCTTTAAAGATGATCCCAAGCACAGCCTTAAGGTCTGGCTGGACGATAACTATGGTAATCGTAGCCTCCAGGATAACTATAATGAAGTAAAATCCGGAAAGGTGTCAAGTGAAGACTAAAAAAGACGCTAAGACGACGGCTACATCAGCTAATCTAACTAAGCCAAGCAGGCCGAAGCACCGAGGTAAACGACTATTGATCATTTGCGGCGTTCTAGTGGTGGTTGCCGTCGTAGCATTGATCAGTCTAGCTATCGTCGGCAGTAAGAAGCCTAACTCACCCAATAACTATCGTCCTAACTCACCTGAGGATATCATGGTGCGTTATCTGCACGATAAATATGGCAAGGACTTCAAACTGGTGGGTGAGATGAGGCGTACCCACGGTGTCTCCGCTCCACGGAGGAATTACTATGAGTCCGATGCTTATCCGGTAGACAACCCCCACCTACGTTTTGAGGTGGTGCTGAATGGCAGAAACAGAGAACATGGATACAATAAATCCGATACTTACGCTAAGGTTAGGCAGATATCCGCCGAGGAAGATCGCCTGCGACCTCATATAGAGCGAATATTCGGCAAGGACGCCGAATTTGGCGTGGAGTTCCGGCTGTGTGAACGGGGTGCAACCGGCATGAAGGGAATGGTTGGTTTACCTGAGGCGATGAGTATTTGCAAAGAGGAGACGGCAGATATGACCAAAGAAGAGATAATTGATTCGTCCTTGTATAATGACAGTGGGCTAAGCCACGACTACAGCGTCTATATTTACGCCCTAGACGGGCAGTCGATCAAGACTGATGGTGATAAGGCAAGGATCATCAAGCGACTCAAAAAAATGGTTAAATATCTACCCGACGGTAGGTCGGATAGTATGTGGCTATGCTATTTCATCAAACAGCATAAGGGTAGCGGATGGGGTAGTGAGCTTAAAGTATCAGTGGATGATCTGCGGCAGATGACCGACAGCTTTAGTGATGACCTACTCAAACCAATAGTACCTGATGATGGAGGGGCGAATCCTTACCCCATCCGAAAGGGCTGGGACAAATGAATAAAGAGAAGACCGGCGCCGGAGTGTCTCAAGCCAACGTTCCCGGCGTACCCCGAGTTGTCGTTAGCAGCGAGCGAGCCAAGCCGGCTGAACCGGGAAAGAAGCGATTGAGGCGGATTGTGATAGCCTTGGGTGTTGTGGTCATCTTTGCGATGGTCTGCGTGGTGATGAACGAGAGTAATGATTATCTGAGGACGCTGGTTGAGGAGACTCGTCTGCGCCCCCATATGGAGCGAATATTCGGCAAGGATGTTAAGTTTGGCATAGAGTTTAAGTTATGCAAAAAAGGTAGTACTAGTCTAACGAGCTTTGCCAATCTGTCCCGAGCGATGGACATATGTAAGAGGAAGACGAAAGGTATGACTGAAGATGAGATGCTCGACTCATATGACGAGCTATATCATAACTACGACCTGTATATCTATGACCCGGACGGACAATCAGTCGAAACAGATGATGAAAAGTTAAGGGTAATCAAGAAATTAAGAGAGGTGATAAAATACCTACCGGACGGTAGGTTAGATATTATGCACCTTGAATACTACGTGAAGAACAAGTATTTCTTAAGGGGTGGCGGTGGGTTCTGGGTGAGAGTCTCCGATTTATCTCCTAGTCGAAATATTCCTCAGCTAGTCCGGCAATTTAGCGATGGTGTGCTTATGAACACGGCAACTCATATTCCGGATTGGGGGAATTATTACCCCATCCGAAAGGGCTGGGACAAATGAGAAAAAAGAAGACCGGCATCAAAGTATCTCGGACTAATGCTACATCAGCTAATCTAGCCAAGCCAAGCAAGCCGAAGCATCGATACAGACGGCTATTGATCGTCTGCGGCGTCGTAGTCGTACTGGTCGGTTTAGCAATCGCCGGAGACGATTATCTAATCGTTGGAGACGACCATCTGCAGTTTCCTTGGCTTGAGGAGATGTACCATCGGGAGTGTGGGGGTAAATCCAGTTCAATTAAGAAGGAACAAGTGTCGGCCGAGGAAAAGTGCCTGCGACCTCATATAGAGCGCATATTCGGCAGGGACGCCGAGTTTGGTGTAGAGTTTTATCTGTGCGAGAAGGATGGGGTTAACAAGAGAAGCTTCGCTGATCTATCCCAGGCGATGAGAATCTGCAAGGAGAAAACGGCAGGTATGACCGAAGATCAGATGTTTCACTCAAATGATGGACTGGACCATAGTTACTACCTGTACATCTATGACCCGGATGGGCAGTCGATCAAGACTGATGATGACAAGGTAAGGATCATTAATCGACTCAAGAAAATGGTTAAATACCTACCCGACGGTAGACCGGATAGCATGTGGCTCAGATACTACATTAAAAAAGGAGACGAATACTCCAGCGGCAGTGAGTTTGTGGTGTCAGCCTCGGATCTATCCTCCAATCAGGACATGGATCAACTGATCTATGATTTTGATAAGAGCCTGAAGCGCAATAGTGTATATGGCGGTATATGTGGTCCACTACCCTATCCCATGGAGAGAGGATGGCATCTTGATAAAAAAGAACGAGCAAAGAAGCGGAGAGGGTGCCGTGGCACATCAAAATAGTACTACTGACATGCGTCCTGCTGGGCTGCTGGGGGCTTGCAATTGTCGGTGGGGTAGTTTACTATATAGTCATAGTCTGGAGACAAAAAGACTTGAAGGGACAAGAACAACTAACAGGAGACGAGCAGATGATAGATGCAAATGGCGGTGGGTCGTTTGCTAATATCGACAGGCGATCAGGCTTTAGCGTGCCGTCGTCACACCAGTCGGTAAAACAAACAACCTCACAAGAAGCAAACATTCGGCCTGCCGATGAGGCAGAGCAGACTAAGTCCGCCGGGGCGGATAGCCGGGCTAATGCCACGGTACAGATCCGACAGCGAAGCTATGTTAGCTCGCTTTGGCAGGGGGTGCTGGATAGGCCGAGTGGCGGGAGCAGAGAGACTAGATCTCAGACAGGGTTGACTCAGACGGCGTCTAAGCCGGAAGGGACCGGCTCGGCAGCTATTAAGGCTCAGGCACCGTCGCCGATCGTCAAGCCTCAGGCTTCGTCGGTAGCCGCCGAAGCGCAAGCTACCACCGCTGAGACGTCTAAGGCGGATTTCTTGCCGACCATTCCGC
>CAJPSI010000022.1 GCA_905373275.1 Candidatus Saccharibacteria bacterium UBA1103 | reverse complement strand
CAGTCTTCAGGAAATGACTGACGCAGACGAAGGACGAAAGACACCCTTTGAGGCGTAAGGAAGGTTATGTCTGTAATTTCCCCAGTCTCATTTCTTAGCCTGGCTTTAGTCAAAAACAGATGCTCTTGGTACGAGTAGTACAGTGTGGTTGACGAAGGCTGTTGATATAGCAGTAAGCTAGCAATTACCAGTGGTACTCGCTACGTCGCCAGGCCTGAGGAGACCACCTGTACTGCTCGTGTGTCAAAGAGTTATGTGTATGGGGAAATTACAGACCATGCTTTGAGCCACAAGCTTTCGTAAGTAATTATACCTGAGGAGGCCACCTGTACCACTCGTACACTATAGAGTTATACATGGAGGGAAATTACAGAATCTGCTTATGCTCTGATGCTATAGCGTGAAGAAGGACTGGAGGGTGGATTGGATCAGCCAGCTGAGCAAGAAGACCAGATAGGTGGCTACTATCAGATAAGGACCGAAGGGGATGGCACTAGTACGCTTGAGCCGGTGACGCATGAGCGCCGGCAGAGAGACCAGCGTCGCCAGCAAGTTAGCCAGGAAGAGGATAAGTAGCCCCAGCCACCACTGCGGTACCAAGAGACCAATCGCCAGCCCCAGCTTGACATCGCCCAGCCCGACTAGCTTGCCCCGAGAAGCCAAGTAGATAGTGCCATAGATGCCGGCAATCGGCGCCATGCCGCCGGCCACCGCCATCAGCCAGCCCCCTACCCCACCACCGTGTAGCATAGGCAAGGTCACCAGCGAGTAAACCAGGCTGAGCCCGATCAGAGGGAAGACCAGACGGTTCGGTAGCTTGCGCCAGCGCAGGTCATAGACGAAGAGAGCGACCATCAGCACCAGGCAAGCCAGCCACAGCCCGAAAGCCAGCCAGGCTAACCCCGGCGAACGACACCAGATACCGGTGGGAGTACAAGCAATCCCCAGGGTAATGCTCGGGTCACGCCAAGCATGCTCCAGCGCCGAGGGAAAGAACACGCCTGAGAGGACGAAACTGAGACAGGTCAGTACCTCCAGCCGAAGCGCCAGCCGTCCGATCCGCTTGTGGCAGTAGCGGCAGCGCCCACCCAACCCCAGGTACGAGATGATCGGGATCATGTCGGTCGGGGCGAGACGATGGTGACAGTGCTCGCACTCGCTCCGTCCACTCAGCCAGTTGAGCCCCCGCTTCATCCGCCAAGTCAGAGCACCGATGAAAGAGCCCATGATCGCCCCGAGAAGAGCCAGCGAGAAGTAGTAAAAGATCATGATCTGCATAAGCACATTATAGCAGTAAAACTAAAACCTCCCTATCCCGAGAGGATAAGGAGGTATAGCTCAGGCTAATACTTAGGCAAGATTAGCTAGCATCTTGGCAGTAGACAGACCTCTTGCCACCAGACTGCTCCATTACACCAAGCACAGCTGATTGACGCATCGTGCCCTTAACAATACTACTAAGACCGTTGCATCTATAACCAACCTGCACCGTAATCGTATCAGTATTAGCATTGTCGTTTGAATCAGGCACCTGACCAGAATTACTGGTCACAACCTTGTCAGTGCTATTTGACAAAGTGTCGATATATTTAGTCAGTGCATTACCTGGGTTACTTCCTACCTCGTATTGAGTTTTACCTGCCTCCAGCTGGGTTCCGGGATTATTAGAGCTATAATCCGACACCGCTTCAACTACGTTGCTGATATCTCGCTTGCGGGCATCATTTCGCTGGTTGCGCTGCAGAGCCGGTACAGCCAGGAAGACCACGAGGAAGATCAAAGCACCGATGGCCAAGACCAAGGCTACCTCAATAATGGTGAAACCTTTTTCAGTTTTTTTCATACTGGATTGTATGTCCTTTCTTTATTAGTTATTACATGTCTGATTATATACTAAGCTGGCGAAAACACAAGCACTATCAGCGGAATATCAGCTAGAGTTTGGAAGTATCGGTCAAGCCGTAGATCGGCAGCAAGACCGCCAGGACGATGAAGCCGATCATGATCGCCATCAAGATCATCAGGACAGGCTCGATCAAGGTGGAAATGGCGGCGATGGCGTTGTCAACCTCCTTGTCGTAGTAGTCGGCGATCTTGGCTAGCATGGCGTCGATACCACCGGACGACTCGCCGATCTTGATCATCTGCGGCACGAAGGGCAGGATATACTCTTGGTTCGTCAGCGCCTCTGAGAGAGCTTTACCGTTCTTGACCTTGTTAACCGCCTGGAGAAGCTCATCTCGGATGAGGACGTTGTTGACCGCCTCTGATGAGATCTTCAACGTCTCAATCATCGATACACCGGAGCTAAGTAGCACCTGAGCCGTCCGAGCGAAGCGAGCCATGTACATCTTGCGTAGCAAGCTATTAAAGATCGGCGCATTGAGCTTGAAGGAATCCCAAGCCCGTCGCCCACTGCTGGTAGCCAGCCAACGCCGAGCGAAGAAGATCAGCCCGCCCAGCGCCACGATGATGATATACCAGAAAGCAGCGAAGAAATTGACGATAGCCAGCAGGATCTCGGTGGTGATCGGTAGGGTCTTGCCTAAGTCCTTGTACATGCTGGAGACCTGTGGAATCAAGGTAACCAGCATGAAGATAACCACTGCTACGATCACCGCCAGGACGATCGCCGGGTAGACCATCGCCCCCCTGATCTTGCTGATCTGGTCATAGTCGTGCTCCTGCTGGTTAGCCAAACGAGCCAGAGCCTGATCCAGCGTACCGGAAGTCTCACCGGCTCGCACCAGAGCGACATAGACCTGGTTAAAGACCTTGGGGTACTTCGCCATGGCATCAGACAGAGGCATGCCGCCATTGATGCTGCCGACCAGGTCGGCGACGATCACCTTGAGCATCTTGCTGTTAGTCTGGTCTTGGACGGTCGCTAGCGACTGAGCCAGCGGTAGACCGGCATTCAGCATGGTCGCCAGCTGTCTAGTGAAGATGACCAGCTCTTTCGGGCTAACCCGCTTGCGCAGACCGGAGAGAAGTCCTTCCTCGCTAGCCGGGGTCATCTCTAGGGGAACTAGCCCCTGCGCCATCAGCAACTTAGCCGCCGCCGACTCACTATTGCCCTGGACAGTACTCTTCTCGATCTTACCGGTGGCGGTATTACGAGCTTTATATCGAAAAGTAATCACCGGTCTCTACCCCCTCATCATTCGATTAAGATCATCTAAGTCAACAGCGTAATTCTTCGCTTCGTCATAAGTAATCTGACCGGACTGAACCAGCTGTACCAGGGTGCGATCCATCGACTGCATGCCTTCCTTGGCACTGGTCTGGATGACCTGGTCGAGCTGATGCGACTTACCCTCACGGATGATATTACGGACAGCCGGGTTAGCGACCAAGATCTCGGCTGAGACCAAGCGTCCACCCCCGATAGCCGGGATCAAACGCTGCGAGCAGATCGCCATCAGCATGTTGCCCAGCTGGGCTTTGATCTGAGGCTGCTGATGTGGCGGGAAGACATTGACCATCCGGTCGATTGACTGGGAAGCACTGTTGGTGTGCAAGGTAGCGAAGACCAAATGTCCCGTCTCGGCGATGGTGATGGCGGCGCTGATCGTCTCCAGGTCACGCATCTCACCGATCAAGACAACATCCGGGTCTTCTCGTAGGGCAGAGCGCAAGGCGGCACTAAAGGAGTAGGTGTCGTAGTGAACCTCCCGCTGAACGATCACCGAGCGCTTCGACTTGTGAGTGAACTCGATCGGATCCTCAATGGTGATGATATGCTCGCTCCGCTCGGAGTTAATCTTGTCCAGTAGCGCCGCTAAGGTAGTCGACTTACCTGAGCCGGTCGGCCCGGTGACTAAGACCAGCCCCCGAGGATAATCGGCAAAGGATTCGACGACCGCCGGTAAGCCAAGCTCAGCCAAGGTCGGAATGTCATTCGGGATGAGACGCATAGCGGCAGCGATATTACCCCGCTCGTGAAAGGCGTTGACCCGGAAACGACCGAGGTCACCAAAGGCAAAGGAGAAGTCAAACTCCTTGTCCTTGAGCAGGATCTGCTTCTGCTCGTTGTCCAAGATGCTGAAGATCAAGCGCTCTGTCGTCTCGACATCCAGCGACGGTGTATTGGCCACCGGCGTCAATGCTCCGTCGATCCGAAGCATCGGCGGTAAGCCTACTTGCAGGTGCAGGTCACTGGCGTGCTGGTTGATGACCTCCTGCAGCAGCATTTCTATTCTGATGTTATCCATTATGCCTCCCTATTCGTTTTTAATTATATCATGCTCATGCTTTATGCAATATTAGCCGCCACTCGGTTAACTTCCTCAATGGTAGTCTGCCCGGTCAGCGCCTTGAGGAAACCATCTTGGTGCATCGGGATCATCCCCTGGGCGATACCCAGCTGCTGGATCTGACTGGAGGTAGCATGCCCGATGATCAGCTTCTGCACTTCGTCGGTCACTTCCATCACCTCATAGAGACCCATCCGACCCTTGAAGCCGCCCGGCGTAGTGGCCGTCTCTTTACCCTTGACCAGGGTAAAGGAGGCCGAATCCTGCAGGGGCAGATTAGCGTAGCCTAAGTCCTGACCGATCGTCTGGATCTCGGCCGGTGTCCTCGGCAGGAGCGGCCCGACCACGTTTCTGATCATCTCGGTCTGCAGTGGGTCACTCTGATACGACTCTTTATCTGCCGAGACTCGACGAACCAGACGCTGACCGATGACGGTATTGATCGTCGAGGCGATCAGGAACGGCTCTACCCCCATATCCAGCAGACGGGGCAAGATACCGGCCGCCGAATTAGTGTGTAGAGTCGAGAGAACGAGGTGCCCGGTCAGAGCCGCCTGAACCGCCAGGTTAGCCGTCTCGCTATCTCGGATCTCGCCGACCAGGACGACATCAGGGTCTTGGCGCAGGATAGAACGTAATCCATTGGCAAAGGTCAGCCCAACGGCGGGATTAACCTGGATCTGATTCACCCCCTCCATCTTGTACTCGACCGGATCCTCCAGGGTGACGATATTGATCTTCTCGCTATAGATCTCTTGAACCAGAGCGTAAAGCGAGGTTGACTTACCTGAGCCGGTCGGCCCGGAGGTCAGGATCATGCCATTAGGACGGGCAATCCCCCGCCGAATCATCCGGAGGGCTCGGCTGGCATAGCCCATATCCTCCAGCTTAAAGGTGCTGCCCGACTTATCCAGCAAGCGGATCACCACCTGCTCACCCCAGACGACCGGTGAGATGGCGATACGGAGGTCAACCTCTTTCTCGCCGACCATGACGGTGAACTGACCATCCTGCGGCTTGCGGTGCTCGTCAATCTTGAGATTAGATAAGATCTTGATCCGGGAGACCAGCGCCGCCTCGGTCGACTTGGGCAGAACCATCACCACTCGGAGCACGCCGTCAATCCGACAGCGAATGGTTAGCTGGTTCTCGCTCGGCTCAATATGGATATCCGAGGCTCGGACCCGCTGAGCGTACTCAAGCAGCTGGTTTAATACTTTAGAGATCGGTGAGTCCTGAACGATCACCTGAGCATTGCTGGTGATCTTAGGGGCGTTACTGTCAAGTGAGGCTCGGACACCCTCATCGACATCCATCCGGTACTGCGACAGGACGTTATTGATGCCCGACTCGCTCGCCATATAGACCTTGATCGGACGACCAATGGTATTCGACAGGAAATCAACTGCCTGGACGTTATTAGCATCAAGCATGGCGACCGCCAAGCGCTCTGCCCCGCCCTCGTTAGTCTCACCTAGCGGCACCGCCATGAAGCGTTGCGCCACCTCCATCGGCAGAAGTGCCAAGACACTACTATCGATGATAGCGTGCGACAAGTTAACATAAGGCGTACCACTGGTGCGAGCCGTCGCCTCAGCCAGCTGCTCGTCGTTAATGATCTCCTCTCGCATCAAATAAGCAAAGAGAGGCTCATTCTCTGCCTGCGCCTTGCGACGAAAATGCTCGAGCTGCTCATCGGTAAAAAGGCCTGCTTCTATAAAGTAGGCCTCAATCTTAGCACGAGACTCGTCGGTCAGGATTGCCATGCCACCTATTTGCTCTCCAGATTAAAGGGGTGCTGGTTGGACTGGTCACCGATAGTCGTCCGAACGGTCGGATTGATGGCGGTGTCAGAGAAGATCTTCTTGTCCGGCTCGTCAACCTTGCTCTCAATGGTCGGAGCTATCTGGACAGTCTGCAAGCTATCGGCCGGTGACGGCATGATCGCCCCGACTACGAAGTACGAAGTCAAGCCGACGATGGCCACGATTAAGATGATAGCCGCCCAATCACTTTTTCTCATACTGGATCTCCTTCTTACCTAGCTTAAAGTTAACCTTGCTAGAATAATAGGTCTGCGCCTCTATGGTGGCATTGAGCTTGTCGTCCGAGCCATCAATCGTCAGCTTGGTGATAGTGATTGGTCGAATGGTGCTCTCGATATCCTGCAAGGCAGACTTGACTGAGTCGAAACTGCCGACCAGGCTAACTCGGAAGGTGATCGGCTTGGCTACCGGGAATTGGATATCGTCCGCTTTACTGACACCGGATTTACTGGAGCCGGAGCTGGAGCTGGACGAGCTACTCGATGAGCCGGAGCTTGAGCCTGATGAACTCGACGAGCCGGATGAACTATCAGATTCGGTGGTGTCTACATTGATCTGCTCTATGGTTACGCCCGACTTAGACAAGATCTTGTTTTGAAGCGATGAGCTCAGTGCCACGCTATCGTCCTCGGTCGGCAAGGCGTCGATCACCACCTGAAAGACCGTACTGTCGTCGGCTTTGAGATTGGGTAACGACAAGGCGGCGTTGGCCTTGAGGGCGTTAACATTCTTGATCAGCTTGTCAGCCGCCTCGACATTATCGTGCATAGTCTGAGCTGTCTTACCGACGTCACGGTTAACCTTGTTCTGGTAGTTGATCCGCTGCATCAGATTCCAGCCCACCACCAGGCAAATCACCACTAAAGCCGCCGCTAATGCCACCCAGGTGAATACCTGCTTGCGGGTGTTAGTGATCTGCTGTCGCTTCTTGATACCGGTCAGGGCATTTTCTTCACTCATTGCTCGTCCTTCTTGTCATTAGACTTATCTTTGGCATCAGTGTGGAAAGTCTCTTTCGGAGCATTGCGGTCGCCATCCGAGGTGGTTTCTTTCGGTACTTCCAGCTTGATATTAGTCGACTTCGGACTGAAGGCGCTGTCGTTAAAGGTAACCGTCAAGGTGAAGCTAACTAGAGCTTCGTTCTGGCTACCACCGGCAGAGAGGCTGCTGTCTTTGACATTGACAGCGGTGACCAGATTCTCTTTCATCGCCTTCTTCTTGGTGGCAGATTTCTTCTTTTTCTTAGACTGGCTATCGCTGTCAGAGCTGTCACTGTCTGATGAGGTCTCCTTGCTATAGGTACCGTCTGAATTAGCCGAACTCTCGCTATCCGACGAGGTGTCTTCCTCCTCTACCTCGTAGCTGAGCTGCGCCTTGGACAAGGTATTCTTATAGACATCGAGTGCCGAGAAGTTGGTCGTCTTACCTTCGATCGTCATAGTGATACCGTCAGCACTAGCCGAAGAACTGCTGCTAGACGAGGTGTCACCGCTACTACCGGCCGGCGCTTCGATCTTCGCACTGCTGATCTGGACGTTATTCGGCGCAGCCGGATTAAGCTGAGTCAGATAATCCATCAGCCGAGAGTAGACCTGCTGGTCAGACTTGAGCTTGCCGATCTGCTTGAGCTGATTCTGAATGGTGATGTATTTATCAAGCTGTTTCTTCTTTTGAGCCTGCTTGATCGTCTGCTCGTCATTCTTGATGCTATTCTCCATCAGAGCCTTGGCTCCTATCAGTACGCCAAGCGTACCGCTAAGCAGGAGTAAGACGCCGATCGAAGCACCAACGACGACAACACTAATCGAGACGACCAGATTGCGCTCTCGCCTGACCCGCAGGAGATCTTTCTTAACGTCCGGCAGGAGGTTTAAGGAAATCATCTTACTCTGCCCTTTCTGCTAGCCCGACCGCTACGGCGAACTGCGAACTTATTGGTGCTAGGGTGGTCTGATCACCCATCGGGACATTGACATGCTGCCAAGGTGTCGCTAACTGAACCGGCAGGTTGGTCTTCTCACTCATGATATCAGTAAAGCCGGTCAGGCTGGCGGTATAACCGCTGACCAGCATGGCACCGATCTGCATATTGTTGTACTTAGTGACGAAGAACTTGAGCGACTTGACCAGCTCGGCATTAAGCTGGTCGACCAGTGTATGTACCGCCCGATAGACCTGTCCGTCCAAGGCATTCTGGTCGACACCGAACTTAAGCAGTAGCTGACGAGCTTGCTGGTCGTCGATATTGAGGTTCTGCTTAGCCATCCGTACCATCGAGGTCAGCCCGATCGGGATAGAACGAATCAGACGAGGAGCGTTGCCGATGGTCACGATCACGTCTGTCGACGAGTCCTCCATATTGACCAGGAGTCGTCCATCAGTGATACCGTCAGGTAAGAGAGCCCGGATCAGGGCGATGCTGTCCGGCTCGATAGCGATGACATTAAGCCCCAGCTCGTTCTCCAGCATGTCCAGCCTGGCCTCGGTAAAGGTATTAAGCACACTTGCCACTAATACCTCTGTCTTACCCTGCTCGACCGGTGACGGTCCGATGATTGCCCAGTCAATCTTAGCTTCATCAGGACGCATCGGTACATAATTCTCAGCCTGATACTTGATGGTGGCATTCAGCTCCGCCTTAGCCACCGTCGGCACCTCAACGACGCTGGCGAACATCTTGCCCGAAGGAACGCCGATCGCCACATCTTTAGTCTTGATGCCCGACTGATTGATCACCTCAGTAATCGCCATCCCTAGTGCCCGGCGGTCTTTGTCTGCGGTAGACTCGCTAAGGCGGGATGGTATAGCCTTAGTCGCATAGTGCTTTAGATTCCAGCCACTGCCGGAATGCCCCAACTCAACCACCCGGATCGCTGTTGTACCTATGTCCAAGGCGAAGAAGTTGCCCACCGTTTTATTTAACTTCATACTATTTTCATTATACATAACCAATTTGAAAATACAATGCACCCTGTACTAGCTCAGATTGCATAGTCCAGGCCATCCGTCCCCATCTATATTGGCTTTATGATCCGGTACCCTCTTCCGGTAGACTTCATCTGCCTATGCTATAATCAGCCTATCAACTCAAGAGGCTTGACATGGCAAGGAAAATTACGATCAACATCAATATAGAGACATTGTCTCATCATATTAAACAGTCAGGCGTGCCTCTAGGGCGACTACAAGAAAGTGTCCCGGATTACAATGAGATTGTAGCCGGCAATAAGTCGCCTACATATCAGCAGCTGGAGAAGATTAGTAAGCTCATAAGAGTGCCTCTAGGTCTTCTCGTCATGGAAAGCCCCCTAGATGTAGCTACGCCCAGGATATCATTCCGTACTCGCAATTCCCGAGAGGTTGTCGATATGAGCTCAGAGCTACGTGAGACTATAATCGAAATGCAAGAGAAGCAGTCTTTCCTACAAAGCCAAATTGACGAAGATACGGACATTACAGATGATCAGGTCGCCGGCAGTACCGACCATCCGGTAATTGCAAAGTACATCCGCAACAAGCTGGACATCCCGGTAGATTACCTCCACGACACCAAGGGGAACTCTCTTTCGTATTTCCGAGATAGAGCATCATCCATCGGCGTATTCATATTCTTTAATGGGAAGATCAAAGACAATACGCATCGACCGCTTGACCCGGATGAGTTCCGAGGCTTCTCGCTTAAGAGTTCCAGAGCCCCAATTATCTTTGTCAACCAGAGAGATAGTCAGAATGCCCAGCTATTTACTTTGGTTCATGAATTAACACACCTCTTCATAGATAACGAAGGGATATCTGATAAATATGAGCAGGCTGACTATGATCATGCGGGGACTGAAGCACTGGTAAACCGAGTGACCGCCGAGCTACTCGTCCCCAAGCAGCTGTTTATGGCAGAAAACACTCTCGACATAGAGCAACTGGCAAGCAAATACAGCGTCAGTCGATATGTAATAGCAAGACGTCTGCTGGATTTCAGTAGGATTAGTAAAGCTAGATACGACAGCATAGTCCGATCAATGCAGACAGAAAAGCTGCCATATAAACGATCAAGCAGTGGCAACTACATCAATAGCCTAAGATTTCGCACAGACAGAGTTTTCTTCGGTTTCATCTACAACGCAATCATGCAGGACAGAATCTCGTATACGGAAGCATTTCGCCTCATAGGCACAGGCTACAAGGGCTTCAAAGCTCTGGAAGGGAGCCTGAGATAACTCCGTGCGAGAATACCTTCTCGATACAAATATCTACATTGATTCCTACGACAGGTACTATCGCAAGGACTTCTTCCCCACCTACTGGCAGCAACTATCAGGAATCCTTAACAGCCATGTAGTTATCCCGATAATCGTACGAGACGAGATTACAAAGAACGACTGGTTTCTGAAATGGCTAAGACAACATTACCAGAGAGATTACCTGAGTCACAAACAGTATATTGAGCAGTGGCAAGGTGTTTTGAATCATATTCAGACGTGCGGTCTCTATAAAGAGAGCGCCTTGACGGCGCAAGTAAGAGGCTGGGCAAACGAAGATATCGCTGACCCATGGATTATAGCGATAGCCAAAGAGCTGGGATTAACTATAGTTACCGAGGAACAGAAGGTGCCGAACCTCGGTCAAGGCAACCCGGTGAAGTCGGCAAAAATACCTGATATATGTGATGATTGGGGTGTTCGCTGTATTTCTCGAAACGACTTCTTTGAAGAGGTAAAGCTAACTGTCTAGATCGCAGTGCCGGCAGCAAACGCCGTACGGATAATTAGTGCTAAAATATTAACAAGATGAGAGAGGAGGCGCTGCTATGCTAAAGATTGCCATCGTCGGGCTGCCTAATGTCGGTAAGTCTACCCTATTTAACGCTCTGACCAATGGCGACGCCTTAGCCGCCAACTATCCTTTCGCCACCATCGACCCCAATACCGGCATCGTTGCCATACCGGACGAGCGGCTGGAGGTACTTGCCAAGCTATACCGGACAGACAAAATCACTCCGGCGACAATCGAGTTCGTCGACGTGGCCGGGCTGGTCGCCGGTGCCAGCAAGGGCGAAGGGCTGGGCAATAAGTTTCTGGCACACATCAGGCAGTGCGACGCCATCTGCCATGTGGTGCGAGCCTTTAGCGATGATCGTGTCCAGCGAGCCGACGGTACGGTGACTATCGACCCTAAATCGGATATCGAGGTGATCAATACCGAGCTGGCCTTAGCTGATGTAGCAACGATTGAAAACCATTTACCCAAGCTCCAGAAGGAGGCTAAGGCAAATCCGAAGTTAATGCCCCGAGTAGCCCTACTCCGGTCAGTCCAGTCTCAGCTGCTGGCCGGCAGAGTGCCGACTGAGTTTTATGACCTCAGCCCCACCGAGCTCCATCAGCAGCTGGACGGTCTGGACTTACTAACTGCTAAGCCGGTCATCTATCTCTTCAACGTCGAGGAGACTGACCTGACCAACCAAGCCCGCCAAGCCGATAGTGCCGTAGCGGGGGCGAGAGGCAATCGGGAGAGG
>CAJPSI010000021.1 GCA_905373275.1 Candidatus Saccharibacteria bacterium UBA1103 | reverse complement strand
TCGTAGTAGCTAGCATGACACTAGTGATGACCGGGCTAGGTGTCGTATCTAGCTTGCCTGCTCATGCAGCTTGTAAAGTTGATGATGGGATTGGCGGTGCCTTACAGGATGACTGTAGCCGAGGCAAGGGTCAAGCCAAGGAATTAGATGGCAATCAGGGTGTTATTACTACTATCATTAATACCATGCTCTTTATCGTCGGTTTACTGGCAGTGATTATGATCATCTATGCCGGTATCAGGTTTGTGACCGCCCATGGTGATGAGAAGCAGGTTGAGAGTGCTCGTCAGACTATCCTCTACTCAGTCGTAGGTTTGATCGTTGCTATCCTAGCCTACGCTCTGGTCAACTGGGTCTTCACTCAGTTTAAGACAACAAATTAAGTTTAAGAGAGTGAGGAACTAAACTATGTCGAGAAGCCTACCATCCAAGCCTGCTGCCGGGTTAGCTTTGGCTGGCGTACTGTCGATGGTGGGCTCTCTGACGGTATCGGCACTTTCCCTGACAGATGTCTTTTCCGGACCGTACCGGGGTGAGGGTCAGCCATCGAACCTATTTAACGGTCAGTCAGCCATCATACCGAGGATCATCAATCTGATGCTCTTCATCGTCGGTATCTTGTCTATCTTTATGATCATCTACGGTGGCATCCGCTATGTCTTGTCGGGTGGTGATAATGCTAAGGTGAAAGATGCTATGCATACTATCATGTACTCGATCGTCGGCTTGGTAGTAGCTATCCTCGGTTATGCGGTAGTCGGTTGGGTAGTCTCAGTAGTTGGGGCCGGCGGGGCTGCTAATGGTTCCTCAGCTACGGTGACGATGCTGATCACTTCCCTGCTGGCCTAGCTTAGGGGCTGCGTCGGAGGATTGTGTCACTTTACTAGAACAAAAGAGCGGTACAGATATTAAAAAGCGGTGATTATCTCACCGCTTTATCTCGTGTAGCTATGCCTAAAAGCTACTGGATCTGGATCTTACGAGCCTGCTCTTGCTTGACCTTATTAAAGGCGATGGTTAGTACGCCATCCTTCAGTACAGCCTTGACCTCGTCCTCTTTGACTGCTACAGGCAGAACTAACGTTCGGCTGAACTCTCCCCAGTAGCACTCTTGGACATGCCAGTGGGTAGCATCGCTGTCATCACCGCTGCTCAGTGTGCCGCTAATGGTCAGCACACCGTCAGCGATACTAACGTCCAGGTCATTCTTGTTAACGCCGGCCGTCCGAGCCTTAACTATCAGCTGCTCCGGTGTCTCATACACATCGACTGCCAGCTGACCCGGTACTGAGTCGTATTCACCGTCTCGGCTATTACTCGCTACAGTCTGATTACCGTTACCGGAATTATCAGCGGGATCATCAGTGCTGAATAGTGCTTTAGCTAAATCGCCATCCAAGCCATCAATCAGCAGATCATCGCCTTGTTGTCCTCTCGCCATTCTCCTCCTTACATTCGCTTACATAATGTCAGCGTTTATGGCATAATTATAACTAAGTTACCACTGATTGACAACTACCGGAGTGCTGTTAGAAGTGTAAAAAAGACAATGCTACTACTGTTAGACGACTTGCTTGGGCTACTTTCACCCCATATTTGTAAGCGTTGTGGTGTTGTAGGTAGTACTTATTGCAAGCGTTGTATTTATGACGTAGCTAAGCAGCCGTACTCCGTTTGCCTGAATTGCCGTGGTAAATGCTCACCGGATAATCTCTGCCCTAATTGTCACAAGGCACTATCTTGTTTCACCAGGTTGATCTCTATCGCTCCTAGGCAGGGCTCGCTGAAACACCTGGTCGACGGCTATAAGTTTCATAGCGAAGTGGCCTCGGCGCAGGTCCTGGCTGAGCTGATCGACCTGCGGCTGGGCGACCTGCCGGCAGAGACGGTAATCGTCCCTATTCCTACGGTAGCTAGCCATATTAGAGAGCGGGGCTTTGATCATATGCTCCTAGTGGCGAAGCAATTAGCCGAGAGGCGTCAGCTGGCGGTAGCTGACCGTATTCTCATGAGGACGGACAACCTATCGCAGCACCGGCTGAGTGCTCCGGAGCGGCGTCGTCTGATCAGCAAGTCGCTGGTTCTCTCCCCCGCCTATGATCAGCCGGTTAATGATGATATCCCGAGGAGTGTTCTACTACTTGATGATATCTGGACGACCGGCTCAACCATGACCAGAGCCGCCAGGCTCCTTAAAAAAGCCGGCGTTAGGCATATTACTGCCGTAGCCATCCTGACTCAGCCCCAGTAGCCGCTAGAACCATTTGAGGCATAATGAATAATGTCTATAGCTTGGCGGAAGAGGAGGGATTCGAACCCTCGAAGACCTTGCGGTCTTATCGCTTTTCGAGAGCGACCAGATCAACCACTCCTGCACCCTTCCCCGACTGTTAGTATAGCATGCTTACAGCTTGAGGTAGCGGATGAGCTTATCAATACCCCGCTCGGGCACTTCTTCCATGGGTAGGAAGTTAGCCAGCATATCGACGATTTTCTCACCATCAGTCTCGCTAATATATGGCGTGACCTCCATGCCGAACTGGCGGTTGGGTATCAAGACCAGCTGCCACAGCTTGTCGCTCCGGCGGACGCCGAAAGAATGAAACTCGCTATATGGGTGCAATTTGTCGTTAATGTCTATCCCTTTACCGGAGATGGTATATTTGACCACCCTGCTCGGCAGCTTAGCTGAGCTGACCAGGGCGATGTACATCACTATCAGTAAGACGGCGATGGTGATCGCTGAGACCAGTTCCATCCTCTTGATGGCGACCATGACTATGACAAAGACGAGCACCAGGCTGAATATCGCAGCGGCGATCTGATACCATTTCTTACTCCGCTGAGGCGATATCGAGCTGCTGGCTGTCCAGGTAATCGGCGGTAAGTCCGGTACCCGGTCGGCGACTGACGGTGTTTGACCGCTCGTCGGGGTGTTACTTGCCGGTTGAGTCGCATTACCCTGCCCCATCGGTGGCAGAGGTGCTTGTTTGTCTTGGCCTTCTATAGGCGAAAGAGGCGTATTGCCTGATCCACTATCTTGCATAGAATTATTATAGCATAAGCTAGTTAAATAATTGCTTGGCGGAGGAGGGGAGATTCGAACTCCCGCGCCAGATTTCTCCAACCTAACGGTTTAGCGAACCGTCCCCTTCAGCCACTTGGGTACTCCTCCAGCTAACAGTTATTCTAGCAGAGATCAGCTTAAATTGACAGCGCCCGGATGAAGGCGGTGAATAGCGGATGCGGTCGCATAGGACGGGAGCGAAACTCGGGGTGAGCCTGGGTGGCGACGAAGAAGCGATGCTGAGGTGCTTCGACGAACTCAACCAGACGACCATCCGGCGATGTACCGGAGACGATCAGTCCGCCGTCATTGATATAGCTAAGGAAAGCTTGGTTGACTTCATAGCGATGACGATGACGTTCGGTCACTGTAGTCGTACCGTAGATCTGAGCCACTTGGCTACCGGCGACCAGTTTAGCCGGGTAATTACCCAGGCGCATCGTGCCGCCGGTCGATTCTTTACCCTTCTGGTCATCCATGATGTAGATGACGTCATCTCTTGACTCAGAGTCAATCTCGGCGCTGGTTGCCTTCTCCAGTCCACCTCGCCTGGCAGCGGCGATGGCTGCCATCTGGAGACCTAAGCATAGTCCAAGGTATGGCTTGTCGTGAGCCAGGGCGTAATCAGCTGCTTTGATCTTGCCCTCCAGTCCTCGTGTGCCGAAACCACCCGGCACTAAGATGCCATCAACTGAGGCTAGCTCCTCGTCGGTCACCGTCTCGGCATTGAGCCACTTGAGCTCCAGGTTGACTTGGTTAGCATACGAAGCAGCTTTGAGTGCCTCGGTCACCGAGATGTAGGTATCGGTATTATCGGTGTACTTAGCTACCAACCCGACAGTTACTGTCCGGTCGTAGCGCTGACTGCTAATCCGGCGGAGGTTCTCCCAAGCCGACATATCGGGCGGGTTGTCCATATTGACAAACCGGTTTAATACTTCTGCGATATCACTCTTAAGCAGGTTAAAGGGTACGTCGTAGACTGACTTGATGTCGGGTAAGATCACCACCGCTTGCTTAGGAATGTTAGCGAAGCGGGCGATCTTATCGGCGATAGCTCGGGGCGCCATCTTCTCGGTGCGGGCTAAGACGATATCAGGGATGATACCAAAGCCTCTGAGATCTTGTAGGGCGTTCTGAGCCGGCTTAGTCTTAAACTCCTGGCTGATTTTAAGCCACGGTACGTAGACGACTGAGACATAGAGACAATTCTGCTGCCCGACGAGGCTGGAGAAAGTACGGATGGCCTCGACGAAAGCTAGTCCCTCGTAATCGCCGATCGTGCCACCGATCTCGACCAGGTGAACATCGCTTCCTTGGCTAGCTCTGAGAATTGACTGGTGGATAGTGTCTGTCAGATGAGGAACCAGCTGGACGGTCTTGCCGTGAAAGCCGCCCGAGCGCTCCTTTTTGATCAGTTCCTGGTAGAGTTTGCCGGATAGAGTGATGGAATCTTTGGTTGTTTCTTCGTCGAGAAACCGCTCGTAATGACCTAGGTCAAGGTCGGTCTCTGCTCCATCTTTCGTCACAAAGCACTCGCCGTGCTCAGCCGGGTTAAGTAGCCCGGCGTCAACGTTGAGATAGGGGTCGCACTTCTGGATGCTGACCTTGAGTCCTTTACCTTTAAGGATCACCCCTATACTGGCGGCAGCTATCCCCTTACCTACTCCGGAGATCACTCCTCCCGTGACAAAGATATATTTGGTATTTGTTTTTTTCATAAGTCCCTCACTTAGCTTACAGGGATATGATAACACAAAAATATCCCGCTCGGGGATATTTTCGCTAGCTGTCGGATCAAGAGCCGGCGTGATTTACTTTGATTGCTCTGATTGATCAACTTTCTGCAGACGAGACTCGACAGATTTTCGTTCCTGGACTGCCGTGGTAGTTGGCTTAGCTGAGACGGCGAAATTAGCCGGGATGCCCCGACCGTCACGGTCGTCGTTGTCTTGATCGACCTGGTCATGATCTTCCAGGTATGGATCAGGTAAACCCGCTTGGTCAAACTTCTCGCCTACATAGTACTTGATATCTTCCGGCTTGGTGTTGCTATTAAAGTCAGCATCCCGGAAAGCTTTACGTTTTTGATCTATCATTTTGGTTTTCCTTTCGTTAAACTAGCTATACTATATCATGAAAACGCTTATGCGTCAATATAGGATCTACATTAACGCCTTAATCGCAAAGGATAAGCTAAATAAAGACACGTTTCAAGTTCCTGTATTAACGTACTGGCACTTCGTCAAAAGGGGGACAAACTAAATCCTCCCTTTCATAGATACAACGGATGGAACTAATCTATTGTTTAGCGTATAGTGTCGCTTTGTAATGGCTCTCGCCGGTGATCGGGTCGGGAATGGAGATGGTCTTAGTGGCTCGCCAACCAGTCATCTGACTTAGTGGAGCGATAGTGGCTTGGTCGGTGCTGTAACCGGCTAGCCAGACTTGTTGCTCAGTCGCTAAGAACCGTTGTAGATTAGTAATCCCTTTACCCAGTCGATTATCTTTGAGCATCTGAAGTGAGCCAATCTCAGAGTCTCCGACTTCACTCCGGACATAATAGACGGGATGAGACTTCTGTTCATAGACGGCCGCCTCGTAGTAGTTGTAAGCTCCGGTCAGGATGATCGGGGTATTATCCTTAGTGGCGTTAATCTGCTCCACTACTTCACCGGTCATGGTATTCTTAGCGGAACCGTTAAAGTAACGGTTGTAATTACCGAGACGATAAACATTGTGAATGCCGCAAATAGAGGCAACTACTACTAAGGTGAGTAGCAGACCGGCGAGCCGTCGATTAGGTGACCGGATGATGATTGCCGCTAACCAGATCACGGTGAAGATTACTGCTACCATCAGGTAGCGATCAACGAAAACTGACTTAAAGGGATAGAAAGATAGTAGCATGAGCCATAGTATGGGGGCGACCGCTACCACCAAGGTCAAGAGTAGCGAGGGTCGGCTAGCCTGCTTAGACTTGCAGTATACCTGCCGGCTTACTGTGACCGTCAGGGCAAGGATTGCCCAAACTAATACCGCCCACCAGCCGTCCGTGCCGGAAGCTTCGCTATAGAGAGTGAGGCTCGACCAGTAATCGCCCAGGGTATTGACAGTCACAGCCGGAATCCAGTAGCCGCTGGACATGCCTCGGAGCTGATGTAACACATGAGGTATCCATGGTAGAAAGGCGACAATGGCGACGACGTGAGCTATCAGCCAGTCGGCGCTAAAGAAACTGCGTAGCAGCTTTCTGCCCTTGTAGCCTTGCCGGCGGAGCCTTAGATGGCGATAGACCCAAACACTCAGCCAGACGGTAATCATCAGGTAGTGCGTCCACATACCTAGAGCCATGACGAGACCATAGAGTAGATACCGGCATCGTTTACCGCTTGTCTCAGCTCGCAGGTAGGCCATTATCCCCCAGAGTCCGATGACCGCTACCAGCATATACATCCTAGCCTCGATACCGTAGCGGACGAATAAGGGCGAGATAGCTAGAAGGACGGCTGTTAGCGAGGCGACTCGCCAGCCAAAGAGCCGCTTGGCCAGCCGGCAAGCTAAGATGATGGCTATAACTCCTAAGACGACACTAAACAGTCGAATAGTCACCGGAGTGTTACCAAGCAGATTAGTCCACAGCTTGAGGCAATAATAATAAAATGGCGGATGAACATCCAGGGCGGTGTAATGAGTGATACCTGCCCAGTCAAAGCGCATCAGGTAAGAGCTGAATGACTCGTCAAACCAGATCGATGAGCCGGTTAGCCTGGTCAGAGCTAGCACCAGGAAGCTACTAATGGCAATAACCAGAGCCACTACCCCGCCCCGTCTAGAAGAGAAGAAGGTGCTTAGCTTACCGGATAGTTTCTGCATAGTGTAATTATAGCTTGTTTAGATAGCTACGTGTAATATGGGCTATAGTACCGTAAAGGATTACTAGTACAAACTCGATTTAAGATTAGTATATGTGCGATATCATAGCTGTGCGAGAAAATCTCGCATGTGGTAACTACCATCGTACGTTAAGGAGAGAAGATGCCTTGGTAAATTATTTACAGATGACCACTAAATTATAGGCTGATATGCTAGAATACAAGTGCTGGAGGGGTGTCCGAGTGGTTGAAGGAGCACGCTTGGAAAGCGTGTATAGGCAGTGATGTTTATCTGGGGTTCGAATCCCCATCCCTCCGCCAGAAGTTATCGGGGTGTAGCGCAGTTGGTAGCGCACACGGCTGGGGGCCGTGAGGTCGCAAGTTCAAGTCTTGTCACCCCGACCAAGAGCTTATTTTTTACTAAGTCAGTAAGATTACTGAACTTGCGACTTTGCGCCAGCAAAGAAGCCTTCAAGTCTTGTCACCCCGACCAAGAGCTTATTGGGCATACAGCTAATGGGGTTAGTAGCTATCTCTTCCGCCATTACTACTTGCTCACACCGATTATGCCCTTGATAGCCATCATTGTCTCTTGCCAATTCTTAACGGTGATAGTCTCTATCCCCATCTGTACTACCGGATAATCATTACCGCCCGGCTGAGTCATATCGCCGAAGTAGAGAATGTCTTGTCGCTCGACGCTGAGTTCCTCCATCAGCTTACTCATGCCGAAAGTCTTATTCATGCCGGGCAGGAATACATTGATGCTGGTCGTGCCGGCAATCTCGTACTCAAACTCCGGGGCTAGTTGTCTGGCTCGCTGAACGATAGATTGGCGCTTTTGGTGATTCGGATCCCAGGGGTATTTTACCTCCGGTGCCGCCTGTTGGCCGAGGGCACTGTAGGTGACTTGACTGCTGCGATTCTCGATGATGTCGCCGGCAGTATTCTCACACCAATAGCCCAGCTCCCGAGCAGCCTGAGTAATGGTCGCCGTGATCTTAGCGGTCTGGGCGTCAGACATGGGAAAGGAATAGACCTGTCGCCAATTATTCATATCCACCGCCATACCGCCGTCAGGTCCACTGTAAGTGTAGTATTGCGTCCCCTGTGCCACCATCAGGTGGAGATTGCGTAGCCGCTGACCGGTAGCGAGGAGACCCATCGGTGCCAAGATCTGAATCATGAATTGGCTTAGCTTCTGCCCGGATATGACACAGACCGGATAGATGTCTAACAGGTCGGCCATCACCCCCGCCATCTCGCTGGTCATGGGTGTCTTAGCTACATTGAGCGTGTCGTCGATATCAAAGGCGATGACTTTCTTCACGCTCGCCCCTTCTTTTTTCGACGCTTAGCGATCGCCTGTTCGGCTACTTGGCGTTCATTCCAAGGAATATACTTGCCGTTCGCCCGAGCCATGGCCTTTTCATGACCCATACCCAGGAGTAAGACCACATCGTTCTTACGTGCTTTCATGATAGCCGTCTCAATCGCTTCGGCTCGGTCGTCGATAAAGAGCAGATCCTTCCCCTCGGTCTTGCCGGCTTGACGAGCACCTTTAGCTACTAACTCTGACTGAGGACGCACCGGACCTCGAGCATCCTCCTCGGTCAGGATGATGAGGTCACTATACTTGCCGGCGATCTTACCCATAGTTGGAAACTTCGTCTTATCCCGCTCACCGGCCGCCCCGCTGATGACGATGACTTTACCTTTGGTATTTGTCTTGACGTCCGGCAAGAGCTTCTGATAGGCGTCAGGAGTATGAGCGAAGTCAATGATCACATCAAAGCCCAGTCCGGTGGGGATAACGTTCATCCGTCCATCCACTCCGGCTAGATTCTTCAGTCCGTTCTCGATTTGCTGACGGCTCATTCCTAACGCATGGCAAGCAGCTACAGCCGCTAAGGAGTTATAGATGTAGAACTCACCCGGGATATTGATCTTGATGTGGTATGTCTCACCATCTACCTTTACTTCATAGCTTGAGCCGCTGTTTTGACGTTTGATCCGGGTGGCTTTCAGCTTGCCCTGCTTGATGCCGTAGGTGACCGGCTTAGGTACGAGCTGAGCGAAAGCTTTGGCTGATTTATCATCAGCGTTGATAATCCCGACGCCTTGCCCGCCCTGCTTGGCATTAGCGGCAGCCAGCTTAAACAAGCGACACTTTGCCTGGAGATACCGCTGGAAAGTCCGATGGTAATCAAGGTGCTCCGAGGCGACATTAGTCATCACTACGATGTCAAACGGTATACCGAAGACCCTCCCCTGCGCCAGAGCGTGGCTGGACACTTCGATGACCAGGTACTGCACTCCGGCACTACGCATCTCAGCCAGGCGTTTATTAAGGGTGCGGGCATCAGAAGTAGTCATATGATCAGGCGACTCTTCAAACTTGCCGTCGACCGAATTACCGATGGTGGTCATCAAGCCGACTTTCAGCCCGGCCTCCAGCAATATGTTGTGTATCATAAAGCAGGTTGACGTCTTACCGTTAGTGCCTGTCACGCCAATCACCGTCATACCGCTGGCCGGATAATCGTGATGGTTAGCTGCCATGAATCCCCTGACCCGATGATAAGGTACAGCGAGGGAGTTCTTCAGATTTTTCATCGTCTGGTTCATGAGGGTAATTATAGCATCAGCCCGATTGTGGTAAAATGCCATCAGTGAGAGTACTGGGAATAGAGAGTTCGTGTGATGAAACTGCCGCCGCCGTGGTTGAGGATGGCCGACGGATTATCAGCAATGTGGTTCATTCCCAGATCGATATCCATCGAGTCTATGGCGGAGTTATTCCTGAGGTAGCGGCTCGGTCTCACTTAGAAGTGGTTATTCCGGTAATTGATCGGGCGGTTAAAGAAGCCGGTGGCTGGGAGCGAGTCGATGTTATCGCTAATACCGTGATGCCCGGACTGATCGGCTCGCTGCTGATCGGCTCACTGACGGCTCGGATGCTGGCCCTGATGAAGAAGAAGCCTTACTACCCCATTCACCATGTCGAGGCGCATGTCTATGCCGGCTTTTTGACCGAGCAGACCCCCGAGTTTCCTTTGTTGGCGCTGATTATCAGTGGCGGTCACTCACAGATCGTATTGTTTCACGACCATGGTAACTATGAGCTGATCGGACAGACGGTTGACGATGCTGTCGGTGAAGCGTTTGACAAAGTAGCTAAGATCATCGGGCTGGATTACCCCGGTGGTCCGGCCGTCGCTCGGGCGGCACTCAAGGGCGATCCGACCAGATTTAAGTTCCCCAAGGCACGCCTCAAGGGAGATTATGACTTCTCTTTCTCGGGGCTTAAGACGGCTGTGTTGCGCCAGGTTCAAACGACGGTCGGAGTTGATCATACTTACCCGTCAACCCGGCTTGCTCCCCTGCTTGATGAGCAGACTCGCTGTGACTTCGCTGCCAGCTTTCAGAATATCGCTTGTCAGACTCTGGTTGATAAGTTGGTCAAGGCAGCCAAGTTCTATACACCCCGCACGGTAGTGGTGGCCGGCGGCGTAGCAGCCAATCAGGAGTTACGTCGTCAACTAGCCGAGCGACTCTCCTCCCCCATCATCTTTCCGCCGATCAATCTATGCACCGACAATGCGGCGATGGTGGCGGGGCTAGGTTGCTTCCAGGCTGAACGGATCAAGCCGACAGATCCTCGGCAACTTGAAGTCACTCCGTCGATTTCGATGAGTCGGACTGTCTGGAATAAAAAATAGTTGCACTGCCCGGAAAACTGCTGCCTACATCCGCATCCTTCATATATTTCAGTCTTTCATTCTTCGTTTAATTAACCTGCAACTCAAAGTAAAGTCTGTAATTTCCCTCCACGCATAGCTTGAGTTGGTACGAGTAGTACAGGCGGTTTTCTCAGGCCCCAGCAGAACGCAAAGCGTGATAGTTGGTTAGTTCTGCGACTCAGAGTAAACTGTAATTTCCCTCCACACATAACTCTTTGACACACGAGTAGTACAGGTGGTCTCCTCAGGCCTGGCGACGTAGCTAGTACCACTGGCAATTGCTAGCTTACCGATATATCAACAGCCTTCGTCAACCACACTGTACCACTCGTACCTAGGACACTTTTGTCATCAAACGCAGGTTATAGGAGCAACGAGACCAGGTAAATTACGTGTGTATCAATGCTCTGGCCAGAGTAGCTCACCTAGCTTCCTCAGGCCCCAGCAGCCCGGCAGGATGCATAGAGCTGGCGTTGCACAAGAAGAACCAAGGTGTGATATGAGTTTGAATTGTACCTGGATAGACTTACGCATCTGCTGGGTGCTGGACAGGCTTGGCGACATATAAGTCACCACTGGCACTAGATAGCTTGCTGACATATCAACAGTCTTCGTCAACCATCGAGTGCTGCTCTCTACCCACGGGAAAGCTTTCATGGGGGGCGGATTCATCACAGACAACCGAAGACTAATCAATGTCCTACAGGTAATCAATCGCCAGTGGTACGTTATGGGCGCCAGGTCTGAGGTTGATGTGATGAATCTATCAGCCCCCCATATAAAGTATTAGATAGCCCTTAGCACACAAAGGGTGTCTTTTGTCCTTCATCTACATCGTCATTTCCTGAAGACTGTGCACGCTTGAAGCTCAGCAGTGCACGAGCCAGCCAGGCGGGTCTGAAGGAAATGATGACGAGACGAAGAGTAAGGGA
>CAJPSI010000020.1 GCA_905373275.1 Candidatus Saccharibacteria bacterium UBA1103 | reverse complement strand
CCAACCTCATTATAAGTATGTTTCCATTCATAACCGTCTTCGTTTCGCCACTTAACACAGTCATCCATAAAGCGCTGGCAGGTGGTCATAGATGTCTGACCGTGCATCATTGACGGATAAAACACGCCCCGACCGTGCTCCATCCAGCCGTCACGATAGTTCATGCCGATCAGGGCACCGGGATTAATCTGACTAAAGCCCAGCGCCACTTCGTCATGGTGCCGACCGGTCACATAATTCAGATACTTGTCACCGATACAGCTGGTTGAGATAGTTGAAGTACCCATCGCTCTGTTCCATACGCTAGGATCTTTCATCAGCTCCCGAAAGATACCCTTCATGTTGTAAGAAAAGACCGTATGACTCAGGATGTTAAACGGTGCTCCAACCAGCTTAGTTACCTTAATCAAGTTGCCCTGAGCGTCTTCAACGGTAGTATGCTCAATCCCCTCGCCGTGGCTATCGACGTCAAACATAGCTCGGTTCCAATCATCCGTAATATAGCGATAAGCCTTGTCGTATAGCCGAGCCAATGCGCCATCCAGCTTGGTCACCTCAGCCCGCCCCGACTCACCGGCAACCGGCACAAACAAGCCTGACTGCTGGATGGCATCAAGTATCTCGTCATTCTCGAGCCAGCCTTCCGACATTACTTTAGCTAGCCGGATCGTCGCCCGGTCATCATCGTCCAGGATGCCCTCCTGCTCAAGCTCTTCCCAGTTGAAACTATCTATCTGGAAAGGCCTCGAAGCCGGATCAAGCATAGACTCGACGGCTTGGTACATATAGTCACTGTCGTCGATCAGGCCATAGCCGATCCGCTCCGACACGACGGCGTCGTAATTCTCCAGCTCCTCGAGTGTCGAGATATTCCACTTATTACGACTACGCATCAGGGCGACCAGACTAGTCCTGGTGTCATCATCCAGCGACAGCTCTTCTGCTTGACACAGCCGGTCGAAGAGCCGGCGACTACTCTCTTTTTCTTCCGCTAGTACCGCCAGGTTGGTTAGCCGAGCCCTATCATACGGCATCAGGTCAAGCCCGGTCAGCATATCGAGATGACGACGGACATTGCGCAGCTGATCCGGATCCATCTCCAGCAGATTATCGATAGCATAGGTGTTATAAAAAGCTACATGCCCCAGATAATCGTCGCCCAGCGCTTGGTCACCGCCCTTCAGGCATAGCTGAAGTAGCTGAGCATAGCTATCCGGGTCGGTGATCAAGGGAAATTTGTCCTGTAGCTGTGTCAGCATCGTACCCAGATGCCGTAGACTCTCCGGTGGTATATCCGGAGTATCAATTACCCGCTCAATGACAGATATTGCATTAGGATCATCTAGCTGACCCGTTGACCCCAACGCCTCAATGATATTGATCGGGTCAGCCGGGTCGTCCGAGTGATCCCGCAAGTAAGCATCATATAGTTCTTCGTTGCCGCCGGCAAGAGCCTCAAGCCAATATTTGCCCGTCGGCCCATGCTCACCGAACTCCCACAGGCGCATCCAGTTGAGCTCAGGGAACTCCTCATGATAAGTCTTGTAGAAGCGACAATAACTCAGCTGCCGAGGTGTCAGCCGCTTGACTATCTCAGGCATGCCGGGAATATTACTAACTGTCAAGCCAAGGGCGCTGTCGTAAGTATCGTCCGGAACACGCATTTCATTTACTGCCAGCCGGAAAGTATCGTTAGGTAGTCCGGCGGTAAGTAATTTACTTAGCTCATCACGATGAGATGTGACACCCAGCTCGTGCAACCGACCGGCTACCACGTTCAGGTCGATGGAGGGGGTATCATCTGTGTCGTGAGCGGTATTATCGATGCTATCAGAGTCGCCAGCGGCATTATCAGCACCATTATTTACCTTATCCGTCTCTTCCTCATCAGCTCTTTGGTCGAGGCCGAAGGCTTGGTCGCTAGCCACCGCCCGCCAATACTTAGTCACCTCAGCTTCGGGACAGATGCGCAGACTAACCAGCCCCTTGCCTTGATGCCGCTGATAACAGCTCATGACATCGTCATACAGCTGACCGATATTACCCTGATTGATCAACCCCGCCTGAGCTAGAGCCTCTTGGGTCTCCAGATCACCTTTAATCGCTTGCTGATACTGCTCGGGTGGCATATTTGCTTTACCCGGCTGGAGATTGTTGGTCGAAGCTTGACTGTCGGCAACTTCCTTGAGGCCGGTACCATTGCCAATGCCGTTATCACTAGGCGAGTTATCGCCAGTGCTGTTGCTACTAAAAACGCCGTCAGGGATGAGCGGTGGAGCGTCGGTCCTTTCACCACTTTGATTAGCCCTGTGTTGAGCAACCTCACCAAGAGTGGCGACCAGGCGGGCTAATGCCTGCTTCTTGCGGTGGTGTCGGTCAATTAGCTGACCGACCAGCTCCGCACCGGTAGACTCAGGCGTAATATAGTCCGGTGCTATTGGATGTTTATCTCGGTTATTCACACTTTCGGCCCATTATCCTAAGCCGTCGCCGGAGTAGGGTCACGATATTTACCGGCGTTATACTTCTTGACAAAGTCAAATGGGTTGACCCCATATCTTTCCACTCTATATTGCGGCGCAGACAATGTAACGACTTCCTTGCAATAACGAGCAAAGGCTCTCTTGCCAGCACTGTTTAGTTTTAATCCGACAGGGCTCCATCTTCCAGGTGTCATCGCCGCATAAAACAGTTCTGCGGCCTTGCGCAGAACCCTGCTTTTCACCTTATGAAGTCTTCTTACCTCTTTTTCACTCAAGCTCTCCGAATGATTGACTTCATCTCTAAACTCCATTCCGAGCCTCCTAGAGATCCTCACTTCAAACACCCCTTCAACATGGCGATTATGGTAATTAAAATCAGTAACAGCTTGCAGGTAATCATTCAGCCTCTCATTCCATCGTTCTATGTGCTTCTTATCTTTTGAGTATTTATTATTGTAAGTATCTACAAAACCTGCTAAATCACCCCTGTCTATGCTACCCATCGACACATTTTCATCAAAATAGTCCTCTATGGCATACTTGCCCTTGACGCTTAAGTTTATCCTACCCCTCTCATTTTTAATAAAGAGCTCCTTTGCATCCCCCAGATCATCAAGCGATATATCGTTGTTTTTAATCAATTTATTTAGCCTAGAAAGGTACGCCTTAACCTCTACATCACGCCAGTGCTCGTATACCTCTGCGATCTTCAAAGGTGACTTTATGTTATCTTTGTTATATTTGTCCTTGTCGTCAAAGTAAGATCTTTGCTGGTTGTAGGGGTTGTTCAGATTAGCTTCCATCGTCCGCAAGAAGTTATTACCCAGCCTAGTTAGTTTGATCTCACCACCCTTAGAAGTCGCAAACAAGCTATGATCTGGGTCACCAAGTATCAATTTCTTCTTAGCATCCGGTTCAACACGTTGCATATATGCTGACACATTGTCGTTTAGTGACATCTCCACGGATTGTTCAAGGGCTGACACTAGCTCTTGATTTAATCGGTAATTTGACCCAGGTGTAATGGGGAAGGATTCACGATACGCATCTCTCGGATGCTGAATTGTCCACCTTCTTTTAACCACCAATGGACTTCGCATGGCTTCGGCAGTAGACCGACTAGCCCAACTATCACGGCCTTTTACCAACTCAGAAGTAGATATTTCCCCTGGCAACGAATCGTCCTCAGTCGCCCAACCAGCCATCACGTTGTTACTACTTGTGAATCCAGCTGGCATTGCCGATATATCCTTACCACTAGCTCCGCCACCCGAGCTGCCTGGTTGCCCGCTTCCTACACCGCCACCGCCTTGACTATGCGACGAAGAGGATGACTGACTGCTTAATGAACTACTTGACGAAGAAGATGAGCTTGACGAACTGCCCGATGATGAACTTGTTGAGCCACTTGATGACGAGGAGGACGAACTGCCCGATGGCGGAGTCGGAGTCGATGGATTTACTTCTCCTTCCGGTGCCGCCTCTGCTCCAGCAGGACGCCCAAATAGCTCATCATCAGTGGATAGCCTACGGGTTCCCCGATATCCCGGTACCGGCGGTAACGGCTCAACATCCGGCATGACCGGCACCGAGCTAATCACCTGATCGACCGGTGGCGTGATGTCATAGCCGGTCAGCGTATTGACCATTTCCTTAGCCGTCTGAGTGAAGCTATCTGCCGTACCGGAGCCGACCTCAGTGGCTAAGACCATGCCGGTCCTAGTGTCAACCACCTCGGCAAAGGCGTAGCTGCGATTGACCATCATGTCAGCTGCTGCCGGCTGAGTAATAGCATCCGGGTTAAAGTTGATAAGTCCGTTGTCCTCCACGATAACATTGCCCACTGAGAATGGGTTACCCTGGGTACCTCTGGTCGGCGAGACCATCAGCTTGATATGACCCTCTCTAGCGGCCTGGATGATATCTTCACGACTCATCGACATGCCATAGCCATACGAGCCACCCCTCGGATTAAAGATATAGCTGCTACCATCACCGTGACGACCAAGTAGCTCGTTATAGTCCGGACGCTCAGTGCCGTAGTCGAGCCAACCGGCTCGATGGAAGGTCGGATTACCCTTCACGGCATCTTCTGCCGAGATAGTCACCTGATGTTCCTGCGGCTCGTAGTCAAAGTGTTTCTCAACCTTGTAACCTTCAGCCTGCCACTGCTTGATCTGATCTTGGTTAATCTCGCCCTCTCGATAGAACTGCTTCTCCGGCTGATTACCACCGGCTACCACTCCACCGACTACGCCGCCATTAGGCGTATTCAATAGGTTGCCTAACGCAGTCCTGGCTGCACCGGGTGCATCGCCATGCTGACCAAACAGCATGTCTTCGAACACTCCATGCACATCACTTCTGAAGCCTGCTGCAATCTCTTGCCCTATAGTTGAGAAGGCTAGTGTCCTGGCAGTCGTAACAGCTGCTTCCTTAACCACTCGGCGGCGACGGAGCTTCCTGGCTACCATATCTCTAGCGGCCTGTGCTTCGTAAGCTTCACTTATCTGCTTTCTGACATCATCAGGTACATTGTCCCGGCTGAGCAACGCACCGTTCACATCATGAAGCATCTCACCGTAAGCCTGGGTAGCTGCACCGAGACCATCCATCAGCTGACTCTTGTATCTGCCCAGCTCCAGGTTAGGATCTTCGTTAGCCCGGATGTAGGCTTGCTCCAGGGCGAACTGACGAGAGGTTAGATCATTTCTAACCGCCTCAGCATCACCACCGCCACTGTAGTAGTCAATCAGGTCAATGCCCTCATTGCGACCGACCTCTCTAGCGACCACCAAGTCAGCCAAGACCTGGCGCATCTGATCAGCGTCACCCGAGGTGATCGCCTGATCCATCGCCTCCATATACGACTCCGCCGTCCGCATCTCGGGTATAGTCTCGGCGAGTCCCATTTCATACTTATTATCCTCGTCTATCGCACCGCCTTCGGCGATTCGACGAGCCAGATCAGCTCGGTCAATCTTGACTTGCTCATTTTCCCTGACTCCGGCTAACGCACCGGCTGCTATAGCACCACCGCCAAACGAGACGGCTTGGGTTAATCGGTTGCGAGCAATTGCTCCTGCCAACCAGCCAGCTACACCGGCCACCCCGGCCACCACTTCAGGCTTGATAAAGAGAGTCTCGCCTGTCTTTTTCCGCTCAAACTTAGCTACCAGCTTGTCAATCGCTCGTTCGTGATGACCCGAGTTAACGCCCTCTGCCGAGATGCCTCGGTACATCTTAAAGCCTCGCATGACGTCATTTAGCGCTCGACCATGGTCAACCTGCCCCTTGATGTAAATAGCACTGGTAAGATAGTTGTCTAGGACAGGCATGCCCTCGTTGCCCATCAGGTCGTTATTGATCCGTCTGGTCTCCTCGATGAACGCCTCTTCATTACCATTCTCGACGAAGGTCTCTACCGCTCGACGCATCGCCTTGTAGGCTTCACTATCCGGGCTTAGCTGCTCTCGCTCTTCACCGACGGTATCAGTGAAGAAGTCGCTATCCCGGGTCATCCGCCAGATCAATGCCTGCTCCGTCTCGGCGCTCGACGCTGATCCGTCGCCTGAGTTCACCCCCAGAGTGTGAGCAAAGTCCTTAGAGTATTGTTCCTTGAGTTCCCGTTGGTACTTAAACTCATAGTAGTCTCGGAAGATCTTACCCTTCCAGAGGCGAGCCACCGCACCCCGCACCCGAGCGCCCAGCTTGAGCTTGCCTTTGGCATTGAGGTCTTCCGGCTTTGGCGTCAGATCTTTGTCCAGCTTACGTTTGGCGTCTATGTACGCCTTCATCTCGACAATACGACTGCGGTCAACACTCGCCATATTTATATTCTCGGCATCATTATCTCGTGCCATTCGACGAATTCTCTGCTCTAAGGCAGCACTGTACTGCTGTCTCTTCCGCCAAAGCTCAGGGTCATTAGGGTCGCCCTTACTCAGCCTAGTCTTTTCCTTCTCTTCCGACTCTAGCAGTTGCTTGACCTGACTCTTGGACAGTCCCAGCACGAGTGGCGTTAGCTCAGCTAAGCGCTCAAACTCTTCCTGCGTCATCCCTCGTGGATCGGGCACACCCGGCTCAGACGCATTGTGACACTGAATAAAATCACCAAAATCTGTTCTTTTGCTATCCCTAACATTCCTAAAGGTCTCCATCACCTCTTCGTACCGCTCTTTACTGAAGCTCTTCATCATTAACTCAGTGTAAAGCAAACTCATAGCCCCTTCATTGACATTTTTGTTAAAAATTTGGTCGGTCAGTTTCCTACGAGGCGCCAGGAACTCCTCCAGCTCAGCCTGAGCCAGTTCGTTTACCTTATCTATTTCCATCTGATAGAGTTTGGCTTGAGCTTGGTTGTATGCCTGACACTCTTTGAGACCTTTGGGCACTTCATCGCCCTGGTATTTTTCTAGAACCTTCCTTATGTCCGGCGGAACTACCCCATCCTTTAGGTCTTCCAAGTCATCGTCAAAGTCCAGTAGTTCATTTATACTATCCGCCGATAGCTCCTTGACCATCGCCAAGTGCTTACGGTACGACGCCACTTCCTCTTCGGTCAAAAGGTTAATGCCATCTCGGCTCATCAAAGCGTCACTAATGACACCTTCCGGTTTACTATCAAGTTGATTCAATAGTATATCGCCACGATCTTTACTGCTAGATTCATCATATCGATTAAACTTATCTCGATCTACTAGTATACCAACGGCGTCACGCACCTCTGGGCTAGCGCTTTGATATTCCTGGCGCAGATCCTCGGTCTCCAGTAGTCTATTGGCTCCTTCTATCAGCGTTCGATAAATCTCTTCCTTCGCCGAGTCGTATTCCCGACGCTCTTCAGGAGTCTTGGGGCGAGTATCTGTATACTTCTCAATAATCTTTCTAGCTCCGGGAGAGATAATCTCGTTATCAGACCCTCCTAGCCTATAGTCTAGGTCAAGCAACCCTTTTATGCTATCTGCTGATAAACTTGTAGCTATGGCTAAGTGTTTGCGGTACGCTTCTATCTCAGCATCAGTCAAGAGATTTATGTTCTCTTTCTTTAATAAGTAGTCATGGATGGCGTCATCGTAGAGTCCTGAATCTTTAAGATCATTGCTGAGCACCTTAGCTAACTCACTACGAGGCGATCCATCTTCCTCCGTGACATCCCAGCAAAACTGCATTAGACTGTTAACTACCTTCTTTGCATCCTCGTCGCATGCCTGATATTCCTGACGCAGATCCTCAGTCTGCCTAATCCGCTCTGCCTTCTGGTGAATCAAGCCTCTTAGCTCGGCACTAAAGTCTGAGCCGTCGTCTTCAGTTTCACTCCGGTTCTTAGCGTTAGCTACGCCATTCTTAAATATACCTGATTGGATAATCCGCCTAACATCACTATCCGGCAAAGCGTCCAAATCTTTTAGTAGCTCGTTTAGCCGATAGCACTCCTTGCCATTTAGACCATCAGCGTCCTGGATGGATTTAGTTATCATCTCGGCTGCGCTATTTACCTCGCCACCATATTTTTGCTGCAGCTCCGTCATCCGCTCCTGTCCCAGCGGACGAATGAACGCTTGTTTTAGCAGCTCGCTGCGCATCTTGTCGTTGAGCACCTGCTCGCCGACATACTTCGACATGTCCTCACGAAGCTTTGGCAGGTCCTCAGACGACGGTTCTTCCTCATTCTTAGCGTTGCCCCGCTTTTCGCTCCTGCCCTCGCTACCGGTTGGTGATCCCGGCTGCTCTTGCTTTGACTTCTGCTCTTGCTCTGACTTCTGCTGTTGGGATTGAAACTCTCCTTTGGACTTGGACTCTGATTGAGATTGAGATTCCACGTCTTGTTGTTTAGACTCCGGGTTTGTCTTAGGCCCGACAGTAGGTTGGCGCTTCGACTCGGAGTGTTGATACCCCGCCGCCTGAGCCTCTTCGGCTAGCTTATTTAGGCTACATAGTCCCTCTGCTGTCCAGGTAGCATAGACCCTCTCGTACTCTTTTCTCGATTTATACTCATCACGATCAGGCTTCGACGCCCGGAGATCGCCTTGCCACTTCCGCTGCAGCTCGGTCGGTAAGTTAATGTAGGCATGGAACGAGTTCTCCAAGGTAGCAAACTCCTCGTCATTAAGCCCCTCTTTGATGGCACCGACATAGTCGAGATGCCCCTTTGAAGCACCTTGACTATCCCGAGCAGGATACTCTTCGGCTAATTGACGCCGACGACTGGGGCTAATGTTGTGAAATACTATGTCGGGGATAGCCCGAGCACCGCCGGGGTCACTCTGATTTAGCTCACTTAGCCCCAGCAATACTTGCTGACGCCGCTCCAGCTCCTTAGCCTCGTCCTGGCTGAGTCGCCAGCTACCCGCTACTGAGTCACGCTCATCCGATGATTGCCCTTGTCCACTATATTTATTCTTCATTTTTCATCCGGATTTATTTAATTACAGTACTAAGCGTTCACCCCTAGGTAATAGGTACGGAAGCGCATCATCGTCTCTAGTGCCACCTGCTGACCATTGACACCGCTCTGACGGAAGAAATCCTGGATCTCAGCATCAGTCAAGTCATCTTTATCCAGCATATTGCTCAGCTGCTCCAGCTGCTCGGCGTTCAGCGCATTGATCATCTCTCGATCGATCTGGCTCATCAGCCGACTCCGTAGGTCATCTATCAGCTGACTGCGCACTTCGGGATCTTCGCTACCGGCAATCTTCTTCTCGTCCAAAATCTGGTTAAGGAATTGATCTACTGGGTCTAGTGTCTGTTTGTCGTCCATCTTGCCTCCTCGGCGATCTAATTTATCTCCCCAGTATCATAGCACGCTAAGCATAAGTATGACAAATGCAGGTCCTTATCCTCTTCGTCTCTATCTGATACGTACCTCTCCGGTAGGGCCATCAGCACACTCAACACTAGTGCCATTGGTGGAGTGGAGATCCTCGATGATTACGCCATCCGGATCGCCATCAAAGCAATAACTGATCATGACATGACGACCGGAGACACAATCACTATACTGGAATCGATCACTCAGATAACCACGACCAACCGTCACATAGTTACCTCGGTCAATCCGGACATAGCCATAATTCTGCGGTCGCCCGGAGTCATCGTAAGACGTCGGCTGATTGCCAACCAGATACAAGTCCCCCGCCAGGTCTCTACTCCCTCGAGCATCAACCAGCTGAAGCCGAACACTGCTTGGATCATCCACCCCGTACCTGTCGGGGTTGTTGACTAAGATAATATTAGCTAATACTGGACAGTCGGCGAAGATTGGCTGAGTCTCTTCGCTAGGATGCGGAGCGATCGGGGCGTCTATATCTAGAAGAACGTTGCGCCCGTCATCAAGGTCAGTCCGCACAACGGGATAGAGCGTCTCTCGCTCGTTGTCCTTAGCATAGGCGTCATCATCATCATCGCCATTATAGTTGTAGTCATCGTCGATGGTGTCGTCGCAGTCGTCGTCATAGTCACGATCGTAGTCATCGTCACTATCGTCATCATCTACCCGGACGCCTACCGGCGTGTCTAGAGCAGGGCCATCCGATTCGTCGTTCACCCAAACACCCACAGGAGTATTCAGGGCAGGACTGTCCGCCTCATCATAGCTATTGCTATCTGACGAATGACGCATCGCCATCTTAGCCAGGTTTCGCCTCACACTTTCTTTCTTATCTAAGTACCGAGCCTTGCTATAGCTAAAGTCAAAATCCTCGATACGGGCGAACCATTCATTATTGTCGCCCAGGTCACTCCGACCACCTACACATCTCTCATTCATGCTCTATATAGTACAATATTACGCTAAATATGTCAAGATTATGTGTTAATACCGGTGGTACTTCAGGTAAATATCTCTTTTCTTATCCTTTATCTTGTCCAGTAATTTTGCCATCTTCTTATCTGATCTGTGAGCATAATCATATATAGGGTCAAACTCGCCTGCCACCGGCGGGAGGATGTAGCTAAGGTTAGTTGCGGTATTCAGTCGGTTGACTCCAGCTCCTCTCGCTCCCTTCTCGATTATCTGTCCTACTTGTTGTCTAGTATGGTCGTATCGCTCCTCGTCAGTCATATTTTTCAGTCTGATCTTTTCGTTCTGAACCATTGCCCAATCATGTAGAATATCCATAGTAGGCACCCCTCTCACTCTGTCGAATTTACTAAAGAAGTGATATGAGCTACACCACCTGGCGGCGCCCAACCCGCCACCGACGTTTTTCCCAGTCTTAAATATCTTCTTGAATACTTGATTGACATCTTTACGATACTGGCGATACGCAATCGTAGTCGGTTTATACAGTTTCCTCATATTATACCTATACTGCTCTCGCTTAATTCGATTAATTCGACCTTGCGTGGTGAAAGGATTATATTTTATCACTCGGCCGATGACACCCAATTCTTCTCTATCCTCCTCAAGCTTCTCTCTCTGTAGTTCCATCATACCGATTAAGCATTCCCCCTTCCCCAACTCTCTACCGAGTTCACCGATCACAAGCATACCAGCAATGTTTGGGTCTATTTTGCGCTCTTTTACATTACGTCTGAGTGCATCGAATCGATCTGCCAAATAGTCAGGAGTGTCTTCTAGTATTTCATCCAGCTTAGACTCATCTAGATTGATTGATTTGACCATATAATCTAGCTCGCCCACATAGCACGCTTGGTCGTAGCGTATGTTAGCTATGCCGGGAATAACAACAAACTCATCAGTTTCTCTGCCTTGTTTGTCTTTAACATGATGATCGTAATCAACATACCCGAATAGATTTCTCTTAGCCTCTATAGCATCAATTGACCAGCCCGGATTGTCATAACACATCTTTATCTTGTCTGTATACATGTACTTAATCGTCTCCGCCCAGGCTTTGCGACCAGTATCTCCATCGAAGTCATCCATATTATCAAAACTTAGCCTGTTATAAAGAGTTCGGAACACCTTACTGACAACCTTATAACGCTCTAGTCTCCACCACTCTTGCTCAGCCAGTTCCTGATTCAGCGGTTCAATACTTCGGGCGGTTTCTTTATCCAATGTTAGCTTGGCACGACTTATTGCATTCTGCACCTCTAACTTTTTATCTGGCGCCTCTATATCATCCGGCTCCACAGTTGCGGTTGATACTTCAGATGATGCAGTGTCAACCAGCTCGACAGTAGGACTTATCGCTGGCTGTGCGGTTTCATCCGACTCTGGCGTCACTAAGTTAGTCGCCAACGGTCGATCTTCTCCTCTATTTATGGTATCAACCTTTGACTTGATAATCTGCACAGCAGGCTCAGAAGTAGCTATTAGTTC
>CAJPSI010000019.1 GCA_905373275.1 Candidatus Saccharibacteria bacterium UBA1103 | reverse complement strand
CAGCCAAAGGCAGCTAGTAAGACTTAAAGAAACTGATGATGAGGAGAATTTGATATATGGCAGAGAATAAATCAGTTGCTGGCGCCAAGAAGTCTACCGCCAAGGGTAAGAAGCGGGCAAAGCGAAGTGTACCGCTAGGGCAGGCGCATATCCAGGCAACGTTTAATAATACGATTATTACTTTTACCGATCGACACGGTAATGCTCTAAGTGCCAGCAGCTCGGGAGCATGTGGTTTTCGAGGTAGCAAGAAAGGCACTGCTTTTGCGGCGCAGATAGCAGTCGAAAAAGCGGCTGAGATGGCAAAGAATCAGTATGGCTTAACCAAGGTTGACGTCTACGTTAAAGGCGTCGGGCTGGGGCGAGATGCGGCTATCCGGGCTATCTCAACGGCAGAGATGCAGATCGAAAGTATCAGTGATGTCACCGGTGTACCGCATGGTGGCGTCCGGGCTAAGCGTGAAAGGAGGGCATAGGATGGCTCGAGATAAATCGCCGATCGTCAAACAGAGCCGACGTGAAGGCTATGCCTTGCACCGCAAGGCTCATAAAGTGATGGCGAGGAAGAGCGGCATACCCGGTCAGCACGCCGGAGCTCGTCAGGGTAAGCCATCTCTCTATTTGACACAGCTGAGAGAGAAGCAAAAAGTACGACGCATCTACGGCATACTGGAGCGACAGTTTAGGATTATCGTCGATGAGTCGTTTAAGGAGAAGGGGCAGACGGGCGTCAAGCTGTTGCAGCTTTTAGAGCGGCGATTGGATAATGCTGTCTACCGAGCCGGCTTTGCCGTATCCCGCCGACAGGCTCGACAGTTAGTGACTCATGGTCATTTCCTGCTTAACGGTCGACGGGTAGACATCCCATCGATCAGGTTGAAGCCCGGCGATAAGGTGGAGGTGCGGCCCCGCTCCCAACAAACCGAGTACTTTAAGCACATTGATGAAGTGTTTCGTGATGCTCAGACTCAACCGGCCGGCTGGTTAAAGGCCGATGCTAAAAAGATGACCTTTGAGGTGACCGGTCTACCGGCTAGAGAAGACGCCGAGCCCGATATCAAGGATCAGTTAATCGTCGAGTTCTACTCACGCTAAGGAGGATTAAATGAGTAAGTCAATCTTAAGTCCATCGGTTACCAACGTAGAGAGTCTAGGCGATGATAGTGCAGTGATAACCATAGAGCCATTAGCTAATGGCTACGGGCAGACGCTGGGTAATTCACTGCGACGGGTTTTGCTTTCGTCTATCAACGGTTCGGCTATTACCGCCTTTAAGATTAATGGAGTGTCGCATGAGTTCACGACCATACCCGGCGTCAAAGAGGACGTGGTCGAGATCATGATGAATCTGAAGGGAGTTACCTTTAAGAGCCATAGCGAAGAACCGGTTGAGATTACAGTGACTAAGAAAGGTGGTTTACTGACCGCTGGTGATTTCAATACTAACTCAGAGGTCGAAGTAGTTAAGCCTGATCAATTGATCGCCACTATCGACGACCCATCGGCCGAAGTAACTATCACTATCGTGGTTGAGACCGGTCATGGCTATCAGACGATCGAAAAGTCATCAGCCAATCGTCTCCACTCTGATTACATCGCACTTGATGCTGTCTTTTCGCCGGTTACCAGGGTTCGCTACAGTGTGGGCGATGCTCGAGTTGGTGATAGTGTAGACCTGGACAAACTAACACTCACCATTGATACCGATGGCTCTATCACTCCGGTAGACGCCTTTGAAGAGGCGGCGGCAATCTTAGTTGACCAGTACCGAGTACTGGCCGGTAAGGCTTACAAAATGGTTGGCGGTGATAGTGCTACGACACCGGCGCCGAGCGCAGCTAGCCTACTGGACATGCCGATTGAGGAGTTGGGGCTGAGCGCTCGCACTAGCAACGCTCTAATCAGCAATGATATTTGTACGGTTAACGACCTAGTCTCTCTGTCTGATGAAGAGATGAATGACCTGAAAGGCTTTGGCAACAAGGCTAAGGAAGAAGTAAAGGCCCGTGTGGCGGAATTGGAGTTCTAACTAAGATGCACAGACATGGATATCGAGGTCGAAAGTTTGGCAGAGAGCGTGATCAGCGACGTGCTTTGATGCGTAGCCTGATGATCTCTCTCGTCGAACACGGCGCTATTACGACTACTCTGCCAAAGGCAAAGGAGCTCAGACCTCAGGCAGAGAAAATGATCACGGTGGCTCGTCAGGGTGGTCTGGCCGGTCGGCGACGGTTGATCGCCAAACTAAACGTTGACACCGCTAATAGGCTAGTTGATGTGATTGCCCCGTCGCTGAAGCGAGACAGCGGCTATCTGCGGGTGACCCGCCTGGATCAGCGTCGGGTGGGCGATAATGCTGAGCTGGCTACGATTGAGTTCGTTGATGAGATTACCGAGGTGGCTAAGCCGGATAAGCTGGCCCGGAAGAAGCCGGCGAAGTCAGCGCAGTCTGCAAGTGATAGCAAAAAGGAGGATAAGTAATGGCGGAGTTTAAGACTTATGCCAAGAAAGCCGGTGAGGTAGAGCATCGCTGGGTCTTGGTGGATGCTAGCAGTATTCCTCTGGGCAGACTAGCTTCTTTCGTGGCAAGTCGCTTGACCGGTAAATATGACCCTGGCTATACCCCCCACATGGATAGTGGTGATTACGTAGTGGTAATTAACGCAGACAAGATTAGCTATGGCGGTGACCGTACGAGCAAGATGTACTATCGACACAGCGAGCACCCGGGAGCACTGAAAGAGATTTCGGCAAGCACCGTCTCGATGAGTGAGATGCTGGAGCGGTCTGTCAGCGGTATGTTGCCCAAGAACAAGCTCCGCAGTGAGCGGTTGGCTCGACTAAGAGTATTTGCTTCGTCAGAACATGATCATTTGGCGCAACAGCCCAAGAAAGTTGAGGTGAAATAGCTATGGCAACGAAACAGTATTTTTATGGACTAGGTCGACGCAAGAGTGCTTCGGCATCGGCTCGTCTGTATGATGGCAAAGGCGAGATAACGATCAATGGCAAAACAGCGAGTGATTTTCTCAGTGGTAACGCTGAGCTGGTGGCTAAGCTGACTGATCCTCTAGCACTAGTTGATAAGCAGGGTGCATATGATATCACTGTATTAGCCAAAGGCGGAGGAGTGTCAGGTCAGGTAGATGCTATCTGTCTGGCTATCTCTAAGGCACTAGCTTCGATCAATGACGACTTGAGGGCTACGCTCAGTAAGGCGGGCTATCTGCGTCGGGACAGTCGAGAGGTAGAGCGCAAGAAATACGGCCTCAAGGGTGCTAGACGTAAAGAGCAGTTCTCGAAGCGCTAAGGCTAGGCTTGTAGCGTCACATGGCAACAGCCCTCAACCGGGGGCTGCTTTAGTTGTGTTATAATCTCACTATGAAACAGGTCGTACTTACCGGCGACAGACCGACGGGCAAGCTTCACTTGGGGCATTATATCGGCTCGTTGAAGCGTCGCCTCGAGCTTCAAAAAAGCGATAGTTACCAGCCTTTCGTCATGATTGCCGACATGCAAGCACTGACTGACAATGCTCATGATCCGGACAAGATTCGCCACAGTCTGGTCGAAGTGGCGCTTGATTATTTGTCGGTTGGGCTTGACCCGGCCATTACTACGATATTCGTCCAGAGTCAGATCCCCGCTCTGTCTGAGCTGACCATGTACTATATGAATCTAGTGAGTATCTCTCGGGTTGAGCGCAACCCGACAGTCAAGACCGAGATTAAGCAAAAGACGTTTAGCGGCGGTGTACCGGCGGGCTTCGTGGTCTATCCGATATCCCAGGCGGCAGATATCACTGCTTTTAAGGCAAAGCTTGTTCCGGTTGGTGTTGATCAGCTGCCGATGATAGAACAGGCACGAGAGATTGTTCGGTCGTTTAATACGACTTATCAGACGGACTGCCTGGTAGAGCCGGAGGCAACCATTCCGAAAGATGATTTGTCGGGGCGTCTGCCCGGTACAGACGGTAACGCCAAGATGAGCAAGAGCCTGGGTAACGGCATCTACTTATCAGATGACCAAGACACAGTGAGGCGCAAAGTGATGTCGATGTACACTGACCCCGGTCATATACATGTTAACGACCCCGGCAAGGTAGAGGGCAATACCGTTTTTCAATACTTGGATGTTTTTGGTGAGGATAAGCAACATATCACCGAGCTGAAAGAGCATTATCAAGCAGGCGGTTTAGGTGACGTGACGGTCAAGAAATACCTGTTCGAAGTACTCGACGAGCTACTCTCGCCGATTCGTCAGCGTCGTCGGGAGCTGGCGGGGGATTTACCTGCCGTTTACCGGGTGCTGCTCGAAGGATCCGGGCGGGCTAATGCAGTGGCGGAGCAGACGCTAGCTGAGGTGCGTCGAGCTATCGGGGTAAATTATTTTGACGCCGGCTAAGCTATGGTGCGCTTAGACACCTACCTGGCTGAGCGGGAGGGTATACCTCGATCGCTAGTGCAGAAACTGATCAAGACCGGTGTTGCTATGGTCAATGGTGAAGTGGTTACTCGCCCCGCCAGGAGCATCTCTGAGGCGGATAATGTCGTCTTTCAACCTCCACCCACTCCTGATGAAGGCGAATGGTTGGCTGGATTTAGTCAACATGTCGTCTATATCGATGACAATGTGATAGTCGTCAATAAGCCGGCGGGTATGCTGGTTCACGCCAAGGGCGGCATAGCTAAGGAGCTGACTGTGGCAGATTATGTACGGAGTCAATTTAACCCTGATGAGCTGGCGGATAATGCCGATAACAACCGTCTCGGCATCGTTCATCGTCTGGATCGGGCGACTAGTGGGGCGATGATCTGTGCTCGAAATCTTGCCACCGCCTCGTATCTTAGTCGTCAATTTGCTGAGCGGAAGGTCAAAAAGGTCTACTTGGCATTGGTTAGCAGCCTACCTGGGCATTTGGCCGCTCGGATTAATCTGCCGATTAGGCGTAGTCGTCGGGCTCCGGCAACCTTCGTGGTCGACGGCAATGGCAAAGTCGCTATTACTGATTATACGGTGCAAAAGGAATACCCTGATGGACGAGCTCTTCTGGAGCTGAGACCTTTGACGGGGCGGACTCATCAGCTGAGGGTGCATTTAGCGCACTTAGGCTGTCCGATTGTGGGTGATGCGGTATATGGTCACGCTCACTACGGCGACAGGCTGATGCTTCATGCTTATCAACTGGAAATCAGCACACCCGGGCAAGACGGAGCGGAGCGACGAATATTTACTGCACCATTACCGGCAGATTTTCGGGAGGTGATTGGTGACTGATCGACCTGACTTAGATGAGCTAATCATCGCTCCGGTAACTCGCCGTCAGCTGCAAGCTTATCTGAGCAGTCCGGTTCACGCTTTACTACTGGTCGGGGTGGCAGGGTTAGGCTTAGGTGCTATTGCTCGGGCACTGGCTGATCGGGTGGCCGGGAATGACGTGGTCTACCTGACGCCGACTAACCACAACAAGCAGAAGACGACTATTATCAATGCCGACGACATTGCCGGGTTGCCGACTATCTTGCGAGACAAGCGAGATCACCGCCTGGCGGTTGTGATAGATGACGCCGATCAGACGGCGCCGGGCGTCTTTGAGCGGATGCTCAAGTTGATTGAAGAGCCGGTCAGCGGAGTGTATTTCATATTTACCACCCACCGCATCTCGGCTTTGCCGGCTACTATTTTATCTCGTACCGGCACCATCAGGGTCAAAGCGCCGGCGTCCGAAGCATGCCGGAGCTTGCTTGGCGGCGTCGATGCTCAGCTGGCTAATCAAATCTCATGGCTAGCCGGCAATCGTCCTGCTCTAACTAGGCGACTGGTGGAATCCGGCGATCAGTCGCAGCCGGATCTCATCTCTATGACCAGGGCAAAGCAATTTATGCAAGCTCAGCGACCTCATAGAATAGAGCAGATTGATACGATCATCGATAGAGAGAGCGGGCTGGCACTATGTGCTGCAGTCGCTCGGATCTTGACGGTAATGTTGGCAGGTGGTGGCTCGATTGAGGCCACTACGATTGCTCGACGGCTTGACTTGTTGTCAGAGACGGCCGATAGGCTGTCGGCTAACGGTAATGTTCGCCTGCAACTACTCAATCTAGCCGTTAACTTCTGATCGCTACTTAGCGACATGCTATAATGTAAGAGTATGTTTGGTGTACTATCGATAGCTGTGGTGGCTGCTCTAGTCATGCTGTGGCGTGAGACGTCGGCGGACGACCAGCCGTCGAAGATGAGCAGTCAGCTGGAGAAGCTGTGGAATATCTCGCTTGGGGCGTTAAGGGAGAAGAAGTACCTGCGAGCCGAGAAGGCGCTCTTGACCATCCTGCGTTTCGATGAGCGCAATGCCAGAGCTTATAATCGCCTGGGAATCCTGTATGCCAGGGAGCAACAGTTTGATGATGCTATCGAATGTTTTGAGATCGCTCAGAGCCTGGAGCCATCAGCTTCGTCGCTGCATAATGTCGGGCTGATTTATTATCAGGTCGGTCAGCTGGACAAGGCTCGTCAAGCTTTCGAGCAGGCGATTGATATTGAGAGCGATGTAGCCTCCCGTCACATCGCCTATGCTAAAGTGCTGGAGAAGCAGGGTGATTTGAAACTGATGGTGAAAGAGCTTAGGACTGCTGTCAATCTGGAGCGCAACCCTCAGTCGCTCGGTATTCTGGCAGATGCCTTATCCCGGGTCGGCGAGGAAGAGCGGGCGGAAAAGCTGCGTCGAATTGCCAGTCGGATGAGCGAAAAAGGTGACCGAACCAGGATTAAGCAGCGTAGTCGGATCAATATCTAGTTCACCACGGCTTCTTGCCCCTGTCTACTAAGTCTGATAGAATCAAAATGTCGCCGATTTAGCTCAGCTGGTTAGAGCAGTTGCTTTGTAAGCATCAGGTCCTCGGTTCGAATCCGAGAATCGGCTCCAAGCAGTGATATGCTGGGGTAGTGAAGTGGTTAAACACGGCAGACTGTAAATCTGCTCCCTTGCGGGTTCGGGGGTTCGAATCCCTCCCCCAGCACCATCCGAGGTGCCGTCTTAGCTCAGTTGGTAGAGCGCATCCATGGTAAGGATGAGGTCACCAGTTCAAGCCTGGTAGACGGCTCCATTTTGGGTCTATCGGCAAATTGGCACGTAATCACTCTTGCATTTGGTAATGAAAAGAATTTTGCACTCAATAGACATAGTAGTTAAAGAAAGCGCCGCCGTCTCGGTTGACGAACGGGCAATTAAAACTTTTGTTGATACGATTCAGCTTAATGAGCTTGATAAGCCCCAATACTTGTTCAAGATAGACGAAAGCTTTTCGCTTGAGCAGAGTATTGCGTACGGATTTGTTTATAATGCCATCAACTTTTCATTTTGGGGCGAGCCAAAGTGGAAGGTTTATGTTGACGACAAAGAATATGATGGCAGTGTCGGCATGCAAAAAGCTATGCGGCGCGCAATTAAATCTGGGCATGATTTGCTATCCGCTGATTATCTTCGTTCAATATCCGAGTCGGATCTTGGCGATATTCTCAAGGGGAATAGCGAAATCCCGCTATTTTCTGAGCGGCTAGAGATGCTTCAAGCACTGGGCCATTATGTGTCAAAGCGGTACGATGGTTCGTTTATGGCAATTGTGGACGAGTCTGGTTGGGATGCGGTTACGCTTGTAGAGAATTTAGTGGATGAAATACCAAGTGTGTTTAACGATGAAGAGAACTATAAAGGGAAGATGGTTCAGTTTTATAAACGCGCGCAACTGGTGCCAGCATACCTGCACGGATTGGAACAGCAAGGCGTCAGTAACCATGATATCTCGCGAATAGATGAGCTGACGGCCTTGGCGGACTATAAAGTACCGCAGATGTTAAGGAAATATGGCATACTGAAATATAGAGAAGATCTATCTCGCAAGGTCGATAATTTTATTGAGATTAAAGCTGGTAGTAGCGAGGAGATTGAAATCCGCGCTATGACTATTTGGGCAGTTGAACTGATTGTACGTCATTTGAAGAAGAGCGGTAAGTCCACCAATGCGCTTCAGGTAGATAATCTGCTTTGGCGACGAGGACAAATTAAATCGCCTAACGATAAACCGTATCATCGGACGCGGACGATTAGTTATTAGTTTAGCTTAAGCCGTGCCATCCGTGCAAGTAAGTTCGCTCACACTTTGGCCTTGTTGTACACCCCCCTAGCTCAGCTGAATAGAGCGTCAGTTTGCGGAACTGAAGGTCGTACGTTCAAATCGTATCGGGCACACCATAAGTAAGATATTTGCCCCTGCTGGCAGGGGTCTTTGTCTTGGATGCTACGCCGACCTCTGATTATTTGTTATCGAGTTATTAAAGCCATGGTGAAATACGCGTCATAGCCATAGCGGACTGGCAACCGAAACTCGCTTCGGGGATCGCTGCTATCGGCGAGTAGCTCACCGCTTCCGTCGGCCGAAAACCAACCTCGCGAATCAAGGCCATCTGTCAACTCCATAATCGCCTCGTCCTCGGTGTATTTGCCGCTCATGCCGTTGACGAAGAGCACGGCCTTGATTGGCCGTCTGGCTTGCTTAGCCATAACCTCGACCAAGTAAGCGTGCTGGTAGTCGTAATCAAAGCGACCCCTATAATCAATTGAGTTAGCTTCGGGGAAGAAATTAGTAACGACTATGTCTAATATCTCTTTGTCCATAAATTACTAGTATGTGGTGTTGTTAGAGGATTGCCCGTCAATTTTTGAACAACGGGCAATCCATGGTGTTGAAAAGGTTTTGTAGCTAGTACCTAATTGGGTTGTCAGAATCACTGTCTATTATGACAGTTCCATCCTTGTCTCGCCAGTAGACAACGTTGTTGCCGCTGTCTACTATACCATATTCCAATTAGATCTTTTGCTTCGTGCCTATATCAACTCCTTAGCGGCAGCTTCGCCATACTTACGCCAGAAGGCCTTGTTGCACAACCCCTAGCTCAGTACTCATAGGGCTCTAACTCCCCTTAGCGCTCTATTTGGTTTAAGTGGTTAGCTTTGTCTCACTGTAGCTAGGTAGTCCTAGGCTATTGAAGTGGTTAATAATGAAAGCCTTGGTTGCGGATATTCATAATAGTAAAATATGAAGTAGTTGAAAAAACTAGATAAAGAAAGGAGAGAAAATGATTTATCTAACATCAAACCCGGATAAGATGCACGAGGCGAAGGAGTTTTTTGAGAAAAAGCATGGTCTTAAAGTCGAAATACTTAACCCAGATTTTGAACCAGTTGAAATACAGGCTGAAACCTGTGCTGAAGTGGTTGCTTACACAGTTAAGGATGCAGCCGAGCGGCTAGGTAAAGCAGTAGTAAAATCAGATGCTGGGTTTTATGCAGATACACTTGGCGGACTGCCTGGTCCTTATAGTAAATATTTCGACAAACAAATTGGCATAGAAAAATTTTTACATATGTTAAAAGATGAGACTAATCGTAAGGCGAGGATCGAGCATTGTTGGGCATATTGTGAACCCGGACAAGAACCAAAAGTATTCATTGGGGGAAGCGACGGAACGATAGCTATGGAAGAATCTGGTAAAAGCAGTCGCTGGGTTGATAAGTTTTTCATTCCAGACGGAGAGACTCGAACGATTAGTGCTATTCGCGATGAGAATTATGAAGAGGCTAATAAATATTGGGGCGACGCAAAACAACAATTAGTCAATTATTTATTAAATAAGGAGAAATAAAATGAAGTACTCAATAAAAACTTTTGCTCACTTTTAGCGAGCAGACAGCGCATCTATACGTTTTTAATTTTAAGCGTTATCGGAAAAATAAGTTCTAGCCAGCTGGTAAAATCGCTCCTGAGATCAAGCGTATGAACAACTAAAGAGGTCGCTAGCGACCTCTTTTTTGATGTTTTAAGCTTGGGTGAGCTATTCGTCCTCAGCTTCAGCTTCAGCTGATAAGTTAGCCATCTTCAGCGCATCTTCCTTGGTCTTAGCCACGGCGAAGAAGCCGCCCTTATGGCAGAATACGGCATTATCCACGCCGGAGGCCTCGCTCAATTCTTGACCATTGAGTCCTCGCCAGGCTGTGGGGAATGGCTTACGCTGCTTAGTCATCTCGTCTTTGCTAGGTGGCAGAGCCTGGATATTCCAATTGCCATCTCGTGCCGGGAAGACGCCGTATAGCAAGTCATCGGCATTATCTTCGCCGGAATCCAGTACCTCTTGCACCCAGCCGCCGACAAATTGATCCAGCACCAAGACTTTGCCGGAGGTTTGTTTGATTCGGTCAGCGACGATCTTGCGACCACGATAGCGTGAGATTGCTATCAGAGTCTCACGCTCCAGGATGTTGCCGGCAAGCTCGCACGCCTTGAGAAACTCCTCGTTGGGGTCTTCGTCGACATCCCAGCGAGTATTGTAGTTGCCGATGATAGATGAGATTGATGCTCCTTCTACGGTACCGGCATGTCCATTATCCCGGGCGTCGATATCCTTGATCAGGTCATTGTCAACGTGTTCGACAGTCTTAGCGACAATCTCTTCGTCATCGCCAATCTGTTGGTCTTCGCCCAATTTCTTGACGATATCTGAGCCATATTCCCGCCAGATTAATCCGGCTGAAGAGTACGGCGTACCATCCGGTCGAGTCTCAGCGAAATCCCTCTGGTGATGGTCAAACCGCTTTGACTCGGGGTCGTACTTGCCTCCGACGTCGTAGACGATAGCATTGGGATTATTCTCAATCTGCTTAGGGTTACGAGTGCGGAGCAACTCAACGTTAGACACCATAGCCAGCATAGCTGTGGCGAAGACCTCATCGGCGTGATGGGGCGGTGTATGGGTGATGGCGTTTATCTCAGCCGTTGGCTGATTGTGGACATTGATATGATTATACATGGATACCTCACTGTTAAGTTCTGCGTGTATCATAGTAACATAATAAGCGTAACCAGTCAAGGTGAGGTCTAAATTAACGCCACTCGAAGTCTTAAGACAAATTGTTGTAGTTAAGGTATCAACCTAAGAGAAGCCGGTTCTAGCTGCTTATGCTTGCAATTCCGGTGTATTATGATGAAAATATAGTTGTGAGCAAATTGCTTCGTACCTTTAGCTACACTGTGTGACGAGCCAATCCTGAATGCCTGCTGATATGCTGGTCAGCCTGCGCCTGTCACTCTCTATCCCCGGACATCCTCATATTCTGTGCGGTCGGTTGATCTTAACTAGTGATCAGTGCTAGGTAGGCTTGACCGACTGCACGGAAAAGCCGTGCGGCGACTGATGTAGCCTATGGCTACAGAAGGGAGGCCATCATGGCCGAGCTGTTGTTTGGTGAAATTAAAAAGTTCAACACAGTTGAATTTCTGTTGTTGGAAGGAGGGACGGAAAGTTTCAGGGGAGGTCGATCTGGCATGATCCAGGACTTCTGGATCAAAGGGGGTGATCTATATCACCCGGAGACAAAATTCTCCCTCTGGACTAAATCCAAGCGAGGATTAAAAACTGTCGTTCTTGACATTTGCTATGTTGGGGGTGATCGTCCGCCGACCAAAAAGGAGGTGAATCAGGCGATTAAGATCTTTAGAAAAGAGCTATCCCGTAGGGGGTGGCTATTTAAGAAAGCTAAAAGGGGGTGCGACCTAATGGGTTGCGCCGAGAGAGATTGGAGGTCGGCTCAGTGGTAGTGTTGGCCCCGGTGCTTACGAGTACCGGGGTGTTTTCTTTGATAACTAATAACTTCAAGTTAAATAGCCCCCAGGTCGTAACCTGAGGTAGGGGCTAGCTAAGCTCCGTAGCTCTCGGATTATAAAGGTATGATATGCGGATGTGTCAACTTTTGGGTTGGAATGTGGTTGGTTGTAGCCAGAGGCGACATCAGCCATGTTATAATCAGAACGATTATGATGGTGGA
>CAJPSI010000018.1 GCA_905373275.1 Candidatus Saccharibacteria bacterium UBA1103 | reverse complement strand
GAATAATTTTAAAAACTATTTTAATATAGAAATTGAACTAGAAAGTGATCTTCGGAAGAAGCTATGCTTTTATCTTGAGATAAGACACTTACTGGTACATAAGGGTGGCGTGGTTGATAAAAAGTTTATTAATAGTACTAAGGCTTTGAATGCGAATATAAAAAACTACAAAAAAGGTGATACTGTAGAAATCAAATCACCTGACTGGACCGATATGAAGCAAGCATTTCTAGGTCTAATGGGTATGCTAACTGGTGAAAAAGCTACTACGGAGATAGCCGATAGAGGATCTTTAAAGGACGCAGGAAGGGTGTTTGATTAGCTTTATGAAACTAAGATTTGACCCTAATCAGCAGTATCAACTTGATGCTATCCGGGTGGTTGTGGATATTTTTAAGGGGCAACCGAATACTATCAATGGTATAAATATCCCCGGGCAATTACCGCTCGGAATCAAGGGACAACAGCTGAGTCTGGAGACTGCCGGTGTGAGAGGAAATACTCTGATGCTCAGTGAAGATCAGATCGTTATGAATACGAGATTGGTGCAGGAAAGAAATGGTATCCCGTCAGCCGAGACGGCTGGTCGAGCAATAGTCACGAACCATCGCTCTACAGACGTTATCTATGACGAGAAGTTCCTGCGTGGTATGAACTTCTCCATCGAGATGGAGACCGGTACCGGAAAAACGTACGTATATCTGCGGACGATTCATGAATTGCATCAGCACTATGGCTGGAAGAAGTTTATCATCGTGGTGCCGAGCGTGGCGATTCGTGAAGGTGTGCTGAAGAATTTGGCGATCACCAGAGAGCACTTCGCCGATCTTTATAGTAAGCCGGAGATGGATTACTACGTCTGGGACAGCAAGAAGACCGGTCAAGCTCGTGAGTTTGCCGCGAACGATACGCTGCAGATCATGGTGATTACCATTGATAGCTTCGCTAAGGCGCAGAATGTGATGAATCGGCAGAGTGACTATGGTCGGCCGCTCGATTTCATCAAGGCTACTCACCCGGTAGTTATTCTCGATGAGCCGCAGAATATGGAGACGGACATACGGCGGAATGCTATTGCCAGTCTTAATCCGCTGTGCACGTTGCGCTATAGCGCCACGCACAAGCATCTATACAATTTGCTTTACCGGCTGACTCCGGTCGATGCCTATGACAAGGGCTTAGTTAAGAAGATCGAGGTGCATAGTGTCCAGAGTGAGGATAATTATAATGATGCGTATATCAATGTGTTGTCACTGGAGCGTCAGTCGAAGACTCGCTCATTCGCCAAGATAGAGGTGGATGCGAGTGATGAGTATGGCTTGCAGCGCAAGATCATCAAGGCCTTTCCGGGTGATGACCTGGAGGCGAAGACAGGGCGTTCGGTCTATGCCGGCTACTATGTCGAGTCGATCAATCACGGCGATGATTGTGTCGAGTTTAGTAATGGCAAAGTAGTGTACGTTGGTCAGCGTGATGAAAGTCTGCATGATGACATCATCAAGCGACAGATTGAACTGACGATTGACGATCACTTTGATAAACAGCGCCGACTGGGGAATAGCGTCAAAGTGCTGAGCCTATTCTTTATCGATAAAGTCATGAACTATCGTGAATATACGGCGAATGGCGCCCAGAAAGGTAAATTCGCCAAGTGGTTTGAGGAGGCGTACGCCAAGGTGGCGTCTAAACCAAAATATGCCGGTGTGATGGACGGTTTGTCGGCGAGTGAGGTGCACGATGGCTACTTCGCGGCGGATAAGAGCGGTCAGTGGAAGGACTCTCGTGACACTAAGGGTGAGGGTGGGCGCACTAAGGATGATGATACGGCGTATAACTTGATCATGAAGGATAAGGAAAGGCTACTGGATACCGGCAAGCCGTTACGGTTTATCTTTAGCCACTCGGCACTGCGTGAGGGCTGGGATAATCCTAATGTGTTTCAGATCTGCACGCTTAATGAAACGTCGAGTCAAATGAAAAAGCGCCAAGAGATCGGGCGAGGGTTGCGCCTGCCGGTTGATATTGATGGACAACGAGTGCATGATGATAGCATCAACGTACTAACGGTAGTGGCTAATGAGAGTTATGCAGAGTTTAGCCGTAAGCTTCAGACGGAGATTGAGGAAGAGACCGGCATCCACTTCGGTGGACGGATCAAGAATCGTGACAATCGACGAGTTGTCAGGTTTCAGAAATCACGGGCGCTTGATCCTACTTTCAAGGAGCTGTGGGACAAGATTAAGCACAAAACGACTTATCGAGTGGCAATTGATCTGAACAAGCTAGTCGCAGAGGCAGCCAATGAACTGACGCAAGTCACCATTAGCCGACCGCATATTGCCGAGACCAAGACTCGTATTGACGCCATGGATGGCAACGATGGCTTTATGGTGCGTGAGGTTGGGTTTAGCACCTATGCGGTGCGTCAGGTGAAGTCAAGAGTGCCAAATCTACTATCGGCAATTCAGCGCCGGACGCAGATGACTCGCCGGGTGATCTTCGACATACTTGATCGGGCGCAGATGTTCGACCGATTGGTGGTCAATCCGCAGCAAGTTATTGACGAGACTAGCCGAACGATCAACCGAACTAAGCGACGGCTGGCGGTAGACGGTGTCAAATACCATAAGACGGGACAATCCTACGATATGATGCTATTTGAGAATTACGAGCTGGAGACATACCTGTATGACACTATCATGAAGAGTGGAGCGGTGGCTGTGGCTGATGTGGACAAAACAATCTATGATTATGTGGCGGTTGACTCAGAGATTGAGCACAACTTTATGAAGTCGCTCGAGGAAAATGCTGACGTGAAGTTCTACGTCAAGCTGCCGAGCTGGTTTAAGATTGACACGCCGGTCGGTCAATACAATCCGGACTGGGCGGTTGCTTTTGGTGGCGACAAGGTGGTCTACTTCGTAGCTGAGACTAAGGGCTCGGATGATCTGCGAGATAATCATTTAAGTGACAGTGAGCAAGGTAAGATTACATCTGCTCGTCGGCACTTCGACGAGATTGGCGCTCCGTATCTGGCTCCGGTAAGTAGCCTGGAATCTGTCATCACTAAGCTGGAAAACTGATGTAGCTAGGTGTGACAAAGCGGAGTCATGGCGGTGCCGTTAGCCTTTCTTATCTGCGGCGGCGAATAGTCCGGTCAAGACGGCGTGGTCGAGAGTGATATCTTTGATCGCTTTCTTTAGTCGCCTCGGTGTTGTATTGGCGGGTAAATCCAGCCAGTCGGTCAGGGCGTAGAGATGAAATTGGTAACGATGAGTGCCGAATGGTGGCTGCGGTCCATTCCAGCCAGGCTCGCCCCAACTGGTGACGCCTTCGACTACTTGATCCGGTAAGGTGTCGCTATTTATCTGAGTAGTGTCGGGCGGGATATTCCAAGCCGTCCAGTGGTAAAAGCCACCGAGAAGTGGTGCGTCCGGGTCGTGACAGATGACGACCAGACTCTTGGCTGTGGGAGGAGCATCGGATATCGCCAAGGGCGGGCGAGTATTACCCCTCAGGTGAGAGTATTCTACCGGTATTTTGGTGTCGTTATCAAAGGCTGGGCTAGTTATCTTCATAGGGCTATTATACATGATCGCTATGGGCTAATGTTAAATCATTAGCCCATAGTACGACTGTGTCGTTTCGCCTACTCTGTCTGGTTAGCGTCAGCTCGGGTAAGTTGATCCACCATGGGCAGGAGTAGATAGATGCCGACGATGGCGACCAGTAGACCTCCACCGACGATACTGAAATAGGTTGGGGTCAAGGTGGGGTGAAGTGTGGTCGAGTATATCCCGATGAAGACCGAGCCCGTCCAGACGCCGATGATGCAGGAGACGATCGAGGTCAGCAGAAGTGGGGTGACCGATTCGATCATGATCAGACGCTTCAGCTGTACTAACCTCATACCGCTCAGGCGCAAGGTATAGAGTGAGCGTCGTCGCTCAATCAATCCGCCGATAGTCGAGACGATCAGGCTGGCAATGGCGACGAACAATGTTACACCGATGCCGGCGTAAGCGAGTCCGGCCAGCGACTTAATGGTCGGGTTGATGTGGGGTTGTTTGGATATGTGCCCACTAGTGATGTAGCTGGTATCATCACCGTCAGTACCGGTATTGACCACTACGAAAGTACGCAACTCCTCGATATGATCCTGTGCGGTAATGGTGGCCAGGTATTGTTTAGTCTTAGTGGTGTCGACACTCTTTGCCAGGGGTACTTGCTTGACCACCGGCTTCATGAAGTTGATCGAGGCGAATTGGTCGGGCTTGGCGCCTGCCGGACATGTCTTGTCGGTATACTTTGCCAGGTCTCGGCAACGAACGGCATCGGTACCCGCCTCATCCTCGAGTGAGTAGAAGGTGGCAACAGATGATATGTAAGGTAGTTTGGCGAGTCGCCCGGCGAATTGGTCGGGCAGGGCTTCGCTAGTGATTATCACGGTGTTGTCTCTCAGTTGAGAGTAGCCATTGTCCTTGATGGTCTGGAAGCTCAGCCTCTCCATTCCGCTGACGGAAGTCAGGTAAAAGCTTCCGGCGAAGAGGGCTAGGACTACGCCACAGACGCTACGAAAGATAGCTCTGGAGTGTACCGCTGTACGCTTACCGGCGATCAGGACGGAAGCGTTGTCTGACAAGCGGACGCAGAGCAGAGCGATCTTATTGGTTAGCCAGCTACCGGATAGGACTAAGCCAAGCATGATCGTTAAGAAAGCCCCGACGAAGACTAGCGAAGATGCTGCGCCGGAACTATCCTTTCTGATCCACTGTCGGCCATCTTTGGTCGATAGCCAGGCGAATAGGCCAAGACCGATTGCCAGGATAATCACTCGCCAAATACGCAGCTTCTTAACCTTCTCCAGGGTGTGCGATACGCCCAAGGGTGAGATCTGAGCTCGGCGCATCCGTCGCCAATTAATGAAAGCAGTCAAGCCCAAGGTCAGAGCGATGATAACAAGGTGCTGTAAGACGCTCGGCTGCATGTCGCTCGGCCACATTCGTTCGCCATCGATACGGAAGTTGAGTAGCGGCGCTTGGAGCGACCAGAAGCCGATGAATCCGATCGCAATACCGACAGCCGAAGCTAATAGTGACTCCAGGATTAGGACACGATTAACTTGTCGCTTAGTAGCGCCGATCAGACGCAGGGCGGCGTAGCGCTTTTCTCGCTGAGTAGCGCCTAGTTGAGTGGCTACCGAGACGAAGACGATGATGGGGAAGAGTAAGATCGCTCCGCCGACGCTGAGGACGACGATTGAGGCGGCGTCGTAGGATGTGCCATCGTCATCAAATCCACTGCGATATATCTTGCTGTAGCGCTCCTCGTGCTCTTTGACTTCTTTGGTATCGACTCCGCTAATTATCAATAGGGAGTCAGGTGTGGTCAGGTATTTCTCAGGTACGGTGCCGAGATATTTATTAAATCGCCCAAAACGAGCCAAGATATCGTCAGTCGGGTGTTCATCGATGACCTTTTTAAGAGCTGGAGATAGGTAGTATTCTCCCGGTTGCATCACTTTTAGCTCGGGGAACTTGAATGTCTCGGCAGTACTGTATATCTTGAGTTGTTCGATTGATCGACCGTGCCAGTCGGTGATATTACCTCGGTAGGGGCGGTTAATTCTGGCCGGTTTGACGCCGGGTATCGGCTCTTGTTTCACTCCCACTAGCCTTGATAGATGGTTAGTGCGGTGACCAAGACCGAGGAGTCCATTGACCCCTGCGGTGAAATAGCTGATCAGCATCACGCCGATGGCGATGGCGACGGCGGTTAGTCCGAGTCGGGCAAAGGACTGTCGCCCTGATTTCTTGAGTAAGGTCCAGCTGATACTCATTTTCTGTCTCCGATCTGAATGTGGCTGGTGGAGTGAGCGTCACCCGGTAGGGCGCCGGAGATTTGCCCATCACGAACAGTCACTTCTCTATCGGCGTAGGCGGCAATAGTCGGTTCGTGAGTGACCATTACTACCGTGGTGCCGTGTGAGCGAGCGGTACTGATGAATAGCTCCATGACCTTCTCTGAATTGAGTGAGTCAAGCGAGCCGGTCGGCTCATCGGCGAAGAGCACCTTGGGGCTAATCACCATAGCTCTAGCTACGGCGATGCGTTGCATTTGTCCACCCGAGAGTTCGCCGAGCATATTATTGCTTTTGCTACCCAGCTCAACTCGGTTGAGCCATTTCTGAGCCCGTTCATAAGCCTCTCTGCGTTTGACACCGTTAAGCAGTAGTGGCAGGGCGATGTTGTCGAGTGAGGTTAGCTCCGGTACGAGCTGACCAAACTGAAAGATGAAGCCAAAGTTAGTGCGACGCAGCTTACTTCGCTTGTCGTCGCTCAGCTTGTCGATACGTTTGCCGTCAAAAAAGACTTCGCCACTATCTATCTTGGTGATGGCGGCTAGGCTATGTAGTAAAGTTGATTTGCCTGAGCCGCTCGGACCCATGATAGCGAGTATTTCGCCGGGCTGAATATCTAGGCTGATGCCACGCAAGGCGTGTGTCTGTCCAAACGACTTTTTGATATTCTTGGCACTAATGATCGGATCGTCCATGTGATAGTTCCTCCTTTAATTTCGTTAGACGTGAGATAGTTAGCTCAATCCAGCGCAAGTCTGCCTCTAGGTGGTAGAGAGCATGATCTATCAGAAGCATGTCAGACAGGTTGCTGTTACGTCGTTCGTCGGTCAGCGATCGCATCTTCTGAATGTGGGCACGACGTTGGTTGTCCAGGTATGGAGCGGCATCACCGTCCATTAATATAGCGAGAACCGTCTTGACATACATAGTTGCCTGAAGCTGGGGTGCCGGCTCTTCCGGTGAGGCTAGCCACCTCTTTAGTTGCTCTTTACCCAGGTCAGTTATCTCGTAGCGAATGCGGTCGGGACCGCTGGAACCGGAATTGCCAGTGTCAGATACCTCCTTTATCTTATTATCTCTTTTTAGTCTAGCTAATGACGAATAGATTTGCCCGGGTAATATGGGCTTATCTTTGCCAAAGTAGCTATCATATTTTTTCTTTAGCTCGTAGCCGTAGTTTGACTCATCGGCGAGGAAGCTAAGTAGAACATATTGTGCGTTCATAATGCGAGTATACACCGAGTGCATAGCCATGGCAATAGCCATAGTCACTTAGTGTATAGATTGGCACTCCCGGCTATGCACGTGGTGTATATGGCTATCTGAGGCTCTTCGACGATCAGAGCTCTGCCTTTTGAGATGTCGCCCGGTCTCAGAAGGTACTATTGACAAAATAGGTTAAAAAGGGAGGGGGTATGTGCAATCTATTTACTATAGTAAATAGATTGCGTAGAGCGATGGTGATGGTAAATAGGATTACAAGAATGATGTGCTATAATCTAGATAGGTTTCCATGACAAGCCATATGCGGATGTGGTGGAATTGGTAGACACGCATGCCTTAGGAGCATGTGCCTCACGGCGTGAAGGTTCAAGTCCTTTCATCCGCACCAAAGATATTATTTTTCGTTACACCTGCTACCGAGTCGGTTTCGGAATAGAGGGATGATTTGTGTGCTATACTCTTAGCATGAGCAAGATCACTGATTATCTGAATGAGCACATTACCGGTGATGTGGTGGCGACGGATAACGTAAGGAAGCAATTTGCGACTGATGGGAGTGTCTTGTCGCTGACGCCTAATCTGGTGGCGTATCCGAGGATAGCTGATGACGTGCGCAAGGTCGCTCGTTTTGCCTGGCGTCTTGCCGAGCGGGGCCAGGTGCTGCCGATTACGCCACGGGGTAACGGTACGGACGTGACGGGGGCGGCGATTGGTCGGGGAGTGGCGATATCTTTCCCGGCTCACATGTCGCAGATCATGGAGTTTGACCTCAAGTATCGGATGATTCGAGTCCAGCCGGGACTGGAGCTGGATGCGCTTAATCAAGCCGTTGCTACTCAAGGGCTGACCTTACCAATATCCAGTGGCTACAGTCGTGTGTCGACTATCGGCGGGATGATTGCTACTAACGCCCCGGGGCGACAGTTCGCCAAGTACGGTTCGATGCGAGACTGGGTGGATAAGCTGGAGGTTGTCCTGGCTAATGGTGAGATCGTTCAGACCGGGCGGCTGACTAGACGTGAGCTGAGCGAGAAAAAGGGGCTACAGACACTGGAGGGAGATATCTATCGTTCGGTGGATAGCCTGATAGAAGACAATCCGGAGGTAGTGCAAGAGATTGCTGATCGTCGAGTGCTTGATGGTGGCTATGCTCTAGATCAGGTGCGAGGTAAAGACGGTAGCTTCGACCTGACGCCACTCCTGGTAGGCTCGCAGGGGACACTGGGGATAGTGACGCAGGCGATCTTGCGTCTGATCGATACGCCGATGGACGACACCTTGGTGGTGGCGGCGCTGGGCGATGATGTTAATGCGACTGACTTGGCTAACTTAATCCTTGAGCTGGAGCCGGCGATGGTCGAGGTGGTAGACGGCGATACCTTGTCATTAGTACACGAAATTACCGGCTATCAGCCGTGGAGCAGTATCACTAAGGGGCTGCCTGCTTCGCTGATGTTCATCGAGTTTGATGACAAGCATAGCAGCCGCAAGTTGCGCAAGATCGCCAAGATAATGGAGCAAGCGGGGGTGGTCGACGCCAATATCGCCATCGAGCCGGACGACGTAGATAAGATGATGGCTGTCTACAACTGTGTCTCGGCGATCACTAATTACAGTGATGGCGGCACGACAGCCATCCCGCTGGTGACCGAGCTATCCATCCCGGTCAACGATCTGGCTGATGTTATGCGAGAAGTGCGAGGTGCTCTGGATAGCAATCATCTGCAAGCTGGTATGTGGTGCAACTTCGGGTCGGGGCTGATATCTGTTTATCCGCTGGTTAACTTAGCGAATCTGGGCCAGAGGCAGGTGATCGTACGCCTAATGGACAAGCTGAGCAAGATCGCCGGTAGCTACGAGGGCTCATTGGCCGGCTGTGCCGGGACGGGGCGGCTACTGTCGCTATGGGCGAAGGATCAGGAGAGTAAGGCGGTTGCCGACCTGCATCATCAGGTCAAAAAAGCATTTGATCCTTATGGCATCTTGAATCCGGGTGTGCGGGACGATGGCATAACTCGAAAGGAGGTCCTGTCGGCGCTGCGCAAGTCTTACTCACTGGGTCGGCTGACCCAGTATAATCTGCGCGGCTAGTGTGATATAATCAAGCACGTAATGCCGAAAGGTCGCACCTTATAGAGCGGGATGGAGACACCCGCATTTGCGCACATGGCGGAATTGGTAGACGCGCTAGCTTCAGGTGCTAGTGAGCTTATGCTCGTGAAGGTTCAAGTCCTTTTGTGCGTACCAGGTATTATTTTGATGGATGTCATTTAGCGGCATCGTTCACTAGTGTGATATAATCTACTCCAGTAGTAATTAATCAAGCAGGAGAAGATTAAAAGATGCAGGATAGTGACGATACAAACGGCCTCCCACAGTCACCCGAGCTGCTGAAGCCAAAGCCCAAGATAGAGCAGTCTAGCGAGAAAGGTCGGGTGATGGTGACGGAGGCGATGCGGGATATCAAGGAAACTGAGCGATTCGTCGGACATACCACCAGCGCCAGCGGAGCAGAGCTGACGGCGGCGACGGACGATGCTTTAGTATTCGTGGCCGATGAGACAGTCAAATCAGCCGACCAAGATGGCGTGCGAACTGACGTGGAAAAGGTAGACATCCGGAAGTCGCTGCAAGCTGTCGTTGTCGAAGGAGCGATGGTAGAGAGCGGTAATAAGCCAACTACATCAGACAACCCGATCGTGAGTCTGGATAAGGCCGGTCGGGATAAAGAAGTAACGGCTATGATCAAAGAGCTAAAGGCGGAAGGGGCTAAGCTGCCAACCGGCGAGGATGTCGCTCTGATGGCGGAGTTGGCTCGGATTAATCGAGTCGGCTATGGTGCTAATGTGGGCACGGGCGACGAGTCGGTTGATGAGAAGCAGACCAAGCAGGAGCAGGTGGATGAGGACAAGAGTGAGCCTGAGTCCGAGGTGAATGATGGTGAGCCCGATCTCGACTCTGATGATACTAATGAGGATAAAGACGAGGCTGAAGCTGAAAAGGATGACGATCAAACTACTGCTGACGAGGCTGAGGCTGACCTTGATACTTCAGAGGAGGAATCGTCGACGTCAGAGTCGGAGGAGGGTTCAGACGAGACTGATGCGGATTCTACGGTCGAACCGAGCGACCCTAAGTCTGATCCATTTGATCAGCTGGAGCGCTGGAAGGCAGCCAAATAGCCTAAAACTGCTTGCCGGGACAGTCATGTATCTATCCTGTACACAATAGGTAAGTTGGTCATGGGTTCTGCCGGGCTATTGAAGACAGGGGCGACTTCTAGTAGAATATGGCTAATCCGTCATAGAGTAATCAGTTAAGTTAAGGAGATAAATGCTCGCAATCCGTTTACAACGCCAAGGTAAAACCCACTACGCTACTTACCGGGTGATCGTGCAAGATGTCTTGCGCCATCCGTCGAGCGGTAAGGTAGTGGCTTATGTTGGCTCATATAATCCACACACCAAGCAGGTTCAGCTAGATAAAGAGGCTATCGAGAACTATCTTAGCCATGGTGCCCAGCCAACCGATCGAGTAGTACGCATCTTGACCGGCGAAGGAATGACGATGCCGAAGTGGGTCAAGACAGTCAGGGGCAAGCAGCGAGATATTCGCAACCCCGAGAAGCTACGTCGCAATCAGCCTAAAGAGGAGTCGGTCGAGACACCGGCCGAGGAAACTGTAGCTAGTGATAGCAGTGCAGCCGAGCCGTCAGAGTCGGCTGAGACGGCCGAACAGGATCAGTCTGCCGAGTGAGCACACATTGGTAAAGGATGGTCGCCCCGCTCATTGCATGGTAGCGGGGTTTTTGTTAGAATTAGCCTAGCTAAATAGGAGGCGGATATGATAGAACAGCAGTTTGTTGAGTTTGTGGTTGGTAAGCTGGTAGATCATCCGGATCAGGTGTCTGTCAAGCGAACTGAAGATGACCGAGGCGTTCTTCTCGAGCTGAGTGTCGCACCTGATGACCTGGGCAGAGTAATCGGTCGTCGAGGAGCGACGGCTCAGAGCCTGCGTAATATCTTGCGAGCACTCGGAGCGAAGAATGATGCTCGCTATAATCTCAAGATTGTTGACACAGACAATCAGGGCGAAGCCGGTGAGGCGACATCTACAACAGAAAACGACGAGGCTGTCGATACTGTGGAAAATAAAGCCACTGAAGATGTGGAAAAGACACTTAGTCGTGCCGATAAGCTTCGCCAGAACCTTGCAGACCTCGATGATCTTGATATATAATATCCTCAGTTCGAAATGTGCGCGAACTAAAATGTGAGATTTATTTGTGCTGTAAAGCCGTCCTATCTATTAGGGCGGTTTTTCAGTGTGAACCACCAGGTGCATGCTATAATCAGCCATGATGAAAAGGTTTGTCGTAATAACGCTATTTCCTGAGATGTTCGAGCCGGTGCTGGGCTCATCGATGATGTGGAAGGCACAGAAAGACCAAAAGGCGGAGTTTCGGCTAATCAATCTACGTGACTATGGACTGGGGTCTCGGCGTCAAGTCGACGATAAGCCCTTCGGCGGTGGGGCGGGTATGTTGCTGATGATCGAGCCGCTGGCTAAGGCGATAGAGCGGGCTAGGCAGATCTTACCTCGGGCAAAGGTGTTATTGATGACACCGGCTAAGACGGTCTGGGATCAAAAGCGAGCACAACTACATGCGAAGAACGATGATGATTACATCATCGTCTGCGGGCGCTATGAAGGCTTCGACGCCAGGGTCGAGGGGCTGGTGGATGAGAAAATCTCGGTGGGTCGTTATGTGCTAACGGGCGGTGAATTGCCGGCCATGATCGTGATCGACTCAATCGTCCGCTTGTTGCCGGGTGTACTTGGTGGTGGCGACGAAGCAACGGTGATCGAAAGCTATTCGCAGCTGGATGCGCTGGAGTATCCTCAGTATACCAGGCCGGAAGAGTATAAAGGGA
>CAJPSI010000017.1 GCA_905373275.1 Candidatus Saccharibacteria bacterium UBA1103 | reverse complement strand
ACCGGCCATCTGACTCCGCCCAGCGTGACCTGGGCGAGCAGGAGCGTGATGCCTCGATTGACTCGGGGAAGTTTGATGGCAGTATGAAGGGACGAGAAGGAAAGGGGCGTAGTAGTAAGGCGCATGGTGCGGCTTTTCGCCTGATGTCGGCTCGCAATGGCATCCTGCTGACGGTGATATCAGGTCTGTTTACCTTGGGCTTCTTTTTCTTATCGGGGCTTGGTCAGATGATTCAGGCGGCGGGTATCTTCAAGGACTTTAATATGGGCATTACTCTCGGTCAGCAGTCGGCTCGGTCGCTACGGACGACGAAAGAAGTGGTACGGAAGTTCGGCGAGAATGCCGGCAAGGCTATAACCGGGCGGATCAAAGACTCTCGGGTGGGTTTCCTTAACCGTAAATTCGCTAAGAATATTACTACTAACCTTGAGAAAAATGGCTTAACTTTTAACTCCAATTATTTCGGAGCACAGAATGGAATGGAGATAGATGCCGGTAAGGCGTTTGGTATTAACTCGCAGCACCTAGAAGATGCCGGTGACGCTCTGAGGGAGGAGTTATCGGCGACGCTTGGTGTCAACAAAGACAAGATTGGTCTCGATGGCAATAAGATTCATCTGTCGGACAAGATGTCATATTCGGAGGCGAAGCGGGCCATCAGAGGTATGGACGACCGGGGCAAATGGAGCATATCCGGCTGGCTGGAGACCAGAGCAGCACTGAAGCGGGAGGGCTATATTAGTTGGCTCCACCCGATCAAAAAGATCAAGATGAAGCTCTACAAGGCATTTACCGACTGGGTTAGCGACCAGTTGGGTAAAATTGCTAACCCCAGTGTCTCCAATGACTCAATCAAGAAGGGGGTTGATAAGGACTCCGAGGACGCCAAGGACGACGATGGTAACTCAACTGTCGATCAGGAGGGAAGAGGCAAGAATGCCAGTGATGCCATAGATGATGTAAAGCAACAGAGTGAGAAACCTCGTCAAGGCAATGGTGGCTTCTTCCGGTCGAAACTGACGAACCTTAAGAACAAGCTCGACAAGTTCGATAAGCTTATCTCCTCGAAGTTTAAGGCGCTGGGTGTCGGTACGGCGGGTTTTGCCGTTGTAGCCTTCATCGTCGGTTTTCTCTGTATGATTAAAGGGATCTGGGAGCAGCTTGGTCCGGCTAAGTACGCTAATATTGTCTTGCCTGCCGAGAAAGAGGCAGGGCTATATATGGGCTACGCTTCGCAGATGATGTCGGGCTCGGATGACAATAATATGAAAGCGTTTGAGCTCGCTAATAAGACTATGCTGGAGGACGATATTCCGGAATTAGATAGCGACGGCAAACCGACGGGGAAGAAAATCCACAGTAGCTACATGGATAGTCCGGCGATAGCTAAGACTCTAGGGATAGTTGGTAGCGACAAGCTCAATGACGACTCGGGCACTCAGGGTATGCTTAAGACAGCCGGCAAGCCGGGCTTTAACTTCCTACCCGGTCCGATCAATGACATAATGGCGGTTGCTTTTAATCAGTTTAATACGGCGACCGGAGCGATCTGCGCCGTCTTTGATGTGATTGGCTCTCTGGCCGGCGGTGTGACCGGAGCGATAGTCGGTTTTCTGGAAGGCAAGATAAAGGAATTGCTGTTTACTGCTGCGCTTGATTTGGGCTCAAAGAATGAGCTGGTCGTCGGGGCGTTAAATATGATCTCAGGTTGGCTACTGGGCAATCCCTTGCGAACAGAATCTGCCACGCCGACCGAACATGGTTCAAATGCCATGTTTGGCAGTAAGTTTCTCTCTAATGATCAAGCGATGCTGACTGGTGGCAAGAGGCTGAATGAGAAACAGGCGATCGAGCTTAACTTGGAGAACCGTCGCTATCTGGCTTGGAAGCATAGCCGCAAGCCTCTGCTGGCTCGGTTGTTTGATCCATACGACTACAGCTCAACGCTGAGCCAGCTGGCGCATGCGGCTCACCTCAATGTCGGCAGGCAGGATATCTGGCTAGCGATGGGTAATGCCCTGAAGGCGATGTTGTCTGCTCCGACAATTATGGCGACTGCCAGTAATCAGCTGCTGGGCAATAATGCTTATGCAGCTAGCGCCTATGATTATGGCGTGCCGACTTATGCCTGGAGTCTTGATGAGATGAGGCAGATTATGTCAGATGATGGCTATGGTATCGAGAAGAACTCTGACCGAGCAATAGCTCTACTGCAAACGCCGCCACCCATACCAAATACCGAGAATGAATATGTCCAGTATGTTCAGAGATGCCTATTATCTGATGTTGATAAGGGCGACTGGTCAATCAAGCCGATGGACAATTCCGACGGCACTAAGTTTAACTATGCCGATACTGCCGAAGGGTCAGAAAAGGACGCCTTTAGATTCTGTCTAGACAGGCAAAACAAGGATGAATTTAAGTCGATTCGCCTCTATGCGATGGACTACTTCAATACCGTGTCAAGCGCCTGCTATCACGGGGCGGAGAGTGACAATGATTCGACTACGGCCTGTAAAGAAATGCAGGTGGATGGCGGAAGTAGTGATGGCAGTAGCAGTGGAGCTTCATCTATGGATGGGTCTGGCAACAAGGATGCTGAGGAGATGCAGAAGAAGTTCGTTCAAGACACTAATGATACAGGGGTGTATAAAGGTCAGACTGGCACTCTAAGTACCGCCTCTAACGGCTGTACGGTCATCCCTTCTTGGTATATTGATAAGTATACGACCTTGGTCTATGGTGGTGGCAATGGTGGTCAGGTGGTCGATCGGCTGGTCAGCAGTAATAAGGACAAGAATCTCCAAGTTACCGATGCGCCGACTAAAGCACCGGCTATCTTTAGCTCGTACGCTAAGGGCATGCATTCATCAGTCAACAAGGCGGATGGTGGCGCCGGACATACCGGGCTGGTGGTCAGTGTCGATCCGGCGACCGGCGATTTCGTCACACTGGAGTCGTATCGTGACGTCGGGCATAGCTCTCCTTGGTCGATAGTCTATCATTTGCACAAAGATGCTTATGAGGCAGAGCAGACAAATCCAGACACCAAGACTCAGTTTGTCTACGTCGGTGACTATCTGAAGTAGTGAGGCTGCCCGGAAAGGGTCTGAATGTTGGCGCAGTAGGGATAACTGTGGTATGATACTGGTGTTACGCACTTCTATGTAGAGAGAGGAATATTAAGTATGGCAAAACAAAAGGTACTAGGCAATCTAAAGCTTCGTATCCCGGCGGGTCGGGCAACGGCCGGTCCACCTGTTGGTTCAACCCTGGGTCAGTGGGGGCTCAATATGATGGATTTCATCAACCCGTTTAACGAGAAGACCAAGGATATGATGGGTAAAGATGTGATCGTTCATATCAAGGTCTTTGAGGGCAAGAAGTTTACCTGGGAGTGTCTAGGACAGCCGGTTGACGATATGATCAGGGAAGTGGCTCATATCAAAAAAGGCTCGGGTAAACCGCAGTCCGATAAGGTTGGTAAGATTACCTTGGCGCAGGCGCAGGAAATTGCCAAGTCAAAGATGCAGTTTCTAAATGCTAACGACCTGGAGGCGGCAACTAAGATCGTCTGTGGTACAGCCCGATCAATGGGTGTCACCGTCGAAGAGTAACTAAATTAATAATTGTGGGAGGCGAAGTGCCGTCAACACCACGAAAGGAGAGATATGGCAAAGACTAAGAGCGAACTGCTGGTGGAAGCCGATGAGCTAAAGCTTGACGTCAGCGAAAAGAACACTGTCGCTGAGATCACCGAGGCGATCAAGCAGGCTCGTGAGTCGGCTAAAGAAGTGGCCGATCAAGCAGAGCAGGTAGTTAACGAAGCAAGCGAGGCTGTCGATAAGGAGGCAGAGCAGGTAAAGCAGGCTCAACCTGATGATTCTAAACTTGAGTCTGAACCTAATCAGGCTACCGAAGAGGCGGTTCACTACGCTAAAGCAGGTAAACGGAGTGAGAAATCGGTCAAAGAGGCTGAAGCTGAGGCGGAGCGTCAAGCTCGCAAGGAGGCCGGTGATACTACACCGCAGGGTGATAATGAAGCGAACATTCAGCGTGGTCCTGCACCAAAGACTCGTCCTCTGGCGGAGCGCAAGAGTAAAGCCTATAAGAAGGTCGCTCAGAAGGTCGATAAGGCTAAGCTGTACAGCCTGGCTGAAGCGGTTAAGCTGGCTACCGAGACGGCAGTGACCAAGTTTGATAGTACGGTGGAGATGCACGTCAGGCTGGGTGTTGATCCGAAGCAGGCTGACCAAAACATCCGAGCCACAGTTACCTTGCCGAACGGCACCGGCAAGTCGGTTCGTGTTGCTGCCATGGTCGGCGAGGATGAAGTGAAGGCGGTCAAGCAAGCCGGAGCCGACATAGCAGGCGAGTCGGCTATAATCGACCTACTTACTAAAGAGAAGCTTGACTTCGATGTGCTGGTAGCGACTCCACAGCTGATGCCGAAGCTAGGTCGTTTTGCCCGACTGCTTGGTCCACGAGGGTTGATGCCCAACCCCAAGGCAGGTACGGTCAGTGCTAATGCGGTTCAGGCAGTCAAGGAAGCGAAAGCGGGTAAGATAGAGTATCGAGTCGATAAGCAGGGCATCGTTCACTTGGGTATCGGCAAGGTTTCGTTTGGTGCAGACAAGCTGCAGCAGAACGCTCAGACTTTGATCAATAGTCTCAAGTCAGCTCGACCGTCCACACTAAAAGGGAGCTACATACTGTCCGTAACTATCTCTACTACCATGGGTCCGGGGATTAAGGTTGAGTTATAGCTTGTCTGATTGACTCTGAAAAAGCAGGGGCCGGGCATCGGGAGTGTCAGCCCCTCTTTTAGATGTGCTAAAATTGGTGGGATGGAAAAGCGAATCACAGCCGGCACGACTGACGCCTGTTTCCTGGCCAGCGATAAGGATATTTATGGACTTGAACAAGCTTATCAGGATTACGAGGAAGAACTGACGGGGAAGATTGAGCGTCTAAAAACTGAGTCCGGTAGGTACCACGATGTTAAGTTTAGCCTGGATAAGGTCGGACACGACCCTTATGTGCTGATCGCCATGGCTAGCGCCATTAAGCCGGATTTTCAGCTGGACGATCCGGATATTCAGGCGCTTCTAAAAGAGCTTCGACAGCCGCGCCGACAATACACGCTAACTATTAGCAAGGTCGTGGCGGATGAATATCAGGCTGAATGCCAAGGCAAATCAACCGACCGACTGGATGACCGCTTTCTTGACCTCAGCGTTAAGCTGACGAATTATGATCTTTATTGTACGGTAGATAGTATCCTGGATCACGATCAGCTGGCTCATTACGCCGGCTATATGCGTAGCCATGGTTCACGCCCTGATTTATTCCCGGTATCTAGTTACCCTAATGCTTCCACGCTGCCGGTCGTTCGACACTATCAGGTGTCCGGTGAGCTACGCCGACAGTACCCACTGTTAGACCGGATGCTAAAGATTGGCGAGCCATATATCGGCTATCCATATGTCTGGAGCGGCTCAGACCCGGAGACGTCATTTGACTGCTCGGGTTTTATCGATTTTATTATGTGTCGTCTGGGGTGTTGCTACCGCAATCAGATCAAGGGGCGAGCAGTGCGCCTGCCGGTAGCGGGCAGGCAGATTGGCGGCACTTTTTACGACGGTATCTACGAGAAGTGCCGGCCCATTCCGTCTAACGAAGCGCAACCCGGTGATCTGGTCTTTTTCACCGGGACATTTGATGCGTCCTATAGGCAGAATAACTTGAGTCACGTCGGTATCTATGTTGGCGACGACACCTTCCTGGCTTGCGGCATATCCGCCGGGGTCGGCTACCAGAGATTTGATGATCAGGCCGGAGTCGGTCGTACTTGGCGGCAATTACTAAGTTGTTATGGACGATTGGTTCAAGAAAGTTAGGTCGTCTAATGCGTTGTTATATCTCGTTAGAGCTTAGTTTGCTATAATGACGTTAGATTTATGAAGAATTATGAGAGTGCCGGCTCGTCGGCCGAGACGAACGATCAAGATAGAGAGAATACCGAGGAGGTGGTGATGGATACTGAGAGCTACGCTCACGTTTATCCATACAACAATATCCCGACCGAGGCTCGGGCGACGCTGGAGCGGTGTTTTTCGATCAGCGATGTCGATCATTACGACCAAGCGAACGTCGGCGAGATGGAACAACGAGTCAAGCTGTCTGATATCAATCAGCAGCAACGGATGATTCGTAACTACTGTGGCGACGAACTCGCATCGTCGGCGTACGTGGCGGCGGCGTTGGGCACGGTAGAGGATATAAACGACGGTCTGGCTGAGAACCGGAATATCGGTGTGGTATCGGGCGGAGTACCTCTAAGCCATTTCTTCGCCGATGGTAAGACGCCTGACGAGGTGTATGATCCCGAGAATATCTATATCGCCGGACTATTGCAGGATCGACGCCGACTTGATCTGTATTATAAGAGCATTATGACCGAGGGCCAGAGTCGCCATGATTGTTATTTCCGACCAAAGCAGGAAGAATGGCTGTCCGACCCTCAGCTGGTAACGCCTGATGTGCTCTATGGTATGGTGAATGATATCAACGTCGAGTCGATGCTCATCTCCGGTGTCGAGATGCTGCGCTGGCTACAGAGTCACCAGGATGATAACCGCAAGACCTTTGACCGGGTGCTCTACTCGGAGAAATTTATCGCTCCGGTCGCCGAGGTGATCGGCTACGATACATTAGCCATGTCGCTCAATGGTCTATCGAAAAAGGTGCGTCTCAACTATGGTGGTCGAGGCGACCTGATCATGCGGGCTGACGCCATCCTGGAGCGCTTTCAAGATTTTGACGGCAATCATAGCGTTGCACACAATGCTCAGACCGCCTTTTGCGATATCACCAAACAGCTTTTTGGTGATGATAATATCGACCCGAAGCCAAACTTACCGGTCAGTTACAATGACGGCAATGACTCGGTCTACGGTGATACTGCGCCGACGATGGTGCGGGCTGACGGGCAGCCGATCGACGTGTCCTGGCGGTTTCGCTTAAAGACGAGCGGGTCACTGGCGTGGAAGATGTATCAGCGAGAGCGTGAAGGCGGGTCTAACGAACATATACCGATGGATATCCTGGGTATCACCGCTGTGGTCAAGGACGAGGCGGACCAACAGGCACTATTTAACGCCATGGTCAAGGGGCTGTGCCGAGACGACAATCAGCTGGTACCGTATCCCTCACCCTCTCGCACCTCGGCTATTCATCTGCGGGGTACGGACGACTTCATCAACCGGATGGCGAGAGGAATAGACATTGACCCGTCACAGCTTGACTTACACCGAGTAGGATCGCCCGAGGCGTTGCACTTAGGCAAGATTACCGGCTTTTACCATAATCTTCCTTTCGAGTTACAGTGTGTCACCAGGGAGTATCGTGACTCGATGCAGACGGGGCAGCTGGCTCATATCATCTATAAAAATAATGGCAATGGCTTGATCAAGAGTGAAGATCGGTTGCAGTGGGCGAAGCTGCTGGCGGATATTCGACGACGGCGTCTGCGGATCGGTAAGCCCATGCTGATTGGTTCGTTTCCGGAGGATCAGAACGGCGACGGCATCACTGACCGACCTTGCATCGGTAGAAGTGAACGAGATGCTATCCGCTTTATCAGTGACTTAATGCAGTCAAGGAGTATTGTCACCCGAACTATCGGGACGATAGCTCTACCGCCCGTCGTGGGGGATATCGTCTGGCTGGATGATCGTGTCAAGCATATGTACGGTGCAGAGGAGGCGCATCGACGATACCGAGGTGACACTTCGGAGAGAGGTAATAGCTAGCTGAGTGCGAGCACTCTGCTCTTAGTCGAGGACGAGCCGGCGGTTCGTCACGGTACGGAGCTGTTTCTGCGCCAGCGTGGCTTCACGATATTAGTTGCCACTAATGGTGAGGAGGCGCTGGCCAAGTATAGCCGGGCGGATGTGGTGATCTTAGATATCATGTTGCCGGGTCTTAGCGGCATAGAGGTGCTCAGTCGTATTCGTCAGCAGAGCGATGTGCCGGTATTGATGCTGACGGCTCTGCAGGACGAGCCGACTCAGATCGCCAGCTTCGACGAACTGGCGGATGATTATATCAGTAAGCCCTTCTCGCTGGTAATCCTGGAGAAGCATATTCGAGCTTTACTGCGACGTCAGAGGTCAGCTACTAAGGATCAATGGCGGCGAGGCTTAGCCACGGTAGATTTCGAGGCGTATCAGGGCTTTTATGACGGCAGCGACGCTCATCTCAAGCCTAAAGAAGTCCGACTCTTAAAGCTTCTGGTGGATAATCCCGGCGTCGTCTGGTCTCGTCAAGCGATTATCGAAAGGCTATGGCACGATGCGGCCGATGTGCCTTTTGATCGGGTGATAGATGTCTATATCAAGAATCTGCGCCACAAGCTGCGGCTTGACTGTATCGTTACCGTTAAGGGGGTTGGTTATCGCTATGAAGCGTCTTAAGCTCTTCCCGAAGACCTTCTTAGTCTCGATGGGGCTCTTTTTAGCGTTGATCGTACTGATGCATCTGCTGATCTATATCCTGATGCCCCGGCTTTACCTCGACCAAAAGCAGCAAGAAGCTTCGGAGAGCTTAGCTTCGCTGGAGACGCAGTTAAAGGGTCAGTCACTTAGCCGGATGCGTCAAATCTGTCAGAGGTTTTCTATCGCTAAGAATGTCAACATCACTCTGACGGCTAATGGGCGAGATGACTATTTCCAAGGATTTCAGACGATCAATATCGTGACAGATAGGGGCAAGTCGGCTGACGTTGATGTGGTCAAGATCGCCGATGGGCAGTCAGTTGATCCACGCTCGGTGATCCTAAAGCAGAGCAGCTTAAAGGATGCCGATGGGCGAAAGCTTAGCGTCAGACTGCTGGTGAATGTTGAGCCGGTCAAGCAAGCCAAGCTGGCGACACTCCATGCCTTGCCCTATACGGTGTCTGCTTCGCTGCTGGTGGCACTGCTTTTTTCCTACTGCTACAGCCGATTCATAACCAAGCCGATTCGTCGGATGGCTAAGGTCACTACGCTGATGCAGCACCTGGAGAAAGGAGTGCAATATTCGGTCGAGAGTAGCGATGAGATTGGTGTGCTGGGACGCAACATTAACGAGCTTTATCAGAGTCTATGGCAGATGATCCGTTCGCTAGAGCAGGAAAACAAGCGAATTAGCAAGCTGGAGAAAGAGAGGCTGGTGCTGCTAAGAGCTACGTCGCACGAGCTTAAGACGCCGTTAGCCAGTCTGCGAATCATGCTGGAGAACATGCAGCTGAATATCGGCGAATACCAAGACCGTGACCGCTACCTGGCGGAATCGCTGGCGCAGGTTGACCGCCTGACTAAAATGGTCAACGACGTCTTAAAGGCGGGTAGTCTGGCTGAGAACGCTTTGCGGGGCGAGAAGAAGCTGCGGGTTGATCAGATCGTTGCTGAAGTGATCGATGATTATCGCTTGTTGGCCAAAGCTCGTCGGGTCACCTGCCGGCCGGATCTAGCGCCAACCTTTACGAAAGCTAATTATGACATGATGCACCACGTCATCTCTAACCTGATCTCCAATGCCGTACGCTATAGCGAGGCGGGCAGCGTGGTCAAGGTTACCTGCCGTCAACATAGATTGACCGTAACCAATGAATGTCGGCCACTTACTCAGGCACAGTTACAGCGAGTGTTTGACCCCTTTTATCACACAGACCGCCAAGTGTCGCCGGAGTCAGACGGAAGCGGGGTGGGGCTATACATCGTCAAGATGCTGCTAGAAGCTAAGGGGCTGGAATACGGTTTCTCGCCGGTGAAGCAGGGCATGGCCTTCACCATCAATTTTCCATAATTACGCCTCTATCGCAGAAGTACCGTCAATCGTCTGTAGCACTCACGTCATTTCATACTCATTTCACATATGCCTGTTAGATTAGCTCAGGATATATTTGAAAGGAGGAAAATGTCATTCATTCGACGAGCTTGGTTGTATATCACCAGGAAAAAGCTCAAAACACTGATCTTACTGGCGATCTTGCTCTGTATGGCGACGGTGATGCTCAGCGGTTTTGCCATCAAGCATTCGACGGACAGGGCGGCGCAGTCGCTGGATAAAACGCTGAAAGTCGGCTTTAACCTGGGAAATAACCCTCGTACCAACCCCGGCACGGCTCGTGGCTCGGGTACTGTCTCAGGTAAAGCTATCGATGAGATCAGGAAACTGCCGGGGGTGACCGACTATGTCAAGCGTCAGAATGCTACGGTGGACTTCACAGATACCAAGCTAGTACCCTTGCCTAATGGCGGTAGCGGCTATGATGCCGAGAAGGATAAGCAGTTCGGCAATGCGGCAACAATTCTAGGAGTTAACAAATCAGAGTTGGAGAACAAGTTTCGAGCGGGGTCACTCAAACTGGTGGCGGGGCGTCACATCACTGAGCAAGATAGCCACAAGATATTGGTACACCAGGCTTTTGCTAAGGCAAATAAGCTCAAGCTGGGTAGTAAGCTAAAGCTCAAGGCTAACCAATACGACACCGACAATGAGCACCCGTCAAAGGACGAAGTGGAGGTCGAGGTCGTCGGCATCTTTAGCGGCAAGAATCCCAAGGAGGCTGCCTATCAGGTGGAGCTCTTTGAGAATATCTTCCTGACCGACATAGCGACGACTCGTCAACTCAATGCTTATACAGTGCAGAATGAGATTTACCAAGATGCCAACTTCTTCACTAAAGGTAGTAAGCAGCTTGATGAGGTGATGAATCGAGCTCGTCAACTGTCAGTTGACTGGAATAAATATCAGCTGAACAAGAATAGTCAGGAGCTGGCCGGTGTGACCGAGTCGGTAAACGGCGTCTATAATCTGGTGGATGGTATGCTCTGGGCGACTGCACTGGTCAGTATCGCCGTGATTGGCATGGTGCTATATCTGTGGATGAACGAACGCAAACGTGAGGCGGGGGTGCTGATGGCGACGGGTATATCGCAGTCTGAGGTCATCTTGCAATACGTAGCCGAGCTGGTCATGATAGCTGTACTCAGCTTCGGTGCATCCTACTTTACTTCCGGGCTAATCGCTCAGCAGCTAGGTAATCAGATGGTGTCGCAGGCTTCGCAAGCTGCCGCGAGCCAGGCGAGCGAATCCCTCAACGGAGCTTCGCTGGGAGCTGATGCTGATTCGGTCACTTCGTCTCGCACCTTAGACAAAGTAACCGTCGGTACTTCTCCGGCTGACCTGATAGCGGTGTGGGGAGTGGGGCTAGTGGTGATCGTCATCGCCGTACTATTCGCTTCTCGTCCAATCACCGGGTCAACGCCAAAGAAGCTATTAACCGACATAAGCTAGGAGGAGTGTGATGATCAAGCAAGCTTTAGTAGCCGTCCGACGTAAGCACCGGCGCAGTCTCGTCATCGGTCTGATCATGACTCTGGTTCTGACTCTACTGGTTAGCACTTTGACCGTACAGCATACCATGGAGCAGCTCAGGAAATCCGTCGAAGGTGGTATCAGGGCGGGCTTTAGCCTAACCAGTCGGCGAGCATCAGATATCGTGCCAAGTGACCTAGCTCAGAAAGTAAGTCGGCTCGAAGGGATCAAGGCGCATAACTACCGGGTGGAAGCGGTCGCAGCTCTACCGGATAAACACTTGGTTGAGGCGGCTAACCAGGGAGTTCAGCTGGATGTCCGACCGACCGAGGAGACTAAGCTGGTCGGAGTGGAGAGAAGTAACTACTTGGGTGAATTCACCGGTAGACTCTATCGCTTAAGGCGGGGCAAACACATCATGCCCGGTAGCCGGAACGTAGCGTTAGTCCACGAGGCATTCGCCAGGCAAAACAAGCTCAAGCCGGGTGATCGGATGGTGATCGCCAAAGGAGAGCGACGAGTGACAGTCACGATCGTCGGTATATTTGACGGTAAGGATGAAAAGCCGACTATTATGCCGGCCGAGATGGCGGAGAATCGGCTAATCACTAGTTTCGAAACAGCGCAGCAACTCAACGGCAGCACAGCTCTAACCGGAGCCACGTATCTGGTCAAGCGTCCGGACCGGCTCAAAGAAGTTACCGA